>DATCAV010000153.1:0-17848 GCA_036512415.1 Candidatus Dormiibacterota bacterium | reverse complement strand
ACCGCAGTCGTGCCATGCGGCAGGACCGCCCTCGCGAACTCGTCGACCGTCAGCTTCGAGGACTCGATGTGCATGTGGGCGTCGATGAAACCGGGGACGAGGTAGGCGCCCTCGACGTTCAGTCGCTCGCGTCCGTCATAGTGGCCGAGGCCGACAACATGGCCGTCCTGGATGGCGACGTCGACGTCAAGCCATTCCTTGGTGAACACCGAAAGCACCCGCCCGCCGGCAAGCACGAGCTCGGCAGGCTCGTCCCCCCGCGCGACCGCCATCCACTTCGCGTCGATGACGGTCAAGATACTGCAGCGGCGCCGAAGGAATGGCAGGCGCGGAAGGATTCGAACCCTCGGCCCTCGGTTTTGGAGACCGATGCTCTAACCAGGCTGAGCTACGCGCCTACGGCCGGGCGCAAATTTTACCGCACCCTCCGACTAGCATCCGTTTGGTGGGTGATCTGCCGGTTCTGGTCGTAGGCGACGTGCACGGCGACCTCGAACGGCTCTTCGAGGCGTTGAAGCCTTACCCGGCGGCCGCGTGGCACACGATCTTCCTCGGCGACCTCGTCGACTACGGCATATTCGGCGTCGGCGCCCTGCGCTATGCGCGTGACCGCGCAAACTCGACGGTGATCCTGGGCAACCACGAGGTCGCGATGCTGTGGGCGCTTCGCGACCCGGCACGAATTGGCTGGTGGATGGGGCTCGGCGGCCAACGCCACGACCTCGACGAGCTGGCACGCGATGCTCCGCTGCAAGAATGGATGCGAGAACGTCCGGCGATGCTGCGACTCGAGGATGGAACTCTGGCTCAGCACTGCGGCAACGACGGTTACACCGCGCTGATCGAGGTCCACGATCCGCACCCGGTCGACGGAATAAACGCCCGGGTTCGCGACCTTCTCGTTCACGAAGGTGAGTCGAAACTTTGGGATCTGCTCAGCGGGCCGAACATCTTCGAGACGCAGCCGATGCGCCTCGACCGCTGGCTCGAAATGACAAACGCCCGCCGCGTTGTGTTCGGTCACAAACCCCACGGCGGTTCGGCTCCTCAGCGATACCACGAGGGTCGCGCCATCAATTTCGATGGCGGCTTCAGCCGCGGCCATCGCAAGTACCGCCGAGCCTCCCCTATCGGCGCCACCGTCGCTCCCCTGGACCGGTAATCTGTATGCGCATGCTTGAGGTCCTGACCCAGACCCCGCCGGCAAGAGTTGAAAGCTCCGGCAAGGCCATGATCACTTCGGCGCAGATCTCGCGCCGAGTGCACGCGATGGGCCGCGAGATCTCCAGGGTCTACGCCGTCATCGAAACCCCCCTGGTCCTGGTCGTGATCCTCAAGGGCGCCACGGTCTTCGCGGCCGACCTCCTGCGGAGCCTCAGCGTCCCGGCCGAGCTCGAATTCGTCCGCGCGGCAAGCTATGGATCAGGCACCTCTCGAGGCGAGCTCCGGCTCGCTCACATGATCGATGGACCTCTCGTCGACCGCCACGTGCTGCTCGTCGAAGACATCGTCGACTCCGGTCACACGGTCGAAGCGATCACCCGCCGCGTTCGCAGGATGAAGCCGGCCTCGTTGCGCTTGGCGGCCCTTCTCGACCGGCCCGCGCGCCGCGCCGTCAAGGTCAACATCGACTTCAAAGGCTTCGTAATCCCGGACCGCTTCGTCATCGGCTACGGCCTGGACTACGCGGGCCTGTACAGGGAACTTCCGGGCATTTATTCACTGGGCTAGGGAGTCAGGCCTCACTACCTCGCTCGCCCCGCAACCCAGCCATTCGGGCACAAATCGTCGGAATCCGGACGGCTCGCTACAGCCAAAAGGGCACAAATGGTCGTATCCCCGCGGCGGCTACGCGGCCGGGCGGCACACTTTGCAAGGGCGGTAGCCCGCCGCTCGCGCGCTCTTCTCGTCATGAAGCCAAACCACGTTCTTCTCGAGCGCACGCTGCGCGGCATGGCACGTCGGGTAGCAATAGATCCTCGTCGTCTTGACCCCCTGGTACCGAACCCCACCGCGCGCCAGCTCCTGCAGGCGATTCACCCGAACGCCTTCCATCGTCAGGATCGCCTTCTTCGCCTCCGGCCCTCCACCGCCGTAGTTGCCGATCTCGCCGTCGGTGCGCACCACCCGGTGGCAGGGGATGAAGTAAGGGATCGGGTTGTTGGCAAGCGCGGTGCCCACGGCCCTGACCGCAGCGGGCCTGCGGATCTCGCGCGCGACCCATCCGTATGGCCGCACCTCGCCCCTCGGAATCTCATATGTCTTGCGCAGCACCGCCTGCTCGAACTCCGTGAGGCCACGCAGGTCGAACCGCATGCGGCGCTTTCCGCTGAGCTCGTCCTCGATTTTGGCGGCGAGGTCGGCCGGGGCGGGCGCGGGCGTCAGAGGACGGCCGACCTCCCGCTTGAACATGCCCTCGAACTCGGCGGCCGAGGCGCAGCGGGCCGCTGCCGAAACTCCAAATCGATTCCACGCGACATAGACCTCGCCCAGCACGGTCTCGAAAACCGCGTACGAATCAGCGAGTCCGACCTCGATCAGGACTCGCTCGGCGAATCCATCGGGCGCTTTCATCGAGCCCAGACGCTTCAGATCAGTCAACAACGCGGTCATGGTCCTCTCCTCTAAGTAGTTGCAGGCCGCGGTGCACGTTGGATTTGACGGTTCCGACCGGCTGCTCCAACGCCTCGGCGACCTCGGCGTAAGACATGTCATGAACGTGCCTCAGCACGACGGCTTCCCGATACCGCGGCGGGAGGCCGGCGAGGCGGCAGGCCAGGAGGTCCATCTCCGCGCGCTGCAGCGTCCGCGTTTCCGGTCCCGGCGCATCGTCGGGCTCGCTGCCGTTCAACTCGGCCGTTCGCGGCTTGGCGCCGCGGGCGCGATTTCTGACGACGTTGACAGCGATGCGATGAAGCCACGGACTCTGCTTGAGGTCGCGGATTCTCTCTGGGGGGTAGGTCGACAGCGCTCGGTACGCGCGCAGGAAGGTGTCCTGCGCCACCTCCTCGGCGTCATGGCGGTTGCCGGTGAGCGCAAAGCCGACCGCGTAGACCCGGTGCTGGTGCTCGCGCACCATCCGTTCAAACACCCTCTCTACGCCTTCCATCACTCTCCCAAACACATAGTTGGGCTCCCTGGTTGCAACCCACCCGGAACCATGATGCGGCGATCGGTGTAATACATGCGATCCGATGGAGGGCCGACCAACGGACGATGCCGAGCTGTTTGCGCGCGCCCAGCGCGGTGAGACGGCCGCCTATGAGGAGATCGTGCAGCGATACCAGCAGATGGCGTTTCGAACCGCCTACGTGATCACCGGCTCGGCGGCTGACGCCGAAGATGCCACCCAGGAGGCCTTCGTCAAGGCTTACAGGGCGCTGGCGGGCTTCCGCGCAGGCGCCGAGCCCCGGCCCTGGCTCCTCAGGATCGTCGCCAATGAGGCGCGCAACCGCGTTCGCTCGAGCGGGCGCCGCCAATCGGTCGAGCTTCGCTTGGCCGGCAGCTTCCGCCCGGGGGGTGCGGCCCCATCCCCCGAGGCGGCAGCCGTCGCTGCCGAGGACACGAAGCGCCTGCTGGGATTCGTTAACGAGCTCAGCGAGGAGGACCGCCTCGTGATCGCCAACCGCTATTTCCTGGAGCTGAGCGGCGAGGAGACGGCGGCGGCGCTGGGGATTCCGGAAGGCACTGTCAAGTCGCGCCTATCACGAGCCTTGAGCCGTTTGCGAGCGCGCGTCGAGGGGGCCTCGAATGCCTGAGCTGATCGAGATGGAGCAGCGGCTGAGCCGTTTGGGCGACGAGCTCGAGTGGCCGGCCACCCCGAACCTGGCGCCCGCCGTCCGCCTGCGAATCGCGACACGCCGTCCCCGGCTCGACAGGCGCTGGGTGATGGCCGCGGCCGCGGCGATCCTGGTGCTGGCCGCAATCGCCGCCTACCCGCCCAGCCGCGACGCCATCGCGAGCTGGATCAACCTTCATACGTTCTTTCGAACGGTGCCCCACCTGGCGACACCAACCCCCCTGCCCTCTGGTCCCCTCGGCCGGCGTCTCGGCCTGGGAGAGCAGACCACCCTGGCGGAAGCCCGGGCTGGCGTCAGATGGCCCCTGCTCGTGCCGGCCTCACTCGGTCAGCCTGACGAGGTCTACGTGCAGCCGCCGACCGATCGTCCGTCGGGCGGCGAGGTCACGCTGGTGTACGCCGGTCGACCGGGACTTCCCGCCGCCGGTGAGACCGGCGTGGGCGTCCTGATCACTGAGGCTCGCGGCGCCATCAACAGCGAGTACTTCGGGAAGATGATCGGCCCGGATACCACGATCGAGCCGGTGACCGTCGCAGGCAGCTCCGGCTACTGGGTCGCCGGCGCCCCGCACGTGTTCGTGTTCGTGGACAGCTCTGGGCAGATCCGGTACGAGACGCTCAGGCTCGCCACCAACACCCTTCTGATCGACGTCGGCGGGACGGTGGTGCGGATCGAAGGCAACCTGACCAAGGCCCAAGCGCTCCAGATCGCCGCTTCGCTCGCCTGACAGGAACCGTCACCGCGTGAGCGGTGTATGGAGAGCGAGGCGAGACGAATGCGAGCTCTTCCAAGCATCCTGGCGGTGGCGTTCATCGTGGCCGCGTGCGGCCGCGCGGACCTGGGACCGGTTTCGCCCAGCAGCGACTACAAGCTGTACATGGCGACCTCGACGCAAACGTCGCAGACCGTCAGCGTGATCGACACACGCTCGCACGCGGTCGAGCGCAGCCTGCCGTCGGGGACGCCCTCGCCCGACTGGGCTCACCTGTACGCGGTGCAGGGTACCGCCCTGCTCGATCTCGATCCGCAGACGGGCGCCGTGCGGCACACGCTTCGCCTGCCAGGCGCATTCGAGCTCCCACCCGCGACCATCAGCGGCTTGCCGGGAGGTCTCTCACCGGACGGTCGCTGGCTGGTCCTCCAGTCACTCGACAACACCGCCGATGCGCTGCCGAGCGCCACGCATCTCCTGCTGGTCGACACGTCCTACAAAAACGCAGCCAAGCAATTCGATTTGAACGGCTACTTCCAGTTCGATGCCGTCAGCAACGACGGCCGGCGGATCTACCTGATCGAATACCTGTCGAGCAACAGCTACTACGTGCGCGACCTCAATGTCGGGAGCGGACAGCTCGACCCAACCATCATCGTCGACAAGAGCGACGGCAACGCAGCGATGGCCGGATTGCGCTTGTCAGGCGTGCCCTCACGCGACGGCCAGTGGTTGTACAGCGTTTACATCCGCGAGCACCAGGGCGGTTTCATTCATGCACTCAACCTCCTAGGCGACATCGCGATCTGCATCGACCTGCCTGGCTCCGGCTACGCCTCCAGCGAGGCCGGCTTCCACTGGTCCCTCGCGCTCAGCGCCGACGGCTCTCATCTGTACGCGGCGAACGGGACGATGGGCGTGGTCGCCGACCTCGACACCAGCAACGGTGCCCCGGCCCTCACACGAACCGTTCACATCGCGACGCCCGCCGAGTCCGGAAGCCTCATCCAGGGCGTGGAGGCCAAAGGCTTTGGGTCTAATGGTGCCGTCCTGACCCCGGATGGAAAAACCCTGGTGGCACTGGGCGTCCACGGCGTCACCTGGATCGACACCGCCAGTCTTCAGGCCACCGGCCGCCAGCTCACCGACTGGACGATGTGGAGCATCGCGCTGAGCCCGAATGGCGACAACCTGTATGCGGTCAGCGACGGAGGAATGATCGCCGAGATATCGATGACCGGCTCGCACGCGGCGTCCACATTCGCGGGAGGTCCCGGACAGCCGATGGCTGTGCTCAGGGTGCAGGCCGCTCAGGTTCCTTAGCCGCGAGCGGTTCATAACCGCGGCATTGCAGGACGGGCAGGCGCGGATACCGCGGAAACGATGCCTCAGTCTTGGAGCGCTCGCACATCCAGAACGTGCTGCGCGCCGCGGTCACCGTTCGCGAGTGCTTGCAGGATGCGCACAGGCCGGGTTCCATCGCTGCTTACATCGAGGCCAGGGCTTTGACCAGTCTCTCGAAAGAGCTCGTCACGCCATAGCGCTTGCCGAGCTCCTCCACGCGCTTCGGGTCGTCGGGATATCGATCGCGGCGGCCACGCGGCACCTCGATCTCGAGGTCGGTGACCGGCGGCACTATGCGGCTCGCCTTTCTCAAGTACTCCGCATCCGATTCGCGGAAGATCCCTGCCTCGAGCATTGCGCCCACCGAGCCGTACCGCCGAACCAGGTCAGCGGCTTTCTTGGCGCCGATCCCGGCGACCCCCGGCAGGCCGTCCGACGGGTCCCCTCGCAGGATGGCGAAGTCGGCGTAGCCGCGGCCGGGAATGGAGTACCGGCGCGTAACCTCGGCCTCATCGACCTCGGCGAGGCCGGTCTTCTCCGGATACAGGACGATGACCTGGCGGTCCCGAATCAGGCTAAACAGGTCGCGGTCGCCACTGTAGATCTCGATTGGAGTGTCCACCCGCGCGACCAGCGACGCGATGACGTCCTCCGCCTCGTAGCCCGACACGCCAAGAGCGTCGATGCCAACCGCTTCGAGGCACTCCATGACCACGGGCATCTGCGGCTCCAGCAGTGGCGGCACCGGCTCAGCGGTCCTGTGCTCCTTGTAGCTCGGCAGCAGCTCGACCCGCCAGTCAGGACGCCAGTCCTCATCGGTCGTCAGCGCAACGCGTTTCGGCTTCCGGTCGGTGACGAGGCGCGCGAGCGTTTCGAGAGTGCCGCGGATCGCGTTCGTCAGCGTGCCGTCCGGCGCCCGCGTGGTCTGCGGCACGCCATAGAAGGCTCGGAAGATCAGGCTCGATCCATCGACCAGCAACCACTCAGGCAAGGTGGCCTGATCCTAGCCGCTTAGGATGGCGGTGCTTTGAGGACCTTGGCTGCGCTGGCCGCGCTCGCTTTCGTCGGCTGCACGGCAACGCCGCAATCGGCGGCAACGCCCACGCCCGTTGCATCCCCAACCCCCACGGAGTCGAACTCCGCGGAATCGAAGGCCGCGGACTTTCGCATCCGGATGGACCTCCTTCTTGGCGAGCACGTGATCATCATCGCCAAGCAGTCTTCGGCTCCGGCCAGGCAGGCCGAGTACACGGGCTACCTGCGATTGCTCACCGTCAACGGCACCGACCTCACCGAGCTGGTGCGTTCCGCGGTGGGCGACAGTGTGGCGGCTCGCTTCGACCAGATCTGGAGCGCGCAAAACGATTACCTCGTGAGCTACACGATCGGCGTCGTCACTCACAACCAGGGCAAGGCTGCCGCGGCCCTATCGGGCCTCGCTACGACCTTCGTTCCGCAGTTCTCGCAATTCCTGAGCGATGTGACTCAGATCCCGTCGGACCTGATCCTTCCGCTCGTAAGCCAGCACATGCTCGAGACCAAGGCGATCCTCGACGACCAGCTCTTGAGGAACTATCCAAGGCTCTATGCCGACATACGAACCTCGTATGCGCACGCCACGCAGGTCGGCGACGCCGTCGCGCCGAGGATTGCCGGGAGATTTCCTGACAAGTTTCCAGGCAACGCATCGAGTCCCGCCGTCGATCTGCGAGCGTCACTGAATATCAGGTTGCAGGAGCACTCGTACCTCGGCACGATGAGGACCAGCGCCGCCATCGGCGGACGTAAGGCGGAGCAAGCCGCGGCGGCCGTCGCCCTTGCCGAGAACGCCAATGCGCTTGACGCTGTGTTCACCGATCTTTTCGGCGCAGCCGCCGCCAGCCAGTTCGACCACATCTGGGCCGCCGGCAACGCGGCGACAATCGGTTATGCATCGGCGTCCACCGCACCGTCCAAGGAGCGCTCGCTGACAGAGCTGACCGACGCCTCCGTCGCGCAGCTTTCAGGCTGGCTCACGGACTCCACAGGTCTGGCAGCAGACGTTTCGCGACCTGCGCTCGAAGCTCAGGTGGAGGCGCTCACCACCGTCGTCGACGATCAGCATGCGAAGGCCTGGTCGAGACTGGCCGCTGACGACCGGTCGGCCGAAACGTCAACCGAGGTGGTCGCCGACCTTGTTGCGGCGGCGGCGATCGCCAAGCTCCCAGGGAGATTTGGCTAGTCGGCCTGGTCCAGCGCTGAGGCGATGATCTCCAGGCCCGTGGCGGCTTCCTCATGGTCGAGAATCAGCGGCGGGCTGATGCGGACGGCTCGCGCGCCGGCGGTGAGGAGCAACAAACCACGCTCAAAGGCTTTCTGAACGAGCTGCCCGGCTTGCTCAGCAGTCTCAAACTCCAGCGCGACCATCAGCCCGAGGCCGCGGACGTCGGTGACCTGATCGTGCGCCTGTGCGATCTCCCGCAGTCCATCCTGGAGCTGGGCGCCGACTTTTGATGCATTGGCCATGAGGCCCTCTTCAAGCAGGTCGAGGGTGGCCAGGCCGGCGGAGCAAGCAACGGGATTACCACCGAAAGTGCTGCCGTGCGAGCCTGGAGGCCAGCTCATCTGCTCGGCCCGCGCGATAAACGCGCCGAGCGGCAGCCCTGAGGCGATGCCCTTGGCCAGGCAGACGATGTCAGGCTCGACATTCCAGTGCTCGACCGCCAGGAGCTGGCCGGTTCGGCCCATGCCGCACTGGACCTCATCCGCGACCAACAGGATTCCGTGCTTGTGCGTGAGCTCTCTCAGGCGTGGGAGGAAATCGTCGGGCGGGACTAGGTAGCCGCCCTCGCCCTGGATCGGCTCCACAAAGACCGCCGCGACGCTCTCCGGCGGGGCCACCGTGCTGAACAGCTCTTCGATCCGCGCCAGCGAATCGTCGGTGGTCACGCCTCGCGAGGCGGAAGGGAATGGGGCGTGAAAGACCGATGAGAGAAGCGGCGCGAACCGGCGTCGCTGGCTCGCCTTGGAAGCCGTCAAAGACAGCGCGCCAAAGGTGCGGCCGTGGAACCCTCCGATGAAGGCCACGTAGCTCGGCCTGCCCGTCGCATACCGCGCGAGCTTCATGGCTCCTTCGATCGCCTCGGCTCCCGAGTTGGTGAAGAAGACCTTGGCCGGGGTGCCGGGGAGGATCTTGGCCTCGAGGCGCTCCGCCAGCTCGATCTCCGAGCGGTAGTAGAAGTCGGTCCCCGACATGTGCAGGAAGCGCCTGGCCTGCTCCTCGATGGCCGCCACGACCTTGGGGTGGGAGAAGCCGGTGGTGTTGACCGCGATGCCTGCCGTGAAGTCGAGGAAGGTGTTGCCGTCGACGTCGGTGGCCCAGCACCCCTCGCCTCTCTCCATCACGAAGGGGTAGGCGCGCGTGAAGCTGGGAGACATCGCCTTGGCGTCTCGGGCGATCAGCTCCGCCGCCTTGGGACCTGGCAGCGAGGTCTTCATCTGGGGCCGTCGGGCTGTCTTCACGAGGTTTGGCGCCAAACCGACAGATTCATCGCTGGGAACGTATCAGACCGGGTTGCCGCCGGAGTGACGGCCGAGAGATTCGGTGATCCAGGTGGTCCAGCTGCTAGGCGCGGCCGAGCAACGGAGCGCGCGCATCGTAGATGCGTAAGCGAGTAGCAGAAGCCGCAACAACGCAGATGGGCCGCATGGGCGCCGAAGATCCGGTCGTCATCTCCGGCGGCAGTCCGTCGCACACGATCCCGCCTTTCGTGCTCCAATGAGGCCGTGGCAAGGGGGGCTAAGGCCACCTTCACCATCCGGGCGGCTACCCGGGAGGACCTGAAGGCGGTGGTGGGCATCTACAACTGGGCCGTGAACCAGACGTTCGCCACGATCGATTCCGAGCCCTTGGGAACGGAGGAGGCCGCCGCCTGGTGGGAGGCCAACGAAAAGCGCTCCAAGCTGATAGTGTCCACCGACGAAAGCGGGGTGAATGGTTGGGCGCGCCTGTTTCCTTGGAACCAGCGCGGCTTCGACATAGTGGAGGATCTCGTGTACGTCGATCCTGTCCACCAGGGACGCGGTATCGGTCGGGCGTTGCTTGCGGAGCTCATCACTGAGGCCCGCGGCCTCGGCTACCGCACGATCGTGGCCAGCATCGCCACCGACAACCGGGCCGGCCTCGAGCTGCACTCGAAGCTCGGATTCGAGGTGGTCGGCACGATCCGGGACGCCGCCCACAAGTTCGACAGGTGGATGGACATCACGCTGGTCCAGCTCGCGCTCGAAGGGCGGGGCTGACCCGGCATGCCTCTACACGAAGTCAACGGCCAGTGGATCAACTACGAAGACACAGGCGGGGACCTCGTGCCCATCGTGCTGGCACACGGGATCCTCATGGACCGCGGGATGTTCGCGCCCCAGATCGAGGCCGCCAAGGTCGGCTGCCGGTTCATCACGTGGGACGCGCGCTGCCACGGCGAGACCGAGAACACCGGTGATCCGTTCAGCTACTGGGACCTGGCCGACGACCTGAAAGGGCTGCTCGACCATCTCGGAATCGAGCGAGCGGTGATCGGCGGAATGAGCCAGGGCGGCTTTGTGGCCCTGCGTTTCGCGCTCAAGTACCCCGAGCGAGTATCCGCGCTGATCCTCATAGGGACACAGGCCGGGGTCGAGGATCCCGAGAAGGTTGCGACCTACCAGGCCATGCTCGACGTCTGGGAGGCGGACGGCCTCAACGATCAGCTGGCACGCACGATCGCGGCAATTGTCCTCGGCAACGAGTGGCGAGGTAGCGATGAGTGGATCGCGAAGTGGTACCAGAAGCCGCGCTCCCTTCTGCGCCAGGCGTTTCAGACGCTGGTGAGCCGGGACGACATTCAGCATCGGCTCGGCGAGATCACGGCGCCCGCGCTGGTGATTCACGGCACCGCTGACGCCGCGATCGACATCGAAAAGGCACATCGGCTGTGCTCCGAGCTGGCGAACTGCCGCCAGATGGTCGCCATCGAGGGCGCCGGCCACGCCAGCAACCTCACGCACCCAAAGCTGGTGAACCTGGCCATCCAGCAGTTCATTGGCGACCTGGAGCTCTCCGCGCCTCAACGAGCTGAGCAGCGAGCGAACGCCATTCGAGCCGACGCCGAACGGCGGTCTGGCGAGAGGCGGGGCCGAAGCAGCCCCCGGCGTCAAGCCGTCGCTCCCGTGGATCGGCGCACGGCCGAAAGGCGCGCCCGGTAGCTGTTCTAGGGAGCGACCGGCATCCCGATCGGGGTGCCGGTGGCGTACGCAGCGGGATACACGATCTTCATGTCGCCGACCGCCTGCCACTGGCCGACGACCGCCGCCGACCTGCTGTTCTGACCCTCGTCCAGCGCGCCCGCGGCGCCGAACTTGACGCCCCCGCCGTTGATGCTGTCGCCCACCGGCACATCTACGTTCACCGCCGAGGCGCGAATCGACTCGGCGGTGGCGGATGCCGTCACCTGGTTGAGCACGTTGTTGAAGAACGTCCAGCCGCCGACGAAGCCGGCCACGGCGGGAATCGTCATGCCCGCTCCGCCGTTGCCAGCTGCGTAGGTCGCGCGCGCCTGGGCAAGCAGTGCCTTCCCGGCGGGTGACAGCGCGGCCTGGCTGATGTTTTCATCCGGCTTGTCGGCGGCATAGACGCCAACCGAGGCCACGCCAAGGCGCTGGCTGAACGCGAGCATGCAGAACGCGGAGCTGGTGCCGATTGCTGCTTTCAGCTTCACCCCTGCGCGCAGGAGGGCTTGCCAGATCGCAACCCCGTCGTCGAGATAGCTGACGTCCCACAGGACGTCCGCGCGGTCGGAGGCAATGCGCGCGGCGATGACTTGCGGGTCGTACACGAGCGAGTCGTACTCGATGACGTCGACCACGCTCATGCCGAGCTCATGCGCCAACGCCTCCTCGCCACCGCCGACCGACCGGCCGTAGATGTCGTTCACCCGCACGATCACCACGCGCGGCGTGGCCGGCTTCATTTGCGGAACGAGCACGTCATGCGTGAAAGTGACGGCCATTCGACCCAGAGAGCTGCCGGTCGCGACGGTCCTGAAAACGTAATGACGCTGGGCGGTGATCGGGTCGGCGACGGCCCCGGTTTCCCAGTAGACGGTTTTCAGCGCCTCCGCCCTGGCGGATGCCGCTGCTGACAGCGTGCTGCCGTAGGTGCCGAGGATCGCGGGCACGTGATAGTCGCGGACGAGCTCGTCCACCGCCGCGCTTGCGGCTTGTGGAGTGGTCGCGTCCACGACCTGCAAGTGAACCTGAGCTTTCAGCGCTCCCGTCGACTGCGCCAGCCGTAGGGCGGCCTTGACGCCGGCAAGCTCCTCTTTGCCTCCCTCGGCTTGAGGGCCGGTGAGGGGGTAGATCGCGCCGAGGACCAATACCTGGCTGCTGCTCGGCTGGGATTGCGCGCATGCCGCGGCGATCAACAAGACCAAGACGATGAGTGCGGAACGACGATGCATCAGGGTCAGGATATCGGCTGCGGCTAGCACTCTAGCGCCGCAGGGTTGGCCGGGGGTCCCCCCGGCCATGACTTTGATACCTCTGGGGTCCCCGGACGCAGTCGCGGGAGGCAGCCCTGCGGCGAAGCCGCACGCGCGATGAGAGGGAACCATCTGGCGGTCTCATACGGTGGTCGCACCACCCGCCGCTGACGATTGTTCCAGAAACTCGGCCAGGCGCTGAGTCGGTGAACGCCAGCCGAGCGTCTGGCGTGGACGGCCATTGAGCTCGTCGGCTACGTGGTCAAGCTGGCCCTGAGTAACCCCGGCGAGGCTCTGGCCCTTCGGGAAGTATTGGCGGAGCAGTCCGTTGGTGTTCTCGTTGCTGCCGCGCTGCCATGGACTTCGGGGGTCGCAGAAGAAGACTTGGACACCGGTGTCGATTGTGAAGTGGACATGTTCTGCCATCTCCGGACCTTGGTCCCAGGTCAGGGAGCGGCGCAGGCTGGTGGGAAGCTGCCGGACGGTTTTGGTGAGACCCTCGCGGACCCGTTCGGCGGTGAGGCCATCCGGTAGGGCGAAGAGCATTGCGTAGCGGGTGCTGCGTTCGACCAGAGTGCCGATGGCGCTGGACCTCGAGCCCACCAGCAGGTCACCCTCCCAGTGACCTGGCACCGCTCGGTCGGTGGCTTCCGCTGGGCGCTCGCTGATCATGATTTTGTCCAGGATCTTGCCTCGACCGCTAGCCAGCTGCTTCTTTGGCTGTCGGACCAGGCGGCGAGTTCGCAGATGCCCAGCCAACTCCTTTCGCAGAGCTCCACGGCTCTGGACGAAGAGGCTTAGATAGATCGTTTCGTGGGATATCTGCATGTCCGGATCTTGGGCGTGTTCGACCTTTAGGAAAGCAGAGATCTGTTGCGGCGACCAGCTAAGGCGGAGCTTGGCCTCAACTTCGCCGCGCAGTCGCGGGTAGAGCGCCAACTTGCTTGGCTTTGGGCGCCGGCTGCGTCGAAGTGCTGCCTGCTCGGCATCGGCTGCCCGATAACTGACTCGTCCGCCATTGCGCGCCACCTCACGTGAGACCGACGACGGTGCCCTTCGCATTCGTCTCGCAATGGCATGGCAGGAATGCTCTGCGGCCAGGCCTCGGGAAATCTCTTCCCGCTCTAGCGCTGTCAACTCACATCGCGACCGCTTTCGCGGCCGTGGCCGAACGCCACCGCTGAGCAAAATGCATCGTCGAACCGTCTCTACGCCTCGGCCGAGATGCCTGGCTATCGCAGACATCGATTCGCCCTGGCATCGCCTTTCCCAGATCTCGGCCTTCTCGGCTTCTGTGACCGCTGCTCCGCCCATCAAACACCTCCTTGGGTCGCCTAAGCGTCCTCTTAGACCAAGGTGGTGGTGCAGTGACCCCTTGAGACGGCCTCTGGGTTCCCTCTTATATTTTTATGCGGAGACTGCTGCCCTCAATTCGCCGCCACGCGCCTCGGCGAGCTGGCGCTCCAGCTTGGTGGCCGGCGCGTAGCCGTAGTTCACGTGCAGCGACCTGCCCTCCCCCGACATGACCACCGTCGTGGGCAGCGTGTAGACCTGGAAGCGGTCAGCCAGCTCGCGATCGGCGATTGCATCGACCTTGTCGATTCGCACGCCGGCGAGCTTGGCCAGGGCCGGCTCCTGGTGAGTCCGGCACACCGAGCAGTTCTCGCCTGTGAAGTAGAGGATGTACGGCTCAATGTCGCTGGTCGCTGTCGGGGCGGTCAATCCGAGCGCGCGAGCACGCGCGTGGCGCGACCGCCAGAGCTCCAGGCCGGCGACAACGAGCACCACGACACCCGCCGCCGCCAGGGCCCAGAGTTGAACGCTCATTAGCGGGCCGCCTTGATCAATCCAGCGCGACCGAGCTGGTAGTAGATCTGGCACCCGAGGCAATAGCCAAACGCCACGTTGACGAAAGCCAGCACAGCAACGAGAAGAGCGAGGGCCAATCCCACAACCGGGAGAGGCACGAGGAACAACGACGCTACGGCAAGGACGACTCCGCCCATCCCTTGGGCGAAGTTGTGAGGCTGTGGCCGGTCCTGGACAGGCCGTGGCTTGACGATTCCGCGCGGCTTCAAGACCTTGAAGTAGATCTGCTTGAACAGCGCGAGCTGCGGGGCGAACGTGCCCAAGAGCAGCACCACGCTGAGCAGCGGTATCAGGACCAGCAGCGGCCTGAAGAAGGCGCTGCCGATGAAAGCGACGAGCACGGTCGCCACGATCGCGGTCTGGTTGACCTTGAGCGCCGAATGATCGACAACTGAGGTTGCCATAAACCCTATTTCTCGATCGGAGCTTTGATCGAGCTCCCCCACTCAGTCCACGAACCGTCGTAGTTGCGGACGTCGGGGTAACCGAGGAGCTCCTTCAGGACGAACCATGTGTGCGCGGAGCGCTCGCCGATGCGGCAGTAGGCGATGACCTCTCTGTTGGAGGTGATGCCCTTGCCGCCGTAGATCTCCTTCAGCTCTTCGGTGCTCTTGAAGGTACCGTCCCCGGTGTTGACGGCAGTGCCCCAAGGGATGCTGACGGCGGTCGGGATGTGGCCGCCCCGCTGGGCGCCTTCCTGCGGAAGGTTCTCAGGCGCGAGCAGCTCGCCCGAGTACTCCTTGGGCGAGCGCACGTCGACGAGGCCGGCCTTGCCGAGCTTGGAGGCGACGTGGTCGCGATACGCGCGAATGTCCTCTTTTGGAGAACCGTGGAACTTGTAATCCGTGGCGGGGTAGCTCGGAGCGTCGGTGCTGTACTCGCGACCTTCCTTCTCCCACTTGACGCGACCACCGTCGATCAGCTGGACCTTGTCGTGGCCGTAGTACTTCAGCGCCCAGTACGCATACGCAGCGAACCAGTTGTTGTTGTCGCCGTACAGAACGATCGCGGTATCGGGCGTGATGCCGCTCTTGCCCAGCAGGTTCGCGAGCGCCTCCTTGCTGGCTATGTCGCGGTTGATCTGGTCCTGGAGATCCTTACGCCAGTTCCAGCCGACCGCGCCTTCGATGTGGCCCTTCTCGTAAGCGGACGGATCGACGTCGACCTCGACCACCCGCAGTCCCTTGTCCTTTGCGTGCCCTGCAATCCACTCGGTGGACACCAAAGCCTTGGTTGTCGTCGATGAGCTCAATTCCAAACCTCCCAGAAAATACAAATGAACCGATTGAATGTGGATTCGAACGAAACGGTCGATAGGGCGCGCCTTACGAGGGCGCGAGCCTACGGCCGGACCTAGCTACAGAAGCAGGCTGGGATTTGCACCAAGCGCTGGGCAGGCCACACGAGGTCCCGCATAGACACGACATCTTATGACAACCGGTGAGTGACGGCGACGATTCCCCGATGATTGAACGGCTAATGCGAATCGATCTCATTAAGTACCAGGCGCTGGGCAACGATTACCTGGTTTTTGACCTGCCGGGCGACCTTGACCGACTGATCCCGCTGCTCCCAGCGCTATGCGATCGGAATCACGGCCTGGGCTCCGACGGACTGCTCGCTTTCGACCTGGCGAAGATGAGCGTGAGGATCTTCAACCCTGACGGGTCGGAAGCCCAGAAGAGCGGCAACGGGCTCCGCATCACGGCCGCCCACGCCGTCCTCGAGCACGGGGCGGGCGACGAATTCGAGCTGGCCACGGTCGACCGCGCCAACCACGTCCGAGTCCTGGCGAAAAACGGCGCCGAGATAGTCAGCGAGCTGGACATCGGACGCCCATCGTTCCGGGCGGCCGACCTCCCCGCGCGTTTCGACGGAGAGCCCGAGCGCGTCAACCTGGACACGCCGGTAGGGCGCGTCGAAGCCATGCTCGTCTCGGTCGGCAACCCACATTGCGTGGTCTTCGGGGAGCCGGTGACGAAGGAACGGTGCGTCGAGCTTGGCCCGTACCTGGAGAATCACGCAGCGTTTCCGGAAAGGACCAACGTTCAGCTGTTCGAGGTGATGGATCGCGCGCGCGCGCGCGTGGAGATCTGGGAACGAGGGGCCGGATACACCCTCGCATCGGGCACCAGCGCGAGCGCCGTGGCCGCCGCGTGCATGCGCGCGGGGCTGGTCGGCGACCAGGTCACGATTCAGATGCCGGGTGGCGACCTCGAAGTTCGCCGCGCAGAGTCCGGGAACCTGATCCAGTCAGGCCCCGCTCGCCGGGTCTACAGAGCTCGCGTGGATTTGTCCGACTTCGCATAGAGCCGCTTCACCGCGTCGGGAAGGTCGGCCAACCCGCTGACGACGGCGTCCGCGAGACTCGGATCGTCGGGCTCACCCTGGCGGTTGACCCAGATCCGGCGGATGCCTAGCTCGCTGGTGGGCCGGATGTCGTGGAAGTAGCTCTGGGCAACATGGATCCATGCATCGGCTGAAGCGCCGAATGTCGACCTGAACAGAAGAAAATGCGCAGGGCTCGGCTTGTATGCGGCGACGTCCTCAGCCGTCACCACGGCGTCGAAAGAAACGGGCAGCCGGCGCTGCGTGAGGGCGATGATGTCGCGGTCGCAGTTGGTGAGGAGGGCGAAACGCCAGCCTTCGCGCCGCAGCTCGCTCAAGGCTGGGCCGACGTCGGCGAATGCCGGCCAGTATGGGATCGTCGAGACCAGGGCTGTCGCGTCGTCAGGTTTCAGGTCGAGCGACAGCCGCTGGGCGACGCGCCTGACGGCCTCCGTCAAAACTGCACGGTAGCGGCGGAACGAACCCTCGGTCTCTACCTCGGCTTCGACGGTGATGTACGAATCCAGAAAATCTGCGCCGCGCCCTGGAAAGAGGAGCTCGCCTGTCGTCCTTATCCCATGGCGCCAGTCGATCAGCGTGCCGAAGCAGTCGAACGTCAGCCAGCGGTCTGCCATTGAGGCTCCCATGTCGGAGAATTGTGCGGATGGAAAGAGTTGCTGTCGTGCGCTGGCTGAAGGCTTACATGCACGCTTGGGAAACCTACTCGCCTGACGCGATCGGCGATCTGTTCACCGAGGATGCGATCTACTCCTTCTATCCGTACGACGAGCCGGTGGCCGGCCGGCAGGCCATCGTCGATGCCTGGCTCCAGGACCCCGACGCACCCGGAACCTTCAGCGCGAACTACGCGCCCATCGCCGTCGAGGGCGACGTGGCAGTCGTCAACGGGAGGAGCCGCTATTTCAAGGACTCCTCCCGCTCCGAGCCCACCAAGGAGTGGGACAACATCTTTGTCATCGAGTTCGACAAAGACGGCCGGTGCCACTCCTTTCGCGAGTGGTATGTCGCGCCTCGAGGTCAGGCCGACTGACCGACTAGTGGCCGGGCGGCCGGTACGAAGCGCCGCTGGCCTTCTTGACCGCCTGGTCCACCTCATCGGTGGTGAGCAGGACAACCGTCTTCAGGTGCGCGAGCGCGCCGGTCGTCCCGACGGCCAACGCAAAAGCTGCCGCCGAGACGTTGTCCGGCATATCGGCGACGCCGTACACGTCGCTGGTACCAAACGCGTAGTAAAACGATTCGAGCCTGCCACCAAGTGCCTTGACCGCAGCGTCGAC
>DATCAV010000152.1:0-13302 GCA_036512415.1 Candidatus Dormiibacterota bacterium | reverse complement strand
AACGGGGATCAGCACCTCCCCGACAGAGGCCCTTCGGACCGCTTCAATGATCTGATCCGCGGTCGCCGACTTGGTCAGGAAAGCAGTGGCGCCGGCATCAATGGCGTCCAGCAGCGCGGCCTCGGACTCCTCTGCGCTGTGGAACACGATCGCGGCCTTCGGGAACACGGACCGTATGTTGGCTGCCGCGACCGGCCCGCTCATATCGGGAAGCCGGAAGTCCATGAGCACCACCGCGGGTTTCTCCCTGGCCGCGAGGTTGGCGGCCTCATCGCCACGCCCGGCGATGCCGCACACGCTCAGGTCCGCGTGACTGTCCAGGACTGTGGCGATCGCCGAAGCCAGGAGCGGATGGTCCTGGACGACGAGCACTCGAACCGGGGTGATCGAGGATGGACTCAAATGGGCGCCACAGGGTCATGCATGTCTAGTTCAGGAAACCTCGGAGGAGGCTCCAAACTTGGGCGAGAGCTTGGGGTAAGCCAAAAGTCATTGCCATCATCAACCTAGGATGCTAAGATCCTAGGACTATGAGTGCCGCATGTCAACATCGAGAACCGGTCAGAATTGCTCGCGGAGATCCGGCATAAAGACACTCATCGCAAAGGCGGAACCTTTCGGGGCTCGGTCAACCTCATCTGAAAGCCGGCGCATCGTTCGCGACAGCCCATCCCGTACCATTACCAACTCTTCGAGATCCTCCGCGACGGGATCTGTAAGGGTGCCTGGAAGCCAGGCGAGATGATTCTTTCCGAGGCCGAGTTGGAAGCTGCCTACCACGTCAGTCGGACGGTGATACGGAACGCCCTCGAGCGCCTGGCCGACGAGCGGTTCGTAGAAAGGTCCAAAGGCAAAAGGGCGGTCGTCCTCCCGGTACCGTCGGGACACGATGCCGACAATGCGCCGCGGTTTGCCTACAACGCCGTCATCGGAGAATCGGCCTGGTTTCACAGCATCGTCGGATCCGCGTTCCCCGGCCGGGTCATCAACTCCACCCTGGCGGCATGCGGCGCCGAGATCGGCGACTGCCTGGCCATACCGGCGCAGAACGATGTGTTCCAACTCACCTGCGTGCACAGGGGCGAAGGGATGCCCAACTCGCTCACCCGACTCTTCATTCGCGCTGACGCGACCCCATCTTTGCGCGCCTTGGCGCACTCCCGCCGCTTGCCCGAGTTGACCGAGGCTGGGCCTTCGGTCCCGATCCAGCTCGAAATGCGGTACGAGTTGCATTTGAGCCGGTCGGAGGCGACCATCGAAGCCATGGCATGCAATGAGTTCGAGGCTGGCGCACTCGACATCGAGCCTGGGCTACCGGTTATCGCAGTGTCTACGATCTCCTATGCGCCAGACGGACGGCGGGTGGCGTTCGGGCGCATAGTCTTCTGCACGAAGCGGGCTGCCTTCACGCTTACGATTCGGCACGACAAGCAGACCCATGAGGCCTCGCCCGACTAACGACTCGTTTATCGGGCCAGCATCCTGGGATCCTAGGATGCTTTAAGACAGCGGGGGCCGTTTCGCTGCAGAATGAGTTGTTGTGCGAGCTCCTGAGGGGAAATCAACCGCCAGGCCCGATGGACCTCGCGTCGCAGCCGGTCGCACAATCGACCGTAGCGGCCCGATACCGTATCACCACCAGCTTTACGAGATCCTCAGCGACGCCATAGACCGAAACGTCTGGCAGGCTGGCGAGATGATCCCCTCCGAGGCGCAGCTGAGGGCCAATTACGGCATCAGCCGGACCGTGATCCGGAAGGCTCTCGACCGGCTGGTTGCTGCCGGGACGGTACAGCGCCTGAAGGGCAAGGGGACGGTCATCCGGCCGGTTCGGTTCCGCCATGAGCTCAACCTCGCCGCCATGGAGTGGGCTGGACTCATGGCATCGGTGACCGTGGGGCGCATCCTTGACTCCCGTTTAGTCCCGGCCGGCACAGTGGGTGCGCCGCTGGGCCTCGACGCCGATCGTGAAGTCTTCCAGATTACGTGCCTCCAAACGCAGGAGACGAAGCCGGTCGCGCTGACCCGGCTGTTCCTTCGGACAGACGTGACCTCTGCCATTGAGCAAGCGGCTCAAGCCGGTGACGCGCTCGATCTGGAAGAGTACGGCTCCACGCTGGAACTCCAATTAGCGACTCGGTTCGGCCTCCAGGTCATCCGCTCCGAGGCGTCAATCGAACCTACGTTGTGCAGCGAATTCGAGGCCGCGGAACTGGGGATCGACCGGCATCAACCCGTCTTCTGCCTCACGACACTCTCCTACGACGGGAACGGAAATCCCGTCGCACACGGCCGCACGATCTTCACCCCTGAACGGTCCCGTATCAGGTTCGTGATGAAGATGGGTGAAACAGTGAACGATGCGACCGGTCCCACTGGAACAGGGGAACCGCCAGCAGCGGAGAGCGGATCGCCAGAAGGCGAACGGCAAAGGTAGCGGGATAGCCTCCGAGGAGTCGCCAGTGCCAACGGCCGGGGCCAGTTGAAGCGGGCACTGGGTGCAACCGCCGGGAGGATCAGCGGCGTGTGGCTGTGGGTGAAAGGGGCTACTCCAGATATTCGCGCAACTTCTTCGAGCGGGAAGGGTGACGGAGCTTGCGTAGCGCCTTGGCCTCGATCTGGCGGATGCGCTCGCGGGTGACCCCGATACGCTTACCGACCTCCTCCAGGGTGCGCTGGTGGCCGTCAGTGAGCCCGAAGCGGAGCTGGAGCACACGGCGCTCGCGCGGCGTGAGGGTGTCGAGCGCGCCTTGGACTTCGGAGTTGAGCATGGTCATCGAGGCGGCGTCGGAGGGCGAGACCGCCTCCCTGTCCTCGACAAAGTCGCCGAGATGGGAGTCCCCCTCCTCCCCGATCGGCGTCTCCAGTGAGATCGGGACCTGCGAAACCTTGACGATCTCGCGCACCTTCTCCGGGGCTATCCCCATCTCCTCGCCGATCTCCTCGTCGCTCGGCTCGCGTCCCAGCTCCTGCAGAAGTCGCCGCGAGGCACGGACAAGCTTGTGAATGATCTCGATCATGTGTACTGGGATGCGAATCGTCCGCGCCTGGTCGGCGAGGGCGCGCGTGATCGCCTGCCGGATCCACCATGTGGCGTAGGTCGAGAACTTGTAGCCCTTGTGATAATCGAACTTCTCGACAGCGCGGATCAGGCCCATGTTGCCTTCCTGGATGAGGTCTAGAAACGACAGCCCACGGCCCATGTACTTCTTGGCAATCGACACCACCAGGCGCAGGTTGGCCTCGGTCAGTCGCCTTTTGGCCACGGAGGCGCGCTCGTAACGCTCGGTGAGCCGGTAACGGGCGATCCGGTAGGCCTCCAGTGCTTCGGCTCGGACGCGAGGACGGGCGGCGCGGTTGGTCTGGCGCCGGTGCTCTGCCGCGGCGGCCTGAAGCAGGATCTGCAGCGTGGATGTGTCGGCGAGGCCGAGCAGCTCCTGGGCGATGTAGGCCTGATGGCCCTTCCGCTTGACCATCGCGAGGCGCTCGATCACGTCTGGCAGCATCTCCTCGGGGCTTCGCCGGCGCCCGTCGACCTCTTCGGTTACGTTCAGCACCTTGAATGCATCGTGGAGCGGCTTTGCCTCGATCGCCTGCGCCAAATCGACCTCATCCTTGGCGGTGAGGAGGCTGACTCGCCCGATCTCCTTGAGGTACATGCGAACCGGGTCGTCGAACGAACCCGAATCGATCATCTCTATGTCTAGGAGCATCTCGTCGTCGAACGGCTCGGCTTCGTCAAAGTCCTTCTCGCTGTCAGTGACCTCGATGCCGATCTGTTTGAAGACGGCAAAGATGCTTAAGATCTGGTCCGGGTCGGCATCAATCTCGGGGAAGCCGTGGAGGATGTCGTCGGGCGTAAGGTAGCCCTGCTCTTTGCCTTTAACGATCAGCTGCTCGGCGATCGCCATCAGCTCGTCTTCGAACTTCGCTTCGATCTTCGTTTGTGTCTTAGCCAACTAGGCCTCTGTTCATCACCTGCCGCTCGCCGGCACGATCAATCGGGGGCCGATCAATCCCGTGCGCCTGAATGGAATCGAGGTGGGAGCGGCGCAACGGCTTCCGGCCACCGATCAGGCCCGCCGTAGAAGTGGACGATCGCCGCACCATCAGCGAGACGAGCCCGTAACCTGCCAGCCGTCGGGACCTCGCCTAGACCTTGGCCGGCTCGCTCGTAGCCAGCTCTTCGAGCCTCCTCGCGATCTCATCCAGTAGTTGGCGAACGCATTGATTGGCGAGGCTGCTTACAGTTTGTGCGTGCACCCCTTGAATCACGTGCTGGCCCTTCCGTACATTTGAATCTTGCGATATTCTAGCAACATAAAAACTTCGATACGAACACGGCTGCCTCGTATCGCGTCCGACTTGTCCTACCGGGAGCGGGCGGGACTAATCTAGAATCTTCAAAGATATGGCTCGCTCTTTGCAGAACTTCAAGGCGGAGCTCTTCAAGGCGCTCGCACACCCGGCTCGAATCCGAATCCTGGAACTTCTCCGGGAGGGAGAGAAGAGCGTCACCGAGATGCAGCTGGCCATGCCAGCCGAGGGCTCAAGTGTTTCTCAACAGCTGGCGATACTGCGAATGAGGGACCTGGTCGATACGCGCAGGGATGGCAACGTCATCTTCTACCGGCTTCGCGATCGTCAAGTCAACAAGCTGCTGGATGTTGCCCGACTAATCTTCGAGGCGCACGTAATCCAGCTGCAGTCGATCACTGTCGAGCAGGACGAGACCGGCCGAACCGCCGGCCGGTCAAGGTAGCCCGGCGCAGGCGTGATCGCTGCGGTTGCGCGGCATTTCTAGCCACGCACTCGGTCGAGGCGGCAGGTCCGATCTGCTGATTTACTGCCCTAGAAGGTTTCGGCGCCGAGGCATCTCCGCTAATGGGTCGTGCGGTCAAATACATTCGCGACGTTGATCGTATCGCCGCATGGCAGTTGCCACGCCTTGCGATTGAGTGGCGAAGTAGGCCTCGCCGTCGCCGTCGTCGGACTGCCTGACCATATCTTGCCGAATGCGTTCAACGATCGATTCGAACTGGCACGTCGGGGGTAAATCCATCCGCTTGGCCTATTCGCATAGACTACAGAATTGCTATTTGCAAATCTACATGAATACTCGAGTGGGTCACTGATTCCCTTTTGCCGAATTTAGAACTGTGGGACCACTCATGACGTTCGCCCATTCGCCCAATCAGATTGGCGGCCTCGCATTACAAGATGGTTCAAGCCTTCAAGCTGTGCTATACGGGGCACTAGCGCAACCCGACGGCATCGCGGCAGCTAGCGATTCTCCACATGACGAATCTTGCAGCCACGCGAAAGTTCAGCACCAATATCCATCACCGGCTCTGCGATCCGCGGGAGACCAACCTTGTGGCGGTCGCTCGCAGAATGTTTGACGCCCAACCGTGTGCAGCTCGCGGTCGATGTCGGTTGTTGACTCAACTCCACTTCAACCGACTGGGGCTCGGACTTGGCGCGCACGCCTCAGTCGCCCACCGCCCTGAATACATCGCATCTCCGAAGATCTGCCACTTTCGATCGGCTTGACGAGCGCCGAATCCAGACATTGCTGGGCATGCGAAATTCCGAGCTACGCGTAGACGTCGTGACCAGGCGCATCCAGCACTCCCAGAGGTTGCTCCTCCGGTCCCCCAAGATGCTTCCGATAGGGGACGGTAACAGTGATGCCGCGGAGGCGGCCGGGTGACGCCGCTGGCATGGGTCCTGATCGTCGGCGTGGCTGTCACCGTCGCCGGCATCGCGGTATCGGCCGTGCCTTGCACCTTGCGGACTGGCCTCACGGTGCAGGCGATCGGCGTGGCGCTGATCGGGATCGCCGGTGCAGCGGTCGTTGTGGGCGCAGCTAGTGTAGGCAGCCAGTTCAGCAATAGCCTCGGACCCTCTATGGGGATCGACCCCCTCAGCGGTTTCTTTATAGCCTCGATCGCCCTCGTCTCAACTCCGGCGCTGGTCTATGCGTGCGGATACCTGTCGGGGTCACACCACGCTCCCGCTATTGCTGTCACGAGCGGCGTGTTCGTGTTGGCCCTTTTCGGCGTGGTCATAGCTCGCGATGCGGTTACGTTCCTAATGATGTGGGAGCTGATGAGCCTCGCTCCTGCCGTCACAATCTTGCTCGTCAGCCGAAACGCCGAGTCGTGCCGCTCCGTGCTGGTCTACCTCGGATCCACCCACCTCGCCGGCGTAGGGGTGTGGCTGTCGATGCTCGCCCTGGCTCACTTGGGCGCTTTCACAGACCCGCATGCACTTGCAGCCCAGCCGACGGTTATACGTTCATTGCTGGCGGGTGCGGCGCTGCTCGGGTTCGGCACCAAAGCCGGCCTGATGCCCTTCCATTCCTGGCTTCCACGCGCACACCCTGCAGCGCCCGGTCATGTATCGGCGGTGATGTCCGGCGTGATGATCAAAGTCGCCCTGTACGGCCTAGTGCGGATGCTGTTCGAGTGGCTGGCCCCCCTTCCGGAATGGGTCGCGCCTCTGCTGCTGGGTGCTGCGGCGCTGTCGTGCGTCGCGGGTGTCCTGTACGCGCTTATGCAACACGAGCTCAAGCGGCTGCTGGCGTTCCACTCGGTGGAGAACGTCGGCATCATTGCGCTCGGTCTCGCTGCCTCTCTGCTGGCCGCAGAGGCAGGGCAGCTCCAGCTGGCGGCACTTGCCTTCGCGGCCGCGATGCTCCACACGCTGAACCACGCGCTTTTCAAGTCACTCTTGTTCTTGTGCGCCGGCTCGTTCCAGCGGCAGGTCGGCAAGCTCGATCTCGATCGCCTGGGCGGCCTCTTACGGACGATGCCTGTGACGGGGACGGCGTTTCTGGCCGGGTCGATGGCGATCGCTGGAGTGCCGCCGTTCAACGGTTTCGCATCCGAATGGCTGACTCTCCAGGCCCTGGTGCAGCTTGCGCTGCATGGCGGTCAGGCGAGCGCGCCAATGGGCGCGCTCGCCGCTGCTGCGCTTGCTGCGACCGCTGCGCTGGCGGTGTTCTGTTTTGTGAAGGTCGTCGGACTCGTCTTGCTCGGCGCGCACCGGCAGAAGGTGGTCGCAAGCTCACAAGAAGTTCCCGCGTCGATGACCGGTCCAGTCATCTTTCTGGCCGTGTTGTGTCTGGCGATTGGGGTTGTGCCGGCCATCGCTCTAGGTCCAATCGGCCACCTGTCTCCTTATGGGCCGCTCCCAGCGAGCGCGACCGGGCTCACGCTGGCCGTGCCCGGAAGTGGGACGTTCGCGCCACTTGCCGTGGCCGCATTCATCGTGGGCTGTGCCGCCGCGCTGCAGCTGGCGAGGAGACGGGCCGGCACTACTGCCCCCAGCCCGATGTGGATCTGCGGCCAGGTGCCCGACAACAGGCTTGCATGGACCTCGGCAGGATTCACGAAATCGCTGCGGTTGGTGCTTGCAGTCGTGCTACGCCCACGTCGCACGGTCAGCGTCGAGCTGGACGGCGTCCTCGTGCACAGCGTCGTTCACGAGTCAGAGGTGCCCCACCTGTTTGACGACTTGCTGTTTCGGCCGGCGCTGAATGGCATCTTGGCGGCGAGCCGGGTATTGCGCCGGACTCAGTCGGGCAGCCTGCGCGCATATCTCGCCTATCTGCTGATCACCCTGGCCGCAGTGCTGGCCGTCGTGCGCCTGGGAGTGAGCTGATGGTCGGCAATGCGCCCGCAATCGCAGTTCAGCTGGCAGGCTTGGCAGTCGCGCCACTTCTTCCAGGCACGATCCAGACGATCAAGGCCCGCCTTCAGGGGCGGCGTGGCGCGTCGCCGCTACAACCCTACCGCGAGTTGCGCCGACTCTGGCGGAAGCAATCGGTGGCGCCACACGACACCACATTCGTGTATCGGCTGGCACCGTCGCTGAGTGCCGCAGCACTCGCATGCGCCCTGCTGGTCGTGCCCGTCGGCGTGAGCACGGTCGGCTGGTTCGGATCCGACATGCTGGTTCTGGTGGGGCTGCTTGCGGTCGCGCGATTTGCGACCGCAGCCGCCGCCTGGGACCCCGGTGGCGGCTTCTCGCTGATGGGGGCCGCCCGAGACCTGATGTTCTCGGTGTTTGCCGAACCGCTGCTGCTGCTCGCCCTCGTGCTGGTCGCCGTAGGCCCACGCTCCACCGACCTGGTGAGGATGGCCTCGGCCGCCGGCGATGCGAATTTCGTGAGCACCCCTGCCCACTGGTGCGCAGCGCTCGCGTTCGGCCTGGTCGTGCTCGTGGAGACGGGCCGCCAGCCGATCGACAACCCCGATACGCATCTGGAGCTGACGATGGTGCACGAAGGTCCGCTGCTCGAATACGCCGGCCGAGACCTTGCCATGCTGCAATGGACCGCCGCCGCGCGCCACTGGCTCATGCTCGTTCTCGCCGCCGGACTGTTCATCCCGCTACCCCTGACCGCGCCTTGGAGCGTGCTCGCTCTGGCAGCCGCAGTTGCAGCCTTGTGCGCGGTCGTGGCGCTGGTCGAGACCTCGCTCGCGAAAATGCGGATCCTTCGCGTACCGGTGCTGCTTGGCGCAGGCGTCGCCACTTGCATGATCGGGCTGGCGTCGTGGATCGCCGGAGGCACCACCTGAGCACCCTGATCGCCACTGCCTCCGTGGGGCTGGCTTTAGTAGTGGTCGTGGTCCGCCGCCGCTCTGTGGCGCTGACGCTCGTGACCGCCCAATCCCTGATGCTCGCTGGCGTCGCCGTCTGGCGTACGGGCGGACACCTCGAACTCATGACGGGGGCTGGCGCATTGCTCCTGCGCACGGTCGCCATCGCAACGATCCTCGGCATCGGCATTGCCCGAACGCGAGAGACACGACCGGTGCGAGCCGGAATCGAACCGATGGTACGCGTGGTGATCGCATTGGCGGCGTTGCTTGCAATCCCGCCTCTGATGCCGGCCCTCGGCTTTGGGGATCAGTACGCCCAACGCGGCGCCGTCGCGCTCGTGGTGCTCGGGATCATCATCGCGCTGACCCGCCGCGCAACAATCGTGCAGATCCTCGGGATCATCGTCGCCGAGAACGGGGCCACCCTCGCCGCGTTATCCGCGTCCGACGCAGTGCCGGGTGTGATCGAACTGGGTGTGATCCTCGACCTGCTCCTGATCGCCGTCGTCGCGATCGCCTTTCACACCCGGATCTTCGGTCAATTCGGATCAGGCGACTCCGCGCAGCTGCAGGATCTGCATGACTGACCAGCTGATGATCCCGCTGACCACGGCCTCTATTGCCATGCCGATCGTGGCGGCGCTGGTGCTGCAGGCTGCCCGCAGCGAACGCGCAGCCCACCGGCTCAACCGCGTCTGCGCTGTGGCCACCTCTCTCGTCGGGCTGGGTGCAGGACTCGCGATGCTGACCAGCGGATCGCATGCAACCGGTTGGGTGATCACCGACACGGCATCCGGCATTTACGTGGTCGTAGTGACCGTGGTCGCGCTTATGAGCGCGCTGCTTTCGCCCGCCTACCTGAGCGGAGTCCAGGGCCAGTTCTTCTCAGCCAGGCGCAGCGTGCACTCGTACTACCTGATGCTGTACGGCTTCTGGGCGGCGCTCGTCGCGATCCCGGTTATCGCAAACCTCGGCGTCGGGTTGATCGTGGTGGAGGCGACGACGGCAGCGTCATCGGTGCTGATCGCCTTTTCGGGCAAACCACGCGCCCTCGAAGCCGGCTGGAAGTACCTCATTCTCACAACGCTGGGCGTGAGCATTGCGTTCCTCGGCATCGTGATCATGTTCGTCGCATCAGCACCGAACGGCGGCGGGATCAGTCAACTCGACTGGTCAGCTCTGCCCGCGACCCTTGCCCGCATCCCGCATGACGCTGCGGTGGCGGCATACGCGCTGGTGATGCTCGGACTGGCAACCAAGATCGGGTGGGCACCGGTGCATAACTGGCTCCCCGACGCGCACAGCGAGGCACCCGCACCCATCAGCGCGATGCTCTCATCGGCACTGCTGCCTGTGGTGATGCTTCTGGCCTGGCGCCTGCGGGACGCAGCCAGCGCGGCGATCGGCACCACCGCGGCAACCACGCCGCTTGCTGCATTCGGCATCTTCTCGGTGGCAGTCGCAGTCCCCTTCCTGTGGCAGCCAATGGCATGGAAGCGCCTCCTCGCCTATCACAGCCTCGAACACATGGGCATCATCACTGTCGGGATCGCCATCGCGAGCCCGCTCGCGCTGGCGGGAGTCGTACTGCATTTCGCCGGCCACGCTCTGGCCAAGGCACTCGGCTTCTACGCAGCAATACCCCTGTATCAGGTCCAACCCGACGCCACACGCCACAGCGCCCGCGACGTCGCGGCATCCTCCCCCGCAACGTTCGCCGCCATGGCTGTCACGGCTTTCACCCTCGCAGGATTGCCACCCTCGCCTCTCTTCTTCAGCGAGCTCTTCATCATCCTCGGCGGAATCGAATCAGGTCACGTCCTGCTCGCCAGCACTCTGGCCGTGCTCATCGCACTTGCATTCATCGGGCTGCTCCACGCCCTACTCGAGGCGCTCCAGGGGAGTCCAAGCCCAGACCACCAGCCAACAGCAACGATCAGGACTGGTCGCACGGCGCCAATCCTCATACCGACCGTGGTGACTGCTATCGCGCTTGCGGCTCTGACAGCGTGTGCCTGGCTGCTACCAGCATCAGGAATCGTTCGGCAGCTTGCCCAGGGGATCTCGTGACGGAAGGCAACTGGCCAGCTGGTTCGCATCTGGAGGCGCGTTCGGACGAGGCGGAGATCCACAGCGTGCCGCCAGACCTCTGGCACGAGACGGTCTCAGATCTGCTGCGACGCGGCTACACGTTCTGCGGACTCCATGTAACACGCTCCGCCGGAGCGGTCCAGCTACGCGCAGCCTTCATGCGCGACGCCGGTTTTCAGATGATTACCTGCCAGCCTGACGCGGAGCACGCCCCCACGATTGTGGACCTGGTCCCGGCCGCTGCTTGGGATGAGCGCGAGGCGGCCGACCTCATCGGTCTCGCCTTCAGCGGTCATCGCACCCGGCCATTGATCACGCACCCCGATCAGCTCGACCTTTGGACCACCCCAGTGCGCGGACGCGATACCCACCAGGTTGCCGTTGGCCCGATTCACGCCGGGATCATCGAGTCGGGACACTTTCGTTTTCACGTTGTCGGCGAACGCATCCTGCGCCTGGACCTGCGCCTGTTCTACAAGCAGCGTGGGCTCGAACGCGCAGCCGAAGGCCAGCCACTGGCGCAGGCACTTGCGGTCGCCCAGCGCGCTTGCGCCGCTTGCGCAGTCACCAACAGCGTCGCGTATGCTCAGGCCTGCGAGCAGGCCCTGGGGCTCATCCCTAGCGACGAGCTCGCCCGCGCGCGAACCGTGCTACTGGAGCTCGAGCGCCTCTACAACCATCTCAACGATATCGGCGCCGCCTGCGCCGGGATCGGCTTTTCTCCAGGCAGCATGATCTTCGCTACGCTCAAGGAGCGCGCGCAGCGCGTCAATCAAGCGCTCACCGGACACCGCTTCCTGTTCGACACGATCCAACTTGCGCGCAGCGAGCTCGAGATCAGCGAGCACTCCGCTATGACCACACGCAATGAACTGCGAGACATCCGCGGTGTCGCCGAACGGTCATGGCGCGAAGTGATGTTTCACGGCTCGGTGCAAAACCGCTTCGCCGGCGTTGGCGTTCTGAGCACAACCGACGCGGCCGCGCTTGGCGTGGTGGGGCCCGTCGCACGCGCAAGCGGCCTCGCGCATGACACCCGAAGCGCGAGCCACCGACTCGCCTACCAGGGCTTCCAGCCTGTAGCGCCGCTCGACCCCAGCGGCGATGTCCGTGCCCGCGTGGAAATGCGCGCACTCGAGCTGCCGGCCACCTTCGATATCCTCGACACTTTGCTCGCAGGGGGCCTCCGGCACGCGGAGTGCGAGCCCGCGCAAGAGCCCGTCGCGACTGGCATGGCAGCCGTCGAAAGCCCTCGCGGACGGACGTTCTGCACGATCGAGCGTGACGGCACGACAGTCACTCGTCTGCGACTGCGAACCTCCTCGTACGCAAACTGGCCCGCTGTAGCTGTCGCCGCGGCCGACAACCTGTTGCCTGAGTTTCCGCTGATCAACAAGAGCTTTGAGCTGTGCTACGCGTGCTGCGACCGCTGAGCAGGGGTTGGCGACAATGAGCTACCCACAAGGAGAGCGCCATCTACTTACTACTGCGTGATCTGAACCGCATCCGACGCCAGCTCGGCTTACAACGCCCTAGGCACCCATCATCGCTTGCGCTTCGCCACGTGGACGCTGGTTCGTGCAACGGCTGCGAGCATGAGCTCTCGGCGACGGCTGGCCCTCACTACGACCTCGCTCGCTTCGGGCTCTCGGTCACTGCCTCACCGCGCCACGCAGACGTGCTGCTCGTCACCGGGCCAGTGACGGTGCATATGCGGGCTGCGCTCCTAGCAGCTTACGAGGCGATGCCCGAGCCACGAATCGTCGCAGCTCTCGGTAACTGCGCCCTGGGCCGAGGGGTCCTCGCCTCTGCGGATGCGCTGGCGGGCCCACTCGAGGACTTGCTCCCGGTCACGGTTCGAATCGTCGGGTGCCCGCCCACTCCGCAGCAGATCATCGACGGACTGGAACCGCTGCTGCACGCATCAGCAACGCGCTGAGTACCGCCGTGTAGCAGCGTTTGCCACCGGCGTTGCTGTACAACGGATGGCGGCGGCCAGCTCGCGGGTGGTTATGCCGGCGGTCCCGAGAGTGCGTACGACAGTGTCACGCCCGCCTCCGAAAAGGCGCGGACGCACAGGCCCAGCTGTAAACCCATCGCTCTGAGATCGGAAGGCCCCCACCGCCAAGCTCCGGGCCATGAGGACCCTGCAAACGGAGGGCAGGTGGGCAGTGTCAACGAATGGCGACTTGGGACCTTTTGCGCGCAAACATTTGGCAATTGGGAGTCGTGGGCCCGGTCTTCGCCCTCTTCACGGTGGGGTACATCCTTGGCGTCTGGATGGCATGCCTGGTCTTCAGGCAGCCGCAACGCGCGTACGAGGACGGTGTCCCCGCAACGGAGGGGGAGGATTTTCTCGCTCGCATGCGGGCGGGTGGTGGCACGCGCCTCCCGGTTGTCGTACTGACCGTGAAGAACCTCGCGCCCGGGGAGATATCAGCGCTCGAGATGGCGGGCCCGATGGCCGTTCTGCCCAAGGAGGCCGGCGCCCCGCAGGCCGCGGTGGCCTTGATCGCCGAGGCGTTGGCTCTCGCCCCGGTGGCCGGATGAGAACTCGCATCCCGCCCGGGCTGCAGATCCTGCGGACCGTGCTCATCGC
>DATCAV010000151.1:0-2167 GCA_036512415.1 Candidatus Dormiibacterota bacterium | reverse complement strand
GAGAGGAACCAGTAGCCTCCCGAGTAGATCAACACTACCCCGACCGCGACTGGGGCGTAGTTGAACGTCGTCAGCGTGTTGCCGGGTGCGAACTGGGGCAGCACAAAGAGAACGGTGATAAACGCTATCCAGATCACCGCGATCCAGCCGATCGGCGCGCTCCACCTCCCGAGCTGCCATGGTCCGGGCTGGAAACGATTGCCTGCCAACCGGCGCAGCAGGATCGGCAGGCCGTACGCGATGTAGAGACCGATGACCGCGATGGAAACCACGGCCGCGTAGGCGACCGGGCTCCAGAGATAGGGCAGCCCCAGGATGAACGCGCCGACCGCCGCAAACCAGATCGAGTTGGTCGGAGTGCGAGTGCGCGCGTTGATCTTGTGCCAGAACTGAGACCCGGGCACTGCACCGTCGCGCGAGAAGGCGTAGACCATGCGCGAGTTGGCGGTCACCGACGACATGCCGCAATAGAACTGCGCTCCAATCACGATGAGGAGCAGGAACGACGTCCAGCCCTTCCCCAGAGCGTCGAGGAAGATCTGGCCCGGGGCGGCGACGCCCGCAGCGAACTCGCCGGCGTAGTTCGACTGCGTGATCGCCGATGTCACGCCTATCAGCAGTATCCAACCGGCAAACAGCGAGACGATGATCGACCACACGATGCCCCTCGGTCCCGCGACGGCGGCGTTGTGTGTCTCCTCCGTCATGTGGGCGGAGGCGTCATAACCCGTAAAGGTGTACTGCGCGTTGAGCAGACCGGTGAGCGCGACATAGATCCCGGCCAACGGGAAGCTGAAGCCGGTCTGGTTCTCGAAGTGGGTGAAGACGTACGACACAGAGTTGTGGTTCTTCGGGATGAGGAACAGCACAGAGACGATGATCAAGACGCCGGCCAGGTGCCACCAGACGGAGATGTCGTTGAGCAGGGCCACAAGCTGAATGCCGAACGTGTTCAGCAGGCCGTGGATGAGAAGCACGACAGCGTAAATCGCGATGATCGCCGGCGGACTTGCAGGGTAGCCGAACCAGAGGTTCAGGAGGAAGTCCACGAAGAACGACAGGCCAAAGTCGATGCCCGCCGTGACCGCGACCTGGCCGAGCAGGTTGAACCAGCCGGTGAACCAGCTCCAGCCTGCGGCATTGTTCCCTCCGAGCTTGGCTGCCCAGTAGTACAGGCCGCCGGCGGTCGGGTAGCTGGAGCACACCTCTGCCATGGCCAGGCCTACCAGCGTGACCATGATGCCTACGAAGGGCCACCCGAGCGTGATCACCATCGGGCCGCCGTTGGTCATGCCGAAGTAGAAGACGGTCAGGCAACCCGAGAGGATCGAGATGATCGTGAAGGAGACCGCGAAGTTGGAGAACGTGGACATCTTGCGGCGCAGCTCCTGCGCGTAGCCCATTCGATGGAGCTGTTCGGCGTCCGAATCCCGGGCCTGGACACTCATGCGTGGTTCCTCCCCTCTGCGCCGCGGAGCAGCGCCAATAGCCCGCTCCCTACTGGGGGCTCGTCGGGAACCTATCAGGTGTGGGATGCACCGTCAATGGAGTTGGAAGCGGCGCTAACCCTGGCGACCTTCTCCAGGAAGCGGTCGAACAGCTTCATGGTGGCAAGGCGAACAGCCGGCGCTCGCCGAGCCGTCTCCTCCAACAGTGCGTCCAGGTCGACGCCAACGTCATCGCCACCGGCCGCGTCGCGGTAGCCCCGGATCCAGACATCCACGATCTCGGGCGTCACCTCCGGATGAAACTGGAGGCCCAGGCTCCGGCCGATGACGTAGGCCTGCGGGCCCACATCGGTGTCCGCGAGGAGCTTCGCGCCCGGGGGCAGGGTGAACGAGTCGAAGTGCCACTCAAACCACGGTCCTTCTGAGATGAGCTCGGCATCTTTGGTCCTCACCCGCAGCCAGCCGATCTCCGGGCGCGCGGATCGGAACGACTCGCCGCCAAGGGCCCGCGCCATCAGCTGGCCGCCGAAGCAGAGGCCGAGCATCGGAACATCGTGTTTGGCGGCCTGACGGATCAGCGCTGACTCGCGCTGGACATATGGCACGGAATCGTCGAAGGCGGCAAATTCCGAGCCGAGGTAGGCGATCAGCTGAAACTCGCGGGGGTCCGGGACCACCTCGTCGAGGTCGATGCGAAGGATGTCGACCTCTGCGTCGTG
>DATCAV010000150.1:0-5805 GCA_036512415.1 Candidatus Dormiibacterota bacterium | reverse complement strand
CGCCTTACCCCGGTTTCTTGTCCCTCGCGCCCGGCTTGTAGACCTTGCGTCCTTTGAGCTTCTCAGGCATGTGCGCCTGGTCCGCCACGCCGCCTTCGAAGTCGTGCGCGTACTTGTAGCCCTTGCCGTAGCCCATCGACTTCATGAGGCCGGTCGGCGCGTTGCGAAGGTGAAGCGGGACGGCCTCGTTGCCCGTCTGCTCGATCAGCTCGCGAGCCGCTCCATATGACGTGAGCGCCGAGTTCGACTTGGGCGCCAGGGCCAGGTACAGGGCCGCCTCGGTCAGAGGCAGCACCGCTTCCGGCATGCCCACAAAATGCGCCGCCTGCTGCGCTGCAATGGCGACCTGCAGCGCCTGCGGATCGGCGAGTCCCACGTCCTCGGCCGCCGAGATGACGAGCCTGCGGGCAACGAACAGCGGATCCTCGCCGGCCTCGAGCATTCGAGCCATCCAGTAGACAGCGGCGTCAGGATCGCTGCCGCGAACGCTCTTGATGAGGGCCGACACGATGTCGTAGTGCTGGTCGCCGGCGCGGTCGTACAGAAGGTGCCGCTCCTGGAGCGCGCTCTCGATATGGCCCACCTCGATCGTGCCTTCGCCCGCCAGGGCCGCGGCCGCCTCGAGACCATTGAGGGCGACACGCGCGTCGCCGCGGGCGTTCTCGAGAAGGGCGTCGAGCGCATCGGGGCTGATGCTCGCGCCGATCTCGCCCAGCGCTCGCTCGACCACCACCTTGAGCTCTTCCGGCTCGAGCGCCTCCAGGCGGAACACGCGGCTGCGTGAGAGAAGGGGTGCGATGACCTCGAACGAGGGGTTCTCGGTGGTTGCGCCGATCAGGGTCACGGTGCCGTCCTCGACGTGAGGGAGGATCGCGTCCTGCTGGGCCTTGTTGAACCGGTGGATCTCGTCGATGAAGAGAATCGTGCGCAGCCCCGCCCTGCGGTGAATCTTGGCCTCAGCCACCAGCTTTCGAAGGTCGGCCACCCCCGCGGTGACGGCGGAGATCCCGACCAGACGCGCCTTCGTCTCGCTGGCGAGCAGCCCCGCGAGCGTCGTTTTGCCGCTGCCCGGAGGGCCCCAGAGCACGATGCTTGGCAGGTGTCCGGAGCGTGTGAGCTCCCGGAGGACGTCGACCACCCGTCGCTGCCCCACGAGCTGGTCGAAGGTGCGGGGGCGCATGCGCGTCGCCAGGGGAGCGCTTGGCTCGGCGCCGGCCGAGGCCTCGAAGAGCTCTCGCTGACCCACGCGTTGATTCTGAACCCAAGTTTGGGGCGAGATGCCGCGGCGAAGTCCAGAAACAGGTTGGTTTTCCCTCATATAGACTGCGCCAATGTCCACCTGCTGGTATTGCAGCTCGGAGCTGCCTGACGGATCTCAGTATTGCCATTCGTGCGGCCACAGCCAGACCGACCGCTCGTCGAGCCCGCTGTTCGGAGTTGTCGACCCCGTGACTGGCATCTGGAACTCGAAATTCATCAACGCACTGGTCGGCCAGGAAGCCAACCGAGCGGTGCGATATCACCGGCCGCTGTCGGTGCTCGTGGTCGAGCTCGACCACGCCGAGCACATTGACAAGGAGCTGGGCCACATCCAGCTTGAGGGCCTCCTTCGGGAGATATCGGAACGGCTGGGAATATCGATCCGCGACACCGACACCGTCGCCTTCCTAGATGCAGACGGTCCGCCGCATTTCGCCATCGTGCTGCCCGAAACCAACGAGCAGGGCGCGACCCTCGCCGCCGACAAGATCCGGCGCGGGATCGCGGCGCACGATTTCGCGACGGGAGGCAACTGGCAGCGAATCACAGTGAGCTGCGGGGCCGCCACCATCGGGGTGATGCCTACGGGCGAGGTGGAAGCCGGCTTGATGAACCGGCGCGAGTACACGGGCAACCTGCTTCGCGAGGCGTACCAGGCGCTGGAGGCGGGCCGCTCCGCGGGCACCAACCGCACCTCGGTGGGCGCATTCCGCTTCTAGCCACCCCGCTTCCGTAGCATCAACGTCGATTTGGGATCCACTCGCGTCTTTCTGATCCGGCACGCCGACGTCGAGAACCCACGGCGCCTTCTCTACGGGCACCTCGATGGCTTCCAGCTCAGCGCCCTGGGGCGCGCGCAGGCGCTCGCCGTCGGCGATCGGCTGGCCTCATCCGGTCTCAAGCGGATCGTCCACAGCCCGCTCGCGAGGGCGCACGAGACTGCGCAGCTGATCAACTCCCGCCTGGCCTCGCCCGCGGTTCTCGAGGCCGATCCGGAGCTGCGCGAGGCCGAGTTCAGCCGTTACCTCCAGGGCCTGCCCTACTGGCAGATCCCCGTCCGCCGCCCGCTCTGGTTCGTGCACAAGGCCAGGCGCGGCCTGCTGCCGGGCGACGAGGCGATCGACCAGCTGGGTGGACGCGTGCTGGACGTGATGAAGCGCCTGGCTCGCGAGCACCCTGGCGAGACGATGGCGATAATCAGCCACGCCGACCCGCTGCAGGCAGCGTGGATACTGCTGGACGGCCGCGCCCACAACGAGCGCGAGCTGTACCGAAAGGTGGTCGACCGCGCTGGCGTGCTCCAGGTCGACCTCGAGGGCGACAAGCCCGTCGACTGGGAGTACATCGCGCCTCCAACGATCGCGAGCCCGGCGAGCGCCGTACCTTCGTGACGCCTTCGGGGCGGTTCCCGGACGGGTTCCTCTGGGGCACCGCCAGCGCCGCCCACCAGGTCGAGGGCGACAACCGCAACAACGACTGGTGGGAGTTCGAGCAGCAGCCCGGCAGGATCGCCAACGGCGACACGTCGGCGATCGCCTGCGATCACTACCACCGCTATCGAGAGGATTTCGCGCTGCTGCGCGAGATGAAGCAGAACGCACACCGCCTCTCGATCGAGTGGTCTCGGATCGAACCGTCCCAGGGCGAGTTCGACTCGCGCCAGATTCGGCATTACCGCGATGTCCTTGGCGAGCTGCGCGAGCAGGGCATGCAGCCGATGGTCACGCTCCACCACTTCACGAGCCCGCTCTGGTTCGCGCGAAAGGGCGGCTGGGCAGCCTCAGGTTCAGCCCACGCATTCATGCCCTTTGTCCATCGCATGGTGGATGAGCTTGGCGACCTCATCGGGCTCTGGTGCACGATCAACGAGCCGAACATCTATGCCGCGAATGGCTGGGTGGTCGGCGAGTTTCCGCCCGCGCGCCAGGGTGATGTCGCCGGTCTGTATCGAGTGACGAGCAACATGCGGCGCGCGCACGAGCTGGCCTATGGCGCCATCAAGCGTCGCTGGCCGGATGCACTGGTCGGGCTCTCCCACCACAAGTTCCTGATGTTGCCCGCCACCGAGAAACGGCGCGACCTGTGGGCGACGAAAGTCGCCCAGCTGGCACTTGACCGGTGGCCGGTAGCCCCGGGCAGGTTGGGCAGAGTCGTCGAGGCGCCCGCGGACTATGTCGGCATCGCCCACTACTGGGGGCAGATGTGCGCCTTCGATCGCCGGCTGCCTGAGCACCAGTTCATCCGGCGCTTCAACGTCCCCGACACTCCCGTGACCGACATGGGCTGGACGTCGGACCCTGCCTGGATGCGGATCGTGCTGAATGAGCTGAAGGGCCTGGGCAAGCCGGTGTTCATCACCGAAAACGGGCTCGCGAGCAACGACGACGAATGGCGGCAGCGTTATCTGAAGGACATCCTGTCCAACGTGTTGCTGGCTATCGACGATGGCGTCGACGTCCGCGGTTACTTTCACTGGACGAACCTGGACAACTTCGAGTGGGCCCGGGGCTACGCGATGCGGTTCGGGCTTATCGACGTCGATCGCAAGACTCTGGAGAGGCGGATGAAGCCCAGCGGGAGGCTTTACGCGCGCATCGCGCAGGCCAACTCTGTATCACTAGACTCAGCCTCGTGAATCGGAGGCCTGGAGCTCGAGCCGCAGCGATAGCGGCGGGCGCCATTGCGCTCGGCTCAGTCCTGATGCTGTCCCTGGCCTGGGGTCTCCAGCATGCGGCCATGCAACGACCGGCTCTGATCGGCAATGCGGCCCCTCGACTCGCGATCCAGCAGCTCGACGGCAAGCAGCTGCGGGTTTCGGATCTGCGTGGCAAACCCGTGGTCCTGGATTTCTGGGCGTCCTGGTGCGTGAGCTGCGCCGAAGACCTGCCAGTGCTCTCCGGCGCATCCAATTCCCACCCAGGCATCGCTTTCGTGGGCGCCGCCATGCAAGACACCTCGGGCTCGCTGCATGACTTCGAGCAGCGGCATCCCCATCCTTACCCGGTCGGCCAGATCGTCGATGGCGACTACCAGTCGTATGGCGTCTTCGCGCCTCCGGTGACTGTATTCATCGACGCGCAAGGGATGGTCGTCGCTTCGTTCGCAGGACCGCTCGACGCACCGACCATCAACCACTACCTGGGGCTCATCGCGTGATCCCTGGCTTGAAGTGGGCACTGCTTGGTGCGCTCGTCGCAGCGTGCGTCGGCTACCTCGTTTACTCCGCGTCAGGCGGCTCGTCCGAGTACTACCTGACTGTGTCCGAGCTGCGCGCGCACGCAACCAGCGGTGACGTGCGCGTCGCCGGCGTCGTGCAGAACGACGTGCAGCGGAGCGATGGCGGGCTCCAGGTTCAGTTCACCGAAAAGGACGGCACTGCCTCTATCCCTGTCGAGTACCACGGCACGCTGCCCGACATCTTCCAGCCTGGGATCACCGTGGTCGCGGAGGGCACGCTCGGAGCCGACGGCATCTTCCACGCGCGGGCCGTCCTGGCGAAATGCCCGTCACGCTTCGCCACGACCCCATACACGCAGTGATCGGTTACCTCGGCGCCGGCGCCCTGCTGGCGGGGCTCGTGATGGGCGGGTTCGCGGCGCTGCTGTCTTTCTGGGCGGGTTGGCGGCAGAACGCTGCGTTCGTCCAGGTCGGCCGCCGTGCTTTTTACGCGAGCGCGGCGATGATCGTCCTGGCCTCGGTGCTGCTCGAGGTCGGGCTTCTGTCGCACGACTTCTCGCTCGCCTACGTCACCGAGCACAGCGACCTGTCGACGCCCTTGCCACTGGTCGCAGCTGCCTTCTACGGCGGACAGGAAGGCTCGCTCCTCTACTGGGCCCTGGTGCTCGCTCTTCTCGGCAGCGCCTCCCTCGTGGCCAGCTCCAGGCTCGGGCTGCGCCTTGCCGCTTACGCCGCCGGGATCCTTGCCGCGATAGAGACTTTTCTGCTGGTGGTCCTGGTGCTCGTCGCGAGCCCGTTCGACCTCCTCTCCATCACGCCGCCGGACGGCCTGGGCCTCAATCCGGTCCTGCGCGATGGTGGGATGCTAATCCACCCGCCCGTGGTGCTCGCGGGCTTCGCGTCGTTCGCGATCCCGTTCAGCTTCGCCGCCGCGGCGCTGCTGGCCGGCCGTTCGGACGCGGCGTGGATCGCGCACACACGCCGCTTCGCACTGATGGCCTGGGCCTTGCAGAGCACCGGCCTCGTGCTCGGCATGTGGTGGGCCTACCACGTCCTCGGCTGGGGCGGCTACTGGGGCTGGGACCCAGTGGAGAACGTCGCATTGATGCCCTGGCTGGCCACCACCGCTTATCTGCATTCGTCCCAGGTCCAGGAGCGCCGAGGCCGGCTGAGGGCGTGGAACTTTGCGCTCGTCATCCTCGCTTTCCTGCTGGTCGTTTTCGGCACCTTCATCGTTCGCAGCGGTGTGGTGCCTTCCGTGCATACGTTCGCGGTCAGCGCAATCGGGCCCTGGTTCTTCGGGTTCCTGTTTGTCTGCCTCATCTTCTCGATCGGCCTGCTGGCGTTCCGCTCACGCTCGCTGGCAAG
>DATCAV010000149.1:0-3223 GCA_036512415.1 Candidatus Dormiibacterota bacterium | reverse complement strand
GATCGCGCACGGCCAGATCGCCGAGCAGTGGGGCTAGGAGTTCAGGCGGCGTAGTCGCGAAGTTTCTCCGCCCGCCCGGCGAGCCGCAGCTTTGCAAGGGCCTCTCGCTCCAGCTGACGGACAGTTTCGCGACTGACGCCGAGGCGGCGAGCGACCTCTTCGAGCGCACGCTGGTGCCCGTCGAGAAGACCGAATCGGAGCTGGAGCACACGCCGCTCACGCGGCTCAAGCGTCTGCAGCGTTGCGTCGAGCTGGTCCTTTAGATCCACATTCGTTGCGGCCGAGGCCGGCGACTCAGCCGCCAGGTCCTCGATCAGTTGTCCGAGCTCGGTGTCGCCGTCATCGCCGATTGGCGTCTCCAGCGAGACCACGTCCCGGGAGACTTGGCGCAGCTCGGCCACGGCCGAGACGTCCAGCCCCATCTCGAGGGCAACTTCCTCATCGGTGGGCATGTGGCCCAGCCCGTCGCGTAGGCGATCGGAGACCCGAGCCAGCTTGTTGATCTTGCCGCCCACGTGAAGAGGCAGGCGGATGGTCCGTACCTGGTCGCCAACCGCGCGCAGCACCGACTGGCGAATCCACCAGGTGGCGTAGGTGGAGAACTTGAAGCCGCGCCGATGGTCGAACTTGTCGACGGCCCGAATCAGCCCGAGGTTGCCCTCCTGGATGAGATCGAGCAGCGGCAACCCTCGACCCTGATACTTCTTGGCGATCGAGACGACCAGGCGCAGGTTGGCCTCCGTCATCCGCCGGCGAGCCTGATCAGACCCGGCCTCGATCTGCTTGGCCAGCTCCACTTCCTCAGCCTTGGACAGAAGCTTCGAGCTGCCGATCTCGTGAAGGTAGGCGCCTAAAGAGTCGTCACTCTCCACTTGAGCGGTTTGCGTGGTGCGTTCCTTCTGGTCGTCGATCCCCGCCAGCAGCCCGGCCAGGTCCGGTTCAGCGGACTCGGCGAGAGGCGCGAGCGTAAGCGGCCGATCCTCGCGGTCGGTTTCGTCACGTAGAAGCGAGCCAACGGATTGGAGCTGCATCGCCAAATCGATTTACCCCGTTCCGGGGGGACCGCAAACAACCGGAAGCCGGCGCGAGCGCTTACGTCCTGTCGGCTGAGGGCCGTTAGGCCCTGGGCGTGGCCAGCCTCCGATCTAGCGTGGGAGGCGATGAATCCGCGTTCTGCTGGAGGTGTAGCTATGACACGCAGTTTCTGGGACGACCTGGTTGAGCTCGACCGGCCTACCACCGATCTCTTTCGCGCCCACGCGGTTCCGTGGTGGAGGCCCTGGCCCACGTTTACTCAAGACCAGTCCTACCTGCCGGTGGTCGACATCTTCTCACGCGATGGGGACATGGTGGTTCGCGTGGAACTGCCTGGCATTGACCCGGACCAGGACGTCAAGGTGACCCTGGAGGAGGGCACGCTCGACGTCAAAGGCGAGCGCAAGCAAGAGAAGGAGATCAACGAAGAAGACTACTACCGCAAGGAGCGCATCTACGGCGCTTTCGAGCGCCGCCTTCCCCTGCCGGCCGGCATCAAGGATGCCGACATCAAGGCCGACTACAAGGACGGCGTGCTCGAAGTGGTGGTGACCGGCGCGGCCAAGGCGGCGCCCAAGCCCGCGATCAAGGAGATCCCGATCAAGACGCACGCGGCCCTGCCGGCCAAGAGCTGACCGCTGCATAAAAACAAAATTCGCGGCGCGGTCCGGGGGCGCGGGGTAGCGACCGGCGCTCCCGGAACCGGGCGCACCGCGGGAGGGAGATGAGTCGATGAAAGTGGAAAGCGTTTATCACCCCGCCGTCGCCTGCCTGGGACCGGATGCCAGCCTCAGCGAGGCGGCCAGCCTCATGCGCGCGGGCGAATTCGGCTCGGTGGCCATCTACGAGGGTGACCGGCTGGCGGGCATCCTGACCGAGACCGACCTGGTCCGCGCTGTGGCGGATCACCGAGAGTACATGAGTCTCGATCCGGTGACGGCCGGGCTGGACGAGGACAGCATGGAGGTCGCCGAGCGGATGGTTCGCAACGGCTTCCGCCACCTACCCGTGGTCGAGAAGGGGCGATTGATCGGTATGGTGTCAGCCCGCGACCTCCTCCAGGTAGAGGCATGGCCGCCCGCCCGCCACCGTGCTACGACCGGGGTCGCCTCGATCGAGCACCCGGTGCGGCCGAGGCGGCGCCCCCGCCTTCAGGCCTGAACAGGAGGAAGTGCCCCTATGACTGCCAAGCCTGTCACCGCAGAGGTCAGCGAGGTGCTGATCCCGGTCGGGGAAGACACTATCGCCGGCGACCTGGTCATCCCCACCCACGCCCATGGAATCGTCCTCTTCGCCCACGGCAGCGGCAGCAGCCGCCACAGCCCGCGCAACCGTCTCGTGGCCCGGGAGCTGCAGAAGGCGGGCCTGGCGACCTTGCTGATGGACCTCCTCACGACGGCCGAGGAAAGGCTCGACGAGACGAGCGGAGGTGGCTTGCGCTTCGACATCGGCTTGCTTTCTGGGCGATTGGAGACTGTCTCCGACTGGGTGAGAGCGAACCCTTCAACTCACGAACTTTCCGTCGGCTACTTTGGCGCGAGCACGGGAGCGGCGGCTGCCCTCGTCGCCGCCGCCGCCGAATGGCGGGGAAAGGTCAAAGCGGTTGTCTCACGAGGAGGCCGGCCGGACCTGGCCAAGGAAGCGCTGAGCGTCGTCAGGGCCCCGACCCTGCTGATCGTCGGCGGCGACGATCGCGTGGTGATCGAGCTCAACCGTCAAGCACTGGACAAGCTTTCCTGCGAGAAGCGCCTCGAGATCGTCCCCAGCGCCACCCATCTGTTCGAAGAACCAGGCACGCTTGAGCGCGTCGCCGCGCTGGCCGTTGATTGGTTCCTTCGCCACCTGAAGTGACATGCGACTCGCGCTGGTCGGGGACGTCATGCTCGGGCGGCTCGTCAACGAGACGCTGAGGACCCGCGGGCCGGTTTTTCCCTGGGGGGACACCCTCCCACTCATCCGCCAGACCGACTGGCGCTTTTGCAACCTCGAATGCGTGGTCAGTGACAGGGTGCCATCCCACCTTCCCAACAAGACCTTCCAGTTCCGGTCTGATCACAAGAATGCCGCCGTGCTCAAAGCTGCCGGCATCGACGCCGTTTCCGTGGCCAACAATCACAGCCTGGATTTCGGTGAGAACGCGATGCTGGACATGCTCGCCACCCTGGACGCGGAGGGCATTGGGCATGCC
>DATCAV010000148.1:0-16716 GCA_036512415.1 Candidatus Dormiibacterota bacterium | reverse complement strand
GATCGCGATAACTCGCGCCTAAGACTCGGGGCGCTGGAGCATGCCTCCATCGCGCGGAATGGCGGTAGACCGATGGTGCCGATAACCCGCCGTTATCAACCGCCCGGGGTACGATCGACAAGATCACGATGAGCCGCCCTCATGCCTACGCCGCATTCTTCATCCCTGCGGATGTCAATCCAGATCGGGCCATTGAGATCGGCATCAGCTGGCTCGCAGAACAGCCCGGGGAGCCGCTGATCCTTTAGGCCAATGAGCGCTCTCTGCAGACGCTCGCTTTCGGCCTGGGTAAGGGGAAGATCTTGATGCATGCGTAGAGTCCCGGCCTCCCAGTATCTGTGGTCTCGCGGGTCGCGCGACGCTATCTGCGCGACGTTCCTACTGATAATGCCGCGTTAGCGGCAGCAGATCTCGAGTGTCCGGTATCACCGCCGATCAACAACTTCTTACGGCGCCGGCCGACCACGACGTGGGACCCACGGCGTCAGTGTCGGCTAAGGGCTGAGCATTTCCTCAACGGCTGATGGCGGTTTCGCAAATCGACCAGTTCGACTGACGTAGGGCACTCCCATTTTCGCCAGGCCGGCCGCGCACTCGAGTTCGCGAACGAGTATCTGAACCGACGGCAAGACAGGCAGATCCAGCGGCAGGCGGGACTTATGGACGTCTAGGAAGACACCCAGGGCGCCGGATGCGACGACGACAGCCTCCGCTCCTCGGCGCTTCAGTTCCATCAAGGCCTCGTTTGTCCCGTCGAGCACCGCTTCGGCGCTCGCACGATCCGAGAACGCAGCCACCACCTTCGGAACCGGAATGCCGACGGCCAACGGCCGGGCCATACGCGAGTTGATCCCGTAACGTGCCGCCAGCTCTTCGACTCGCGTGATCCCGCTGTTCCCCGAACAAAGAACCCCGAGCCGCCAGGCGGCTCGAAGGCCGTAGAAAGCCAGCGTCTCGAACAGGCCCAGGACCGGAAGGTCGAAGAGCTCCCTGGCTTCCCATAGACCGGGGTCGAAGCCGTTGCCAATCGCGATAGCGTCGTAACCTTCGCGCACGGCGCGTGCCAGGCTGCGGAGCAGAGTCGGGACCTCGATGGCTTGGGCGGAGGCGAAGCCTTTACCTTCAACAAGCGCCGTCTGGAGACGCAGAACGGTGATTTCGTTACCTGGGCTTGCTGCGGAGCTGACCAAGCTGTCGAGTTCCGCCTGATACGCCTCCATTCCGGCAACCTGACCGAAGCTCTGATACGCGAGTCGAAGGCCAGGTGCGCTCAGTTACCCCTCCACCAATTCGCAGCCGCCTTGCCTTTGTTCTTGGCCAGGGAGGCGATCCAGGGGTGATCACCCGCTGGGGCGCCAAATGCTGGAAAAATGCCGCCGCGGATTTCTTCGAGCTCGGCGATCTCTTCGATGAGCACATTTCCGACGTTCACGTTCGGCCCAAACATGTAGACGAGCAACGCCTGGAGTGCGCGCTTGCTTGCGTACGGCAGGTAGGTGTAGGGCACCTCGAAGATAATGTTGTCGACGCCTACGGCTTCTGCGACCGACTGTACCGATGGCCGGCCTTCGACGCGCTCGCCGTTGTCGCCCAACACCTTTCGCAGCACGTGCCCTTCCCAGTAGACGTTAACCGCGCCGTTGTCGAGGTAGTTCTTGAACTGGCGCACGGTCTCGGCGACGTCTAGCTCCGATTCGCTCTTGCGTGTCTTGTCGCCTTTCGGAAACTTCTTGCCGACCTCGCCGTGGACCTTGAGGCCCAGGTCTCGGCACATCCGAACGAACTCGGCTTCCTCTTCCAGGTCGCCCTGGGTTGGAATGGCTTCGGATGCCACCTCGACCGACTCGAAGCCCAGGTCCGCAAGGTACTCCACCGCGAGGCGTCCCTTGCCCTGAAGCCGGGCGATCTCCAGCACCGGACCGCCGATCTGGGGTTCGATGGAGTACCTCTTGTAGAGCTCGATCTTCTGGCGGACGACTTCCTCCGGCTGGTGGATGTGGCGCGCGCTGATCTTCGCGATGTCGATGGCATGGCCATAGGCCGCCAGCGTGCCCTCGATAAACGACACCGGCCAGCCCCGATCACCCAGCATCGTGATGCCGTTGCGACGAGGCTTCTGTGATCGTGGCGCGAGCTCCAGGAAAGGCGCGAAACGTTTGCTCATAGCCGCCTGATCGGTCATGAAACCCTCCCTGTCAATTCGCTTGCTCTGAGGTTGTCGACGATTTCCTGCATCGAGTGCACCGATTCGAGCTGGTTGATCATGTCGATCACCTTTTGCGCTGAACCGGACTTCAGCCGACCCGCGCTCGCTGCCCGAAATTTATCGACTATCTCGCGGTGGCTCATTGGATTGTCCGGCTCACCCTTGGCCACGGTCGTGTGTTCGTGGAGCTCAGCTCCAGTAGTGGTGACGATATCGATCGTCGACGTGCCATCTTTCAGGTTGGTGTCGGGATGTACTTTTACGCGCTCGCGCACGAAAGCGTCCAGCCTCGGGTCTTGAACTCGCTCAGGCGTGAACTGCTCGAGCCAGCACCGGTGATCGTGGATAACTACGCCTGTGACGTAAGGAGCAGACAGTCGGGCCAGGAAGCGGTCTTCCCAAGGCCTGGTGCCATGCATTTTGTATGCAGTAGGCGAGATTCCAATACGCACCTCGGCAAGGGCGTCAGGTTTGATGTCGTTCACCTCGATCAGCTTCATCAACCCAGTTACAAGGGGCTGCAAGTGCACCGCAACCGGCCACGCGCGAAGGGAAATCCTCATTAGCTCCCAGTCTTCGCCCAGGCCGGCGAGCATTGCCTTGGGCGATCCGCCGTCCGCATAGGAGTTGAACAGCCCACCATCGGGGTTGGTGAGCGGTTCTTCCGCGGCGCCGAACCCCTGCTCGGCGAGCAAGGTGGAGATGAGGCCACCCAGGGCGCCGCGCGACTGCTGAAACTTGATAGCAGGCGTCCCGAGCTGCGCATAAGTACCGGCTGCCTGGCTCGCGGCGAGTCCAAAGGCATGGCGCTGCCTCATCGCATCGAGTCCGGCGAGCTTCCCGGCCGCGGCGGCGCCGCCGAATGGGCCCGTGACGCCAGGCGCATGCCAGCCGTGGGAGCGAAAGGTGGCCGGGTCCAGGCCGAGGCCGACGCGCGTGGTGACCTCCAACCCCGACGCCACAGCGACGAGGAAGTCGCGACCGGTGCTTCCGAGGTTCTCGGCGATCACCAGCGCGGGCCCGATCACCTCGGGCGTGACGTGGCAGCTCGTCGGCCGGTGGATATCACACACGGTGACGGCGGTGATCAGGTAGCTGTTGACCAGCGTAGCCCCCGCGACTGAAAGGTGACCGCCACCGATGACGCTTGCCTCTCGCGAGCTGGCGATGCCCTCTGCGAGCGCTACGACCTGAGCCGTCTCGCTCGCGTCATGGCCGGCGAGGGCGCTCGCGACAGTGTCGAGCACGATGTCCTTGACTCTCTCTCGCACCGTTTGCGGGATCTTGTCGAGGGTCAATGCGCTGACGAATTCGGCGAGCGTTTGGGTGGGGCTCTGCTCTCGCATCAGTCGAGATTCACCGGTTCAGCTCTGGCGCCACCACTGAGGATTCGCCTTCCCTGTAGACGACTCAGAAAGCGATCTCAGCCATGGATGGTCTCCATTCGGGGCTCCAAAGGTGGGGAATAGGCCGTCGCGAATCTCCTCCAGCTCAGCCATCTCCTCGATCAGGATGTTGCCCATGCTGACATCGGGACCGAACAGGTACACGAGAAGGCCTTGCAGGGCTCGCTTGCCAGCGTATGGAAGGTAGGTCCCCGGGATCTCGAAGATGATGTCCTCGAGACCGACCCTGCCTACCAGGTCCTCGAGCACCGCGCGGCCCTCGACCTTTTCGCCCATGTCGCCGCAGATTGCGCGCAGCAGGTGGCCTTCGAAGTAGCTGCCTTCGCAGCCCATACTCCGGTACGCGATGAAGGTCGCCGCCGCGAAGTCAACATCGAGACCGCCGGCTTTCTTTCTCACCTGGTCGCCTTCCGGAAACTTCTTGCCGACCTCGCCGTGGATGGAAAAGCCCATCTCCTTGCACTTGTCCGCGAAGAGCCGATCGGCATTGATGTCCAGCTGGGTGGGCATGGACTCGCTCGAGATCTCGACACCCTCGAACCCAATGTCCTTCAGGTACTGCAGCACCTCGTCTTCCTTGTGCTGAACACGCGCGATCTCCAGAACCGGACCGCCGCACATTGCCTCAATTCCGTAGTGCTTGTACATGACGATCTTCTTACGGACGATATTTTCGGTCTGATGTAGGTGCCAGGCGCTGATCTTGGCTATGTCGATCGCGTCAGCGAATCCCTCGAGCACGCCTTCGATGAAGACGGCCGGCCAGCCGCGATCGAACACCATGGTGCGCCGAAGCTTTCGAGGCTTGGGTGGTTTTCCGGGCAGCTGGAGCATCGGCACAAAGCGTCCGTCTTGCATCTACGAAGTCCCTCCTTGGCCCAATCGCGATAGTCTCAAATATTGGACTATTTGTCTCAGGTCGGCTCCGGAAGGTATATCACGACGTTGGCGGCGCGTCAACCGAGAATTGCGCAAACGGCTGATGCCGGCGCGAGTGGCGCTACTTTCGGGGCGGTGCAGCCAGGCGTTTTGGAGGTGCCGTGGAACCGTCAGGCGCGCGACTGGAAAGGCGCGATGAAAGATCGCGCGCCACTTCTATCACGAGCCGACGATAGCGTTCGAGCAGGGGACTGATTCTCTGAGTCGGGCCGGCCACGGCGACGCTGCCGAAGATGTCTCCGCCGACAAAGACCGGAGCGGCGGCCGATGCGGAGCCAGCGACGCGCTCGCCGGTCGTGATCGCGTAGCCCTTCGCGCGTATGAGCTCCAGCTGGCCGGTGATCTCGGCCGCCTGTGCGCGGTTGACGCCATAAGTTTTTAGCGTCGTTAGCGCAACGTCGGAGGGCAGCTGCGCGAGTATGACTTTGCCTGCCGCGCCAAGGTGCAGAGGGTAACGGGCACCCACCTGCGCGAAATGCCGAAGCTCGCTCGGTGCCTCGATCACGTAAACGCAGACACGCCACGGCAGGTCGAGGAGGCTGAACGTCACCGACTCGCTGGTCTGCCGCACCAATTCCAGAAGAGGCGCAGCGACCACACCCTCGGCGCTCAGCTGCCGGCGAGCAGCCATGCCGAGCTCGAGAATGCGAGGTCCAAGGGTGTAGCGCTTGGTGGCTGGGTCCTGATGAACGAAACCGGATACCAGGAGCGAGCGCAGGTCGCGGAAGACGCTGCTTCGCGGCAGGCCCGTGCGCGAGATGATGTCCGCCGCCGATAGCGTCAGCTGCGATCGAGAAGAGGGGTCGAGAGCCGCGCCGCTCGCGCCACCGCCGTCGAAGGAGTTGAGAATGTCGAGCTCCGACACGGCTGGCAATGTCCCATAGGCGAGACATTTTGTCCAGAGTCCGGTACTAAACGCGAGGCTGCTCCTTGACACGCTCTCCCTGTCGTGATATCACTACGCGAGACAAGCAGTCCCACATTTGGGACTATCGCGTGGAGGAGGAAGCCACCAGGTGACAGTTCTGATGCACGGAATCGGCTTCGGGCTGGTTACCGCATCGATCATCGCTCTCGCCTCGGTGGCGTTTTCTCTTCAGTTCAGCGTCACCACGACGCCGAACTTCGCCCACGGCGAGCTCTTGACGGTCGGCGCATACGGCGCCCTCGTAGGGCAGTTGCTAACCCACAACATTGTCGTCGAGATCGCTGCGGCGATGCTGTCCGGCGCCGTCGTGGCGTCTCTCCTCAACTTTGCGATCCTCCAACCCTTTCTGAGGGTCGGCGCGAAGAGATTGACGATCTTCCTGGTCACGGTCGCCGTCGGCCTGATCATCCAGAACCTTCTGCTCATCGCTTTCGGCGGCGCGCCCAGCGCATACCTCCTACCGGCCTTCGAGCTCCATGCCGTGGGTCCGTTCCTGTGGACCTCCCTCGACGAAGCGATCATGGCGGCCACTTTGCTCGCACTGCTCCTGCTACACGGGATGCTGCGGTACACAAAGTTCGGCAAGTCGCTGCGCGCGGTATCGGACAACCCACAGCTCGCGCGGGTCACCGGAATCAACACGCCACGAGTGGTGCAGCTGACCTGGGCCCTTGACGGCCTCATCGCAGGCTTCGCTGGCTTCGTGCTCGCGGCCTACATCGGATCGATAACGCCGACGGTCGGGTTCACCTTCCTAGTCGTGATATTTGCAGCATCCGTGATCGGCGGTCTGGGGCGGCCCTACGGCACCCTTGTAGGCGCGCTCCTGATCGGCCTGGCGATGGAGGTCAGCGCCTCATACATCCCCGCCTCATACAAGACGTCTGTCGCGTTCGGGCTTCTCATCGTGACTCTGCTCTTCAGGCCGAGCGGCATCTTCGCGACCCAGATCTGGAAGTTCTCGGAATGATCGACTACCTGGTCAGCATCACAACGCTCGCGGTCATCTTCGCGATCGTCGCGCTCGCCCTCAACGTGCGATGGGGATGGGCGGGCGAATTCGACTTCTTCGTCTATGGGCTGGTGGCCGTAGGTGCCTACGTCTACGCGGTGGTCACACTCCCGCCGGCGCCCAAGGACGATCCCGGGTTCATCTATATGCTCGGGCTCAGCCAGCCGTTTCCAGTCGGCGTGCTTGCAGCGATGTCGGTCACGGGCCTGATCTCGCTGGTAGTAGGAGCGATCGCGCTGCGCCATCTGCGCCAGGTGTTCTTCGGGATCACGACGTTCTCGTCAGTGCTGATCCTGACGGCGGTCATCAGCCAGGAGACCCGCCTCTTCAACGGTTACAACGGCGTCTTCGGGGTCGCGCAACCCTTTAACGACATCCTTCAGCTTCCCTACCATCAGTACAACCTTTTCTTCCTGGGGCTGTGTCTCGTTGTGCTGATCGTGGTGTACCTGCTCCTCGAGCGGATTTTCTGGAGCCCGTTCGGGCTCGTGCTGAGAGCGATCCGTGAGGACGAGGTGGCCGCTGCGGCGTTCGGCAAGAGCCCGTACACCGCGCGCCTCAAGGCCTACGTGTTGGGCGGGCTGATCTCCGGGTTGGCCGGGTCGCTGCTCGTCAGCTACCTGACTGCTTGGAACACGGACGCGTGGGCCCCGCAAGAGACCGTCCTGATCTTTGCCTGCATCATCATCGGAGGCACCGCGAACAGCCGAGGTGCGATCCTGGGGAGCTTCGTCGTCTTCGGTCTGATCCTGGAAGGCACCCGCTTTCTACCCCCAATTCCGGGTCACCCCGACGCTCCGTCGGCGATCCGCGCCATCGCAATTGCGCTCGTGATGTTGGTGTTTTTGCGCTGGCGGCCACAGGGCCTTTTGCCTGAACGCCACCTCATTGACGCCGATCCATCGTCCACGTCGAGATTGGACGGAATTCGCAACTTGATTCGCCGCCCGCTGAGAAGGTCGTAGATGGCTGCGCTCCTCGAGATCACAGGACTGTCGAAGAACTTCGGCGGCGTTCGCGCCATCTCAGACCTCTCGTTCTCGGTGGACGAAGCCAGCATCACTGGGCTCATTGGGCCGAACGGAGCGGGCAAGAGCACGTTGATCGAAACCGTCACGGGCTTTCTGAAACCTGATCGAGGAGTGATCCGGTTCCGCAGTCGCGAGATCCAGGGCATGAACCCGCACCGCATAAGCGCTTTCGGCTTGATGAGGACGTTCCAGCTTGCTCATGAGTTCCCGGCCCTCACGGTGATGGAGAACATGTTGGTCGCCGCCATCACCGATGGCCGCGACTCACTGTGGAAGGCGGTTCTGAAGCCGGGCGTCCTTAAGAGGGCGCAGGACCTCGACCTGGTCCACGCGCGCGAGGTACTCGACACGTTCGGGCTGCTGGAGCTCCGGAACGACCTGGCGCGCACGTTGAGCGGCGGCCAGAAACGCCTCCTCGAATTCGCCCGGCTCGTGATGGCAAGGCCGAAGATGGTGATGCTCGACGAACCGATGGCTGGGATCAATCCGACCATGCGGGCCCGCATCCAGGACTCGGTCCGGAGCCTCGCCGGGCACGGCATCACCGTCCTGCTGGTGGAGCACAACCTGGACACCGTCGAGGCGCTGTGCAGCACCGTCGTCGTCATGGCCGCCGGCCAGCAGATCGCCAGCGGAACCATGGAAAACCTTCGTACCAACCGAGCGGTGGTGGACGCGTACCTCGGCCCAGGCATCGTCGCGAGGGCGGCCGGTGGCTGATCTCGTGCTAGACGTTCAGAAGCTGAGCGCCGGCTACGGCGGTCTGCCGATCGTGCAGGACGTGGACGTCCAGGCCAGGAAGGGCGAGGTGACCGTGATCGTGGGCCTCAATGGCGCCGGCAAGTCCACGCTGCTTAAGGCGATTGCCGGTGTGCTGACCCCGACGGCCGGCAAAGTCATCCTCGGCGGCTTGGACTTGAGGGGCAGGCCGCCGGAATACATCCTCCGCAAGGGCATCTCCTATGTGCCCCAGCTCGACAATGTCTTCCCCTCGTTGTCCGTCCGCGAGAACCTCGAGATGGGGGCTTACATCCTCCGCTCGGGGGTCCGGCAAAAGATCGACGAGATCTGCGACATCTTTCCCGATCTGAGGGACGCGCTAAAGCGTCCAGCGCGAACCCTAAGCGGTGGGCAGCGACACATGCTGGCGATCTCGAGGGGGTTGATGGTGCAGCCCCACGTGCTGCTCCTAGATGAACCGACCGCCGGCCTGGCGCCGCTGGTCGAGATGAGCGTCTGGGAAAACATCCTCACGATCCGGTCGACAGGCGTCGCCCTCCTCGTCGTCGATCAAAACGTGCGCCGGGCCCTTTCCCATGCCGACCGGGCCTACGTGATGTCGCTGGGCCGGAACCACGTCAGCGGCTCCGGTGAGGAGTTGCTTCGCAGCGATGAGGTGGGGGCCCTGTACGCGGTCGTCACCGAGGACTCGAGGGGCCCCTAAATGCGCGCTCGCCCCCACGTCTCGTTGACGGCATCCGGTTCATATCAAAAAGAGGAGAAGCACATGTCGATTCCCCAGAGACTGACGAAGTTAAGTGTGGCGGCAATCGTCACGGTGATGGTCGCCGCGTGCGGCACGTCGTCCAGCCAGGACACAAGTCCGGTCAAGATCGGCGTCGAAGGCCCGATGACTGGCCAGTACGCTGACGTCGGCGCGGGCTTCTGGCAGGGCGCGCAAGCGGCCGCCCGAGAAATCAACGCTCAAGGCGGCGTGCTTGGCGGACGCAAGCTCGAGCTCGTCCAGGCTGACGACGTATCCGACCCGGCCGACGCCGTTCCAGCCATCCGGAAATTGATCGACATTGACCACATCGTCGCGCTGGACGGGCCGAACAGCACGGTCCTGCCGGCGATCTCGCCGATCCTGGTGCAAAACAAGATTCCGACGATGTTCCAGGGCGGCACCACTCATTTCGACACCAACACAGTTCCCTGGCTCTGGCGGCCGAGCCCGTCGGACTCGCAGCTCGGAGTCGCTATGGCCGTATACGCCCTCACTAAGGGTTACAAGAAGGCCGCCCTGGTGTTCGCCAGCGTGGCATCCGCGCAGACCTTGAAAGGCGTGGTCAAGGATACGTACACCAAGAACGGCGGGACCATAACCGCGGAGGTAACGATCGCGACCGGGCAGACCTCGTATCGCTCGGAGGTCGAGACCGTCGTTCAGAGCCACCCCGACGTAGTTCTTCTGCAGATCGACCCACCAACCGCGGGGCCTCTGTTCACCAACTTCAAGCAGGTGAACAATCTCTCCATCCCGTTTATCGGTAGCGACCTGACGGCCGGAAGCGACTTCGTGACCGCGGTAACACCTGCGATCGCATCGAAGGTCCTGGTTTCGATCCAGGGCAGCACCAGCGCCGGACCCGGCGCGGCACCTTTCAAGCAGTTCTACGGCGAGCTCTATCAGGGTCAGCCGGTCTCAGGCGCCAACTACTCGTACGACGCGATCATGGAACTCTCCTTGGCGATGCAGAAAGCAGGTTCGACCGACTCCACCAAGCTCAACGCCGCAATCCCTCTGGTGTGCAACCCCGGAGGCACCGACGTTAGCGATTGGGCGTCCGCGATTGCAGCGTTGGCGCAAGGCCAGAAGGTCCACTTCGTAGGGGCCGGCGGTCCTGCAGGCTATAACGACAATCACAACGCGCTGGGAGCGTTCTCAGCATTTCAGTCCAACACCGGCGGCCAGCTGCAAGTTGTCGGCGACATTAGCCTTGATGCGATGGCCAAGGCGGCGGCCGGGACATTGACCTCCTAGGGATTCGTTTGTTAGGCGCTGGGATGGCTCAGCCGGGTCGCGATCTTGCCCGGCGGAGCTGCCCACGCGAGCACGCAGGTCGCATCCAATACGTAGTTCAGATGAGGAAATTAGCCTGATGAAATTCGTCGATCTGACCCAGCCCCTGTCGCCGGCTACACCGCGTTCATCCGACCATCCGGAGGTTCAGTTCCCGGTGTTGAGGCACTACTCGACGCATGGCACCAAGACGCGCGAAATCCATGCCTCGCTTCACTCCGGCACTCACGTTGACGCGCCGTCTCTGTACGACCCAAATGGCAAGAACATCGACGACCTGACGCTCGACATGTTCTGCGGTTCAGGCCTGGTGGTCGACTTCTCCACTCTCGGCGATTGGGGCGCCATCACAGCCGAGCTGCTCGACAAGCACGCCGCCGGCGTGAAGGAAGGCGATGTATTCGGCCTGTGGACCGGATGGGCAAAGTACTACACCTCGGACGAGGAGAGGTACGTGCTCAAGGCTCCGGGCCTTGATCGCTCCGGCGTCGACTGGGTCGTCAAACGCAAGATCAAGGCGATCTACTCCGACACACCAAGCTCAGAGCACGTGTTCATGCGCTCTCGCCAGTGGCGACTTCTGCGCCCGGACATCTTTGACAAGGCGCAGATAGATCCCGAGCAGTTCCCTCCGGCGTACGCACACAAGCACATGCTGCCGGCCGGGATCATGATGGTTGAGAACCTGTCGGAAGCGCTGGGTACGTTGGTTGGACAGCGGGTCAACCTGCTTGCCTTTCCAGCCAAGTACGCCGGCGTTGAGGGTGCCCCTGCGCGCGTGGCCGCCCTGCTCGAGTTTCCATGAGCGCGCGCTGATGAGCGCGCAACGGTTGATGGTCGTCGGAGCGCATGCGGCGGACTTCGTCTGGCGCTCGGCGGGTGCGATCGCGCTGGTGACTCGGACCGGTGGCCGCGCCCTGGCGGTGGCCCTCAGCTACGGAGCCAGAGGGGAGTCGGGGGAGCTATGGTCGGAACCGGGTCAAACCCTGGAACGAGTGGTCAACGTGCGCAATGAGGAGGCGAGAGCGGCCGCCAAGGTCCTGGGCGCCGAGTTCCAGTGCCTGGATCTTGGAGATTACCCGCTCGACGTGGACGCGACGTCCCTGGCCCGGCTGGCGGATCTCATGCGAGATTTCCAACCCGATCTCGTGATCACGCACACGGTCGAGGATCGATTCAACCCAGACCATCCGGTGGCCCACGCCGCCGCGATTCGCGCGCAGCAGCTGGCGACCGGCGCGGGAAGGGCGGCCGCTTTCAAGACGATTCCGCAGCCGGCGGTTGTGATGTTCGAGCCGCATTACCCGGACTCGTCAGGCTTTCAGCCCGACATCTACCTCGATATCACGAGCGTGAGCGATGTTAAGGACGCCGCCATGGCGGCTGTGGCATCTCAGAAGTACATGCCCGAATACCAGCTCATGCGATCACGCCAGCGTGCATGGCAGGCGCGGCGTATCTCGGGCAGCGCGAAAATCCAACACGCCGAGGTGTTTCAGCGCTTCACGCCTCAGGTGGTCGACGCCCTGTGAGCTCGATGAATGACTTTGCCCGATACGGAGTGGCTACGGTCCACGAAGCGACGGGAAGACGCGGCATGATCGATGTTCCTCTCATCCAGGTAGTCCCGCGGAGCCGCGCGGCCGGCCCGGCAAGGACCGTGAGATGCGCGCAGAACGACAACCTGATGGTTCATGTGGCCCTCAGCACGGTGCTGCCTGGTGAGATCCTCGTCTTGACCATGCCTGAACCGGCTCCGATCGCGCTGGTCGGGGAGCTCATCGCCATCCAGGCCGCTTATCGGAATGCTGCTGCCATTCTCGTCGACGCGGCGGTTCGCGATGTCGAAGCGCTCGCCGCGATTGGACTTCCCATCTGGGCGAGGTGGGTTCGCGCCTCAGGCGCGACCAAGGATTCGGTCGGAGCCATCAACGAGACTGTGACCGTCGGCGGAATGAGAATCAACGCCGGCGACATCCTCGTTCTGGACGCCGACGGCGGCGTCGTGATCCCGGCCGCGGCCAAAGAAGCGGCACTCAACTCTGCCGCCGAACGAGCGGCCCACGAGGACGAGGCGCGCGAGCGCTATCGCTCCGGATCCCTCGCCTATGACCTTTTGGGTTTGCGGGTTAAAGTCGAAGGCTCGTCGCAACCTTGACCGAGACGGCATAGTGCCTCGACTGGCACCACTCCCAAAGGACTTCGAGTCGCCTGAGGTCGCCTCGGTTTTCGCAGCGATCAGGGCACGCGGCGATGAGCCATCGCCGCTGTACCGAACGCTTGCGCATGCGCCCAGGATGTTGGCCGCGTGGGCGAGCCTGGCCTCGCCGCTGCGCCACGAGACATCGATTGACGGCCGGCTGCGCGAACTGATCGTTCTGCGGATCGCGCAGCTAACTCACGCCCGCTATCAGTGGGCCTATCACGTCCGTCCTAGCTTGTCGAGCGGACTCTCGAAAGACCAGCTCAACCGACTGGCCCAATGGCGCGACAGCGATCTCTTCGATGACCAGCAGCGAGCGGTCTTGGATTACGCCGAACATGTCGCCACTCTTGCGGTCGACGATGCCGCTTACGACAACCTGGCGCGGTTGTTTTCCGCTAAGGAAATCATTGAGCTGACGCTCACCGCAGCTTTTTACACGAATGTCTCACGGGTCCTCCAAGCGTTGCAGATCGAGGTGGACCCTGCGTTTCCTTCGGAGCCCGAGCTGACGATGTGAGTTCCGGAGGGCTCTTCGTCGACATCACACCGATCCGCCGCTCGCGCGATTTTCGACTGCTCTGGCTATGTCAGTTTGTCTCGTGGAGTGGACGCCAGACGGTGCTGGTGGCAATGCCCTACCAGGTTTACATCCTGACCCATTCATCGTTCGCAGTTGGCCTGCTCGGCCTGATCCAGGTCGGGCCCATTATCGTCGCCGGCCTCTACGGCGGGGCGCTCGCGGATAAGTTCGACCGTCGACGCGTGCAGCTCGTCTCAAAGACCGTTCTGGCCCTGGGCTCTATCGCGTTGGCAATTGGAGCGATTCACCTTCAGGCGCCCGTTGCCGTTGTCTTTGTGCTCGCAGCTGTCTGCTCGGCCACCTGGGCGATCGACCAGGCTGCTCGCGCGGCCACCATGCCCAGGCTGGTGTCACGGGAGCTGCTGCCGTCGGCTATGTCGCTGATGCAGGTCACGTTCCAAACCGCTTCGATCGGCGGGCCGGCCTTGTGCGGCTTGATCATTGCAACTGCCGGAGTGGCCTGGGCCTACGCGTTCGACGCTGTCGCATATTTCCCGGTGGTTGCGTTGCTCTTACTCCTATCCCCGCAGCCAGCCGTCGAAGGCCACCACGTATCGCTTAGTTGGCGTGCGCCTGCGGAGGCCATCCGATACGTACGTGGCCACCGACTCCTGGTCGGTCTATTCTCCGCGGATCTCATCGCGATGATCTTCGGCATGCCGACGGCGGTATTCCCGGCCCTGGCCCTGACCGCGTTCGGATACGGACCGACCGCCCTGGGTTTGCTGTATGCCGCTCCGGCGGCGGGCGCGCTGATCGGATCGGTGCTATCAGGCTGGGTGCGGCGAGTGTCGAGACAGGGAATGGCCGTATTTGTAGCGATCGCCGTCTGGGGACTGGCCATCGCGGCCTTCGGACTCACCGGACGCGTTCTGTGGATCGGGTTGGCTTTCCTCGCAATTGCCGGAGCCGCTGACCTGGTGAGTGCGATCTTTCGCAGCACTATCCTGCAGCTCAGCATCCCCGACACGATGCGCGGGAGGATGAGCGCCTTTCACTCCATGGTCACTACTAGCGGTCCCCGCCTGGGCGATCTGGAGGCCGGCGCTGTGGCGGCGCTTGTGAATCCGGTTTTTTCAGTAGTCTCAGGCGGGATTGCGTGCGTCGTCGGTATCGGGCTGCTTGCGGCGCTGCTTCCTCAAATGAGGGCTCAGCGCGCATCCGCTGAAGTCTCGGTGCCGCGACCGGTTGTGGGCTGATCGCCCCGAATAGTTGGGCGGGACAAGCACACTAGCCCTGCTTGACACCCTATGCCCGTTCGAGAATTACCGTTCCGCCCACATGCACTCACAAGGCGCGCCGTCGGTTCGACGTCTGACGATTTCGGTAACCCTTTGCTATCGCCAGCGCAGACGACAACACAAGCATCGGCAATCCGCAATGGCTTGTGTCGCTTGACGTTTGTGCTTCTCATAGGATGGAATGACCTTTTGCAGGCCGCGAAGCGCTTGAACGATTCGCCCCGGAACCCGTCTTGATTGCATCTTCTTTCTGTCGATGGTCCTCGGCTCGCCCACATCGCGGTTGTGGCCAATCAGCGCTCGAATCGAGTTTTGATCACATATGGCGGATTCAAAAACTATGACGCCGTCTCGGTCCATTCACTGGCGTCGAGTTCCCGACTAGGTCGCAGGCCGGATCTTAGCTACGCACTCTGGAAACGACGTCTCGTATAGCCATCGCCTCTACTGCCGCCTTTACCCGTAGTAGATGGGGCTTGTGACAGCCAACATGACAGCCAAGCCGAAGAATAACGGCGGACAAACCCGGACAACCCTGGATTACCGACCGTGGTGCCTGAAGCTGAGCGAGTCTCAGCGGACGACCTCGGACGCTGGTCCTGCGGTCTTCAAAACCGTTTGCGGGGCGCTGCTGAGGCGTCCTGGGTGGGTTCGATTCCCATCCATCCCCGCCAATTTGCCCACTCGTGGCAGCCAAGACGACGGCCACCGCAGCTAACGGCCGCGGACCTTGGCGGGCTCCAGTGGACTCCGGCCCGGCGTGAAGCCCTCCAAGCTGTTTCTTGAACGATCCGCTAACGTGACCGCGAATACGTTTACCGAACCCGCCCTTGCCGGTGATTCCGACGTTGATCGCACCATCGCGAGGCCTAGCACGAGCCCATCACTCGAATCTTGCTGATGCTGCTATGGCGCGGCACCTACGATTCGTCCGTGTGGTGCTCAGCCTGAAGGCCGAAGGACTCGCCCACCGGCTCGACAACAACCCGATCCTGACGAGCGCCGACGTGGCGCCTTCGCAAGCGGCCCTCGAGGTCGTGTCGGTGTTCAACGCCGCCGCTGCACAGGTGGGCGGGGAGACGATCCTGCTCTTGCGCGTCGGGGAGTGTCCTCGCCCCATGACCGGCCTGCTGCCCCCGACGGCGAGGACCTTGGACCTCACGGCTCCGCAAGAGAGGCTTGAACCACTTCCGCCTGGGACTTTGGGTGAGGACGTGATCGGGATCGCATTCCTGGATACGGCCACGAATCCTCCGCGAGTGGTTGTCGCGTATGTGCGTAAGGATCTCCCTGGGCTCGATCTCAGCGATCCGCGTGCCATCCGGGTCACCAAGCCGGCTGCGAAGCCGGGGGGCCGGCTGGAGGTCAGGGACTACCTGACCCAGATATCGCATCTGCGTGTGGCCCGTAGCACCGACGGGGCCCACTTCGTGGTCGATCAGCTCCCCGCGCTAGTCCCCGCTGATTCCTTCGAAGAGTACGGATGCGAAGACCCTCGCGCGACGCTGATCGACGGCGTTTGGCACATCACCTACGTCTCGGTCGCCTCGGTCGGCATCACAACCAGCCGGCTGACGACGACCGACTTCAAAGCCTTCGAGCGGCGCGGTCTCATGTTCCTACCCGACCACAAGGACGTGGTGATCTTCCCGGGCCGCGTGAGAGGTCGTTACGTCGCGCTCACCCGGCCCATGCCCGCGTCGTTCAATCGCGTTCTCGGGATCTGGATCGCTTTTTCCGACGACCTGGTGAGCTGGGGTGGGCATCGCCCCCTGGCGTTGCCTCGACAGGGCATGTGGGATGGCGTGCGCACGGGAGCGGGCGCGGTTCCGTTCCGCGTGCCCGAGGGCTGGCTGGAGCTCTACCACGGTGTCGCCGCCGACGGACGCTACGCGATGGGCGCGTTGCTCCTGGATGCCGAGGATCCGGCGCGGGTCATTGCCCGCTCGCCTGAACCAATCCTGGTGCCGACCGCGGACTACGAGCGGATGGGCTTCTACAGCAACACCGTCTTCTCTTGCGGCCACGTCCCCCTCGACGACACGGGTGAGCGGATCCGCATGTACTACGGCGCCGCCGACTGCCGCATGGCCGCGGCCGACTTTGACGTGAAAGAGATCGTCTCCTCGCTGGCGCCTTGCTGAGACAGCTCGCCGCGCTGACGCGGCCATTGCCGGCGGCCGGGCCGCGGGCCCTGGCGCTCGCTGTCTACTCCGGTTCGATTGGCGAGCACTTCGAAGCCCGTGAAACCGGCGTCGAGGGCGTCGCTTGCGTGGACGATGCGGCGCGCGCGTGCGGGCTGTTGTGCAGGCTCTGGGCCGCCACCGGAAACGATGCGCTCCGGCGGTGGGCCGAAGGGCTGCT
>DATCAV010000147.1:0-3058 GCA_036512415.1 Candidatus Dormiibacterota bacterium | reverse complement strand
CCAGGGCGCCGGCCGCCAGCAGGGCGAGGGAGGGCAGGACGGGATAGAGGTAGCGATGGCTGCCGGTGTAGGCGCCGAACGCGACGAGCCCGGCGACCGCCGCCAGGTAGACCAGGGCCGGCACGTGAAGAAAGCCGAGCGCGGCGCGTTCCGCGGGTCCCTTTCGAAGGATGGCAACGAGTCCAACCGCGCCCAGCGCGAACAGCGGAAGGGCCGCCAGCCCAAAGGTGCCCGCCAGCTCCATCAGCCGGCCTGTCGCATCGCCTGCGATGCTCCCACGGGCGGTCGCGGACAGGACCTCGACCGAACCGCGCGCCAGTGAGTTGCCGGCAGGGGCGAAGCCGAGCTGCATCAAGACGAGCAAGGCAATCGCAGGCACTGCCCAGACAAAAGCGGACTGCCTTCGCAGCTGTTGCCTGGTACCGCCCCCCTGTCTGGAGGGGAGAGGGAATCTTTTGATGCCCTCCTGGGCCAGGGCGTAGACGACCGCAACGCCGACCCAGATCCACGCCTTGGTGGCGGTCACACACGCGAGCGCCGCGAGCGTGGCTGCCAGCTTCATGCGGCCTCGTACCGCGGCCAGCGCGCCGGCGGTGAGAAGTGTGGTCATCAGCGGCTCGACCACCGCCGAGCCGGACGTGAACAGGAAAACCGGATTAAGCGCCAGCAGCGCCACCGCCAGGCGGCCCTGACGGCCGTTAGGCGCGAGAGCGTACACCAGGGCGAGGGTGGCGAGGCCAAGCGCGGCGCCAAGCGCCTTCAGAGCGCCCAACGACCACAGGCCGAAGAGCTTGAGGACCGCCGCCGCAAGGACGTGATAGCCGGGCAGCCAGGTGTCCTGCATCCCGAAGATCGGGTCCTTCAACTGCCCTGTCGACGCCAGGTTTGCGGCGATGAGCCAGTGGCCGTATCCGTCCTCGAACGGTTCAGGCATCTGCGCTGCCACCAGCAGAAGCACCCCGCACGCAGCCATCAGGGCCAGCGCAGGAGCCGCGACGCGAAGGCTCGCGAGCGCGCGCCGTCCCAGGCTGCGCAAAGTCACGACTTCGAGGAAGTCGACAGCGGTCCACCCGGCGACTGTCAGGAATCCGAGTGCGAAGAGGCTCGAGTAGACCGCGACCAGCCACTGCGCCTGCGCCACGGCGAACGGCACCATCGACAGCGACCCGGCTCCGAGCAACGCCTCTCCGATCGCTCGCGGGTCGCCAACGCGAACATATGCCTGGTCACGCCACTCCTGCCCCCGCTCCACGATCTGGTGCTTCGGAGTGCGCACGAACTCCCCGCCGCTGCGGGTCGCCCGAATCAGCGCGAGGATCACCGTGAACGACATGCCTGCGCCCACCAGCTGGCAGAGCACCGACGGCGCTGCCGCCCACCATGGCCGCCCACGCCGGATCTGGGCAACGCTGAAACCGATCCAGGGCGAGATCCCCATCACCACGAAAAGGACCCCGGCGTCGGCGACCTGCCACGGCAGCGCCTCGAAGCGCGGCCCCAGCAGCAGCAACGGGTAGCACGCTAGCTGAAGAGCCATTACAGGTCCGACGCCGTACGCCAGGAGGTGCATGGTGGCCTGCAGCTTCACTGCCGGCCGCGCGCTGCTCCGGAGGACCGGGACCAACAGCTGGAACGCCGACTGAAAGCTGCCCGTTGCCCAGCGCGACTGCTGCCGCCGATAGGCGTCAAACGAGACTGGCAGCTCCTCGGGGACCACCACGTCTTCGAGGTACGCAGACCGCCAGCCTCGCAGCTGTGCACGGTAGCTGAGCTCCAGGTCCTCGGTCAGCGTGGCGGCGCTCCATCCGCCCGAATCCTCAATGGCAAGCCGCCGCCAGACTCCTGCGGTGCCTGTGAAGTTGGTGAAGTAGCCGTCGGACGACCTGACCGCCTGCTCGATCAAGAAGTGGAAGTCCAGGGCAAACGCTTGCAGTCGTGTGAACCACGAGTAGCCCTCGTCCAGGTGTCCCCAACGCGCCTGCGCGAAGCCGATAGTCGGATCGTCGAAGACTCCCAACATACGGTGGAGAAAGTCCCGCGGAGGCATGAAGTCAGCGTCGAAGATGGCAATGAAAGGCGCGCTCGTGAGCTTCATGCCATGCGCCAGCGCACCCGCTTTGAATCCCTCACGTGACGCGCGCCTGACATGACTCACGGCGATTCCCTGGCGCCGCCAGTGGGCCGCACGGCGAGCGACTATCGCGACGGTCTCGTCGTCCGAATCGTCGAGCACCTGAACCTCGAATCGATCGCGCGGCCAGTCAAGCTCGCACACCGCATCGAGCACCCGCTCGGCCACGTAGCGCTCGTTGTAGATCGGCACCTGGACGCAGACTCGCGGCTCGCTTCCCTCGAGGACCGGTTGATGAACGCGCGGAGAGAGACGAGTTGATCGCCACGTGAGGAAGAGGAGGTTTGCTCCAAACGCAAAGAGGGCGATGCTGGTCAGCCCGATCGTCGCGATCGCGATTATGGTGAACACGATCAGGCGAGCCCGTCGAACAATGTGTAAGGGCGCATGGTCGAGCGAACGTACGCAACGCGTGCGAGGGCCTCGGGATGGCGTCGCCGGGTCCACTGCATGTACCGCCAGGCCGCGAGCCCGATGCGACGCGCGGCTCCATCGAGAAACGTTGGAAACAACGACGCCGGCAGGCGCCACTTCGGCGGATCGATCTGCAGCGGCGCTCGCCTGCTCGCCAGCTGGGGAAAGTGATCGACAAGCGCCGGGTTGGAATCAAGAACGCTGTCGATGGTTTCCAGGCCGAAGACCGGCTCGGCGACCAGCAGCTCGTAGGCCATGTCCACGTCCTGCCGCTTGAGCGGATGGCACTGCGACACCTCGAGGATCAAGTTCGCTGTCATCAAGCGAGGCGCGATCGGCCGGCGCGTGAGATCGTCGACCGGCTTGGCCCGGTGCGCGAGCGCGTGCAGCAGGCCGAGCACGTTGACCGCCACGTAAGCGATGTGGCGGTGCCCGTCGTCGACGATCAGGTTGAGGTCGACGTCGTCTGAGGCGCGAAAGCCCCCGCTGGCCAGCGAGCCCGCCACCGAGACG
>DATCAV010000146.1:0-7219 GCA_036512415.1 Candidatus Dormiibacterota bacterium | reverse complement strand
GCGTCGCTGCGATTGGCGCACAGAAGGTGGTCCGCAGACACAGCGTGAAGCTCCGCCGCGAGGCGCGAGCCGCCGGTGCGGGCAAGCTCGTCGGCGTGGATGCGAGGGATCAGCTTGGCCTCGAGCGCGGCTTTCAGGATGTGGCGCGATTGGTCGACGCTGAAATACCCCTGGTCGCAGAACACATCGCAGAAACGGGCCCCCGCTTGATGCGCGTCGGGACACCATCGGGCCACCTCCTTGGCGTACTTGCCCAGGTTGGCGCCGCGGTCTGGTGGCAGCGCGTGCGCGGCGAGGAACGTGACTTCGATGCGCGGCAGGTCGGCGCGCTGGCCGAGCCGGGCCAGGATGCGGGTCGATTCCAGCTCGCCTTCGCGCTCGAGGTGGTATCCGGTCTTCGCCTCGACCGTGGTCGCCCCGCCTTCCAGCCACCTCTCGAGCCGCATGGCTGTGGCCTCTTCGAGAGCCGCAGGCGAAGCCTCACGGGTCGCCTTGACCGTCGCACGGATGCCACCACCAGCCTTGGCCACATCGGAGTACGAGGCGCCGGCGGTCCGCATCGCCACCTCGGCCATCCGGTTGCCCGCATAGACAGGGTGGGTGTGCGCATCGATCAAGCCGGCGGTCACCAGTCCGCCGCCGCAATCCTCGTCCTCGCTGACATAGCCGAGCAGGTCGAGAGGCTCATCCCCCTCGCGCCCGCACCACGCGATGCGTTCGTCGTCGACGATCACGGACGCCTTCTCGATGACGCCGGCCGGCGTGCCGGTGAACAGCCTGCCGATTCCGGTCAGACGTCTCATCTACTGACCACGGTCTTTCCGACCACTGTCGTTCCACCGACGACGACGTTGCTGACGTCGCCCGCCGAGCAACAGAACATCAGGTAGCCGAGGTCGAGATCTTTTTTTTCAGTCACCCGCGGCGGCTCGAGGGTGATGAAGTCCGCAAGCATCCCCGCTTTCAGCTCGCCGCCCTCCCAGCCCAGCGCGCGCATGCCGCCGATGGTCGCTGCCCGAAACAGGTCGGCTGGTTGGTGGTGCACGCGCCGTCCCGTCGCTCGCCGCTGGTCGAGCTCGAGCCCTCGCGCCTCCTCGAGCATGTCTATGACCGCGTTCGAATCGCTTCCGACACAGATCGGACTCCCGGCTTCGGCCAGTCGACCAAGTGGGCCGACGCGATCGCCGAGGTCTCGCTCGCTCGTCGTGCAGGCGACGATCGAAACTTTGTGCCTTCCCAAAAGCGCTACGTCCTGCTCGTCGACGTGAATTGCGTGCACGGCAGTCAGGTCAGGACCGAGAATTCCCTCGCGTTCGAGCAGCTGCGTGGGCGTGCAGCCCTCCACCGCGATGCACTCGTCTACCTCAGCGGGTTGTTCGGCCAGGTGGATATGGAGAGGCGCTTTGCGCTTCCGCGCCCATGCCGCGACTTTTCGCATCGAATGCGAATCGACTGCGCGCACGCTGTGAATCGCCGCTCCGACACGCATGTCGTCGCCGACAGTGAGGTCATCCATCCGCGCTGCCCAGGCGTCGACGTCGCCGTCCGAGAATGACTTTTGCGCACCCTCGAGAGGCCGGCCATCCACGCCACCCTGCAAGTAGCACGCGTCGATCAACGTGAGACGAATCCCCTCCTGCGCCGCCGCGAGCGCCACAGCCTCGCCGAGCTCGTTGCCCAATCCATGGAGGTAGTGGAATTCACCAACCGCGGTGATCCCCGCTTTCAGCATCTCGCGAAAAACCGTGCGGCAATGTTCCAAGTAGCCGGCCGCGGTCCAGCCCTCGGCTGCACGATACATCTGCTCGCGCCACTCCCAGAAATTGCCGCCGCCTGATTCGGCGGCGCCACGCATTGCGTATTGGAACGCGTGGCAGTGGACGTTGGCCAGACCGGGGATCGTCCAGCCGCGAAGCATCGTTGCGCCGGCCGGGGCTTTGACGCCCTCGGTCACCTGCTTTATGCGCCCGCTTTCGACCTCGATGAGGACGTTCTCAGCTCGATGGCCGAGCCAGGCCTGGTCGGCGTGCCAGATCCCTGAGCCGTTCAAGCCCGTTGCATGGGGATGTGGACGCCGCGCTCGTTCGCCACGTCGATGGCGCGCTCGTATCCCGCGTCGGCGTGCCGCATGACGCCGGTGCCCGGGTCGTTGGTCAGCACTCGCTCCAGCTTGCGCGCCGCCTCGGCCGTGCCGTCCGCCACCACCACCATCCCCGCGTGGATCGATCGCCCGATGCCGACGCCGCCGCCGTGGTGCACGCTGACCCACGAGGCTCCGCTCGAAGTGTTGAGCAGCGCGTTGAGGATCGGCCAGTCGGCGATCGCGTCCGAGCCGTCGAGCATCGCCTCCGTCTCGCGGTAAGGCGACGCGACCGAGCCGGAATCGAGGTGGTCGCGACCGATCACGATCGGCGCTTTGACTTCGCCCGACCTGACCAGCTCGTTGAACCGCAGTCCCGCGCGGGCCCGCTCTCCGTACCCAAGCCAGCAGATGCGCGCGGGCAGGCCCTGGAATGCGACCCGCTCCTCCGCCGCCTTGATCCAGCGGACCAGCGGTGCGTTGTCTGAGAACTCTTCGATCATGGCGCGATCTGTCGCGGCGATGTCTGCAGGGTCTCCCGACAACGCGACCCACCTGAAGGGTCCCTTGCCTTCGCAGAAGAGCGGGCGAATGTACGCCGGCACAAAGCCGGGAAAGTCGAATGCGCGCGCGCTGCCCCCAAGGCGCGCTTCCGCGCGGAGGCTGTTGCCGTAATCGAACACCTCAGCTCCGCGATCGAGAAACTCGACCATCGCGTCGACGTGGCGCGCCATGCTCTCTCGAGCTCGCTTGACGTACTCCGCCGGGTCGTCCAGGCGCAGCTCCTGCGCATCCTCGGGGCTCAGGCCCGCCGGGATGTAGCTCAGAGGGTCGTGCGCCGGCGTCTGGTCGGTGACGATGTCCACCGCAAACCCCCGCGCCGCCAGCGCGGGGAGTATCTCCGCCGCGTTTCCGTGCAGCCCTATCGACAGCGCTCGCTTCGCGGCCTTGGCATCGGTCGCGAGCCGCAGCGCGTGCTCGAGATCGTCAGCGCGAACGTCCAGGTAGCGATGCTCGATGCGCCGCCTGATGCGATCATCGTCCGCCTCGACGCAGATGGCGACGCCCCCGTTGAGCGTGACTGCCAGGGGCTGCGCGCCGCCCATGCCGCCAAGGCCCGCCGTCAACGTGATCGTGCCGGCCAGAGAGCCGTCGAACCGCTTGCGCGCGATGGCGGCAAACGTCTCATAAGTGCCCTGAAGGATGCCCTGGGTGCCGATGTAGATCCACGACCCTGCGGTCATCTGCCCGTACATGGTCAGGCCGAGAGCTTCGAGCCTCCGGAACTCCTCCCACGTCGCCCATTCGGGCACGAGCATCGAGTTGGAGATGAGCACCCTGGGCGCCCATTCGTGGGTGTCGAAAACCCCGACCGGCTTGCCCGACTGCACCAGCAGGGTCTGGTCGCCTTTCAAGACCCTGAGCTCGCGCACGATTGCGTCAAACGCCTCCCACGATCGCGCCGCACGGCCGGTGCCGCCGTAGACGACGAGGTCCTCTGGCCGCTCCGCGACCTCGGGATCCAGGTTGTTCATGAGCATGCGCATCGCAGCCTCCTGAGACCAGCCGAGGCAGGTCAGCTCCGCACCGCGGGGCGCGCGAATCGTTCGCGTCATCGCAGCTTGCCGGTCACGGCTTCTGCCGCCGCGACCACAGCGCCACTGCGAACCAGCGCCTCGGCCGCGGCCAGTTCCGGCGCGAGAAAGCGATCAGGCCCAGGTCCGCCGACGTGCTTGCGCAACAGGTCGCGAACCGCGGCAGTCGCCGGGGCCGGCTTCAGTGGAGCGCGAAGGTCGAGGGCACGCGCGGACGCCGTCAACTCGACAGCGAGGATGTGCGTGAGGTTCTCCAGGACGGTTCGAAGCTTCAAGGCCGCCCCCCAACCCATCGAAACGTGGTCCTCCTGCATACCGGAGGTGGGGATGGAGTCGACGCTTGCCGGTGCGGCAAGTCGACGGTTCTCGGCCACGAGCGCGGCAGCGGTGTACTGGGCGACCATCAGGCCCGAGTTCACGCCAGGCTCCTCCGCCAGGAACGGCGGCAGCCCTTCGGACCGGTGCGGATCCAGCAACCGGTCGAGCCGGCGCTCGGAGATGGCGCCGACCTCTGCGGCCGCGATGGCGAGGAAGTCGGCGGCAAAAGCCAGTGGTTCGCCGTGGAAGTTGCCGGTCGACTCGACCTCGCCGCTCTCCAGCACGACCGGGTTGTCGACCACCGACGCCAGCTCAACTGCGGCCGTTCGGCGCGCAAATTCGAGCGTGTCGCGCGCAGCACCTGCGACCTGCGGGCTGCAGCGAACCGAATAGGAGTCCTGGACCGCGTGCTGCGAGTGCCTGTGCGAGGCGACGATCCCGGAGCCGCGAAGCATCTGGATCAGGTTGGCGGCACTCGCGACCTGGCCGGCGTGAGGGCGTATCTCATGCAGCTGTTTCTGGAAAGTCCTGTCGGTCCCCATCAGCGCCTCGGCCGACATCGCGGCGGTGATGTCCGCGATGCGGAAGCATCGCTCTGCATCGGCGCAGGCGAGGGCGAGCATGCCCAGCATCCCGTCCGTGCCGTTGATGAGGGACAGCCCTTCCTTGGTCTCGAGCTTCAGAGGCTTCAGCTTGGCCGCCTTCAGCGCCTGCAAGGCGGGACGCCTCACGCCTGCGGAGTCCACGACCTCTCCCTCGCCGACCAGGGCCAGGGCGATGTGGGCGAGCGGCGCGAGGTCCCCGCTGCAGCCGACCGAGCCATGCCGCGGCACGATAGGAGTGATCTTTGCGTTCAGCAAGGCGATGAGGGCCTCGGCCACCGCGGGCCTGACACCCGACAGGCCCATCGACAGAGTGCGAGCGCGCAGCAGCATCGTCGCGCGCACCACCTCGTCCTCGACAGGCGGGCCCATACCCGCGGCATGAGAACGGATGAGCGCCAGCTGCAGCTCCGGCTGGCGCAGTGGCGGGACGCGCGTGCCGGCCAGCGCCCCGAAACCGGTCGAGACGCCGTAAACCGGCTCGCGCGACGAGGCAGCCTTCTCGACCAGCATCCGGCTTCGGTCCATCTTGGCCTTCGCGGCAGGCGCCAGCGCGACCGCCTCGCCATGACGAGCCACAGCCACGACCTGCTCCTCGCTCACCCCTGCACCGCGCAGAGTGACGGTCACGAGCGGGCACCTCTCCCTCTCCCCCTCGGGGGAGAGGGTCGGGGAGCGGGGCGTGAACGTGGCACGACGTTCTTCAACGCCTCTCTCTTGCTCAGGCCGCTCAACCTCGCCTCATTCGCAGCCACATAACGCGCCACCTCCTCGGGATCCGTCCATGCATATGACCTGAGCGCCCAGCCGATGGCCTTGCGGATGAAGAAGTTGCGATCCGCGAGGTTGGGCTCGATGTTGGCATACAGCAGGTCAAGGTCGGTGTCTTTCTTGAAAGAGATCTGGCAGCCAGCGCGGCACGCATCGCCGTCCCGAGCTCGGTCACGGCGCGGGGATATAGCGCGCGCCGACTGGCAAGCCGTCCTCGACCTCGACGGCCCAGGTCGACCCTTTGTCGAACGCGGCCTGTGAGGACTTGACGATGCGGCGTCTGATCAGGTCGTCGACCAGCTCCATGATCACGTCCCCGTGCGTGCACAGCACCGTGTCGTCGAGATCGGGATCCTCGATGAATCGATAGGCCCCCTTCAACCTCGCGCCCTCGGCAAGATGCCGGGTCTCCTGGACCTTGAGCTTCCGTGCCTTCGCGAGCGGTTCGACGGTCTGCACGCAGCGCAGGTAAGGGCTCGACCAGATCGCCGAGATCGGATTGGGCCCCAGCGCCGTAATCAGCTCCTCAGCCTGCTTGCGCCCGCTCTTGCTGAGAGGACGCTCGCGATCGTTGCCCTCCCAACGTGTTCGACTCCCTGACTTGGCGTGTCGCACGAAATACAGAGTCGGCAATCCCTAGCCCATCCAGTCCCGCAAGCTCTTGCGGTCCAGGGATTTCCAGATCTTCGGCCACTTCTTACGCGCATCCTCGGCCGCGATGTGCTCCATGGCGATGAGCTCGCCGGCGACGAATGCGCGTCGCCCGCCGATGCGCGTGCTCCGGAGCCACGCCTGCGCGGTGACGCTGTCCTGGTGCTCGCCGAGAATCGTCTGGAGCTTGGCCGCATTGCGTGCAAAGGAAACCGCGCCGGCACCCACCACGGGCGCGACAGCCTCAGCCGCATAACGCGCGCGCTTGGCCAGGATGCGAATCCGGTGGAGGTCCGCATCCTCCGGAGGGTCCGGGAGATTCTTGACGGCAGACCGCAGCCGCCGCCATGGCGCGGTAGCCAGCATGGGCAGCACGGTCCCCGCGGGCTGATCCGCTTCGGGCAATGCAGCCGGAGCATGCGCGGCAGCAACCAGACGCTCGAGGAGGTCGACGTAACGCGTCGAGTCGAGATCCGCGAGCAGCTTCTTTCGCAAACCTTCGATGTCCACCTCGAGCAGATGGAGGACTCCCAGCGCCGAACGCACGTCGTTGGCGGGCAGCGACTTCGCCCGCTCGCGCAGCCTTTCGAGCAGCACCTCCTGGTCGCGCACGGCGCCCAGGCTCAGCGCCACCCAGCCCAGCTCCATTCGCAGGGGATCGCTCCATTCCTGGTCGAGCAAGGGACCAAAGGTCCTCAGGTGCGACCTCAGCTTGCGCGTGGCGACGCGGGCCTGGTGCACCGCCTCCGGATCGCCACTGGTCCGCACGAGGGGGTCGTGATAGAGAAGGGCGGCGACCGACTGCGCGATCACGCTGCGGATGACCTCCCGCGCCGGTGATTCCGCCTCCACGGGCAGTGGGGCCACCTCTGGCGGTTCCATCGCTCGGGGACCGAGTGCCCTGATGTGCTTGGGTGTCGGATCGGGCGCGCCCGCGCCGGCGCCACGCAGCCGCGCCACCAGCGGAGCCACGATGCCATCGGCGTCGCCTGTGACCTCGACCTCGATCTCGCGGAATCGGGCGGCAACACGGCGGCCGTCGCGCACCGATACCTCGTCATCTACAACCTCGGCGAGCCGGGCGCCCGACGCGTCGAGCAGACGGACGCGGCGGCGCACTGTCGAAAGGCGAGCGACAGGGATCAGCTCGGCGGTCCGGACGTAGGCGCGGACGATGGCCACCGCAGCGGGCGGCGGTTTCT
>DATCAV010000145.1:0-14139 GCA_036512415.1 Candidatus Dormiibacterota bacterium | reverse complement strand
CACGGGTTTGGACATCCTCTTGGCGATTCCGACCTGCACCTTCACGCCGAGCGACATGTGCCCGAAGACCCAGACCTCGTCGCATCGAGCAAGGAGGTTGTTCATCGCCTCGCGGACGATCTCTTTGGAGACCGTGTGCATCAGGTAGTAATCGAAGAGCATGAAGGGGCTCACCGGCACCATCCCCGCGTCGAGCACGAACTTCTGGATGTGCGTGCGCCAGTAGAAGACTTTGTTGGACATCGCGACGTAAACCAGGCGCTTGGGGTGGCGCAGCGTTTCCTCGGCCTGGTCTCGCGCGGTCGGCTTGGTCGCCGGCTGGAAGATTCGCTCGAGGATGTCTTCTGCGGCTTTCCCCGAGATCGTCGCCATGGGTCGGCCTATCCTATCAGCCGTGCCCGAACCTTCCGGCGCCGACGCCGTCCGCGGTAACAGCGATCGATTCCGCCTCGATGGGCGAGTCGCGCTCGTCACCGGCGCCAGCCGCGGCATCGGCAGCGCCATCGCCGAGGCGCTGGCCGAGCAGGGCGCTCAGGTGGTCCTTTCCAGCCGCAAACAGGTCGATCTCGACGTCGAGGCTGAGCGGATCAACGCCAGGTTTCCGGAGAGGGCGGTGGCGATCGCCGCCCATGCCGGTAAGACGGAGGACCTTCAGCACCTTGTCGACGAGGTCATGAAGCGCTTCTCGCGCATCGACATTCTGGTCAACAACGCCGCCACCAATCCTTACTTCGGGCCCGTGCTCGGCGCCGACCTCGGGGCCTGGGACAAGACGTTCGAGGTCAACCTTCGCGGTGTTTTTCAGCTGACCAAGCTCGTCTACGACGCCTCGATGGAGAGGAATGGAGGGGCTGTCGTCAACGTCGCCAGCATCGGCGGCATCAGGCCGGGCTTTGGACTTGGCGTCTACAACATCACGAAAGCGGGCGTGATCATGCTGACCAAGCAGCTCGCCCGCGAGCTTGGTGGCAAGGTGCGGGTCAACGCTGTGGCGCCTGGCCTCGTGAAGACGCGGTTCGCCGAGGCGCTGTGGGGGAACGAAGCGATCCTGGAGAGGGTCCTGGCCTCCAACCCGATGGGCCGCATCGGTATGCCGGACGAAATCGCGGGAGCCGTGGCCTTCCTAGCGTCAGACGCCGCCTCGTACATAAACGGAGAAGTCCTCGTTATTGATGGGGGTGGCGGAGAGCCTTAGCTCGTACTCGTCCTCCAGGCGATGTTTCCGACTCGACCAGCTCTTCGTCCGACTCGCCGTTTTCTGATGCCGGCGCTCTCGAGTGGATGAAGTCCTCCAGCTCCTTCTCGTACTGATAGCCCTGATTGTCTGGCGTGTAGCGCAGCACCCGTCGCTGGGAGATGTACTCCTCGAACGCGGCCTTGGTGTCTCGCGCGGCCCGAAAGCCGAGCAACCGGGAGGCCTTCGCAGTCGAGAGCACGCGTCCCCAGCGCAGCAGGTCAACCAGCTGGGGTGAGAGGGAGGCGATGCCCGACTTCCTGAGCGCGAAGGCAGCGAGGTCGACCCCAAAGGGCGGGATCAGGGGCGCATGCAGCTTCCCGGCATCGTCGAGCAGCTTGGACAGCGGCTCGGCGCCGGGCGCGGCGATGTTGTACGCACCCGCAGGGCCACGCTTGACCGCCAGCCGCATGGCTTCGACGCAGTCATCGCGATGGGTGAGCTGGAAGGTCGGGTCGTAGCCCGCAATCGTCGGCACCACCTCGAGGTCGAGGTACCTGGCAAGGGGCTGCGGCTCATCCGGGTTGAGGCTGTTGCCAAAACGAAGCACCAGGATGTCGATGGCGGCATTGCGCGTCGCGAAGTCGTTCACGTAAGACTCGACCTCGACGATGTCGCGCACGAACTGATGGCGCGAGTTGCTGTCGAGTCGATGGTCCTCGCGGATACCGGTCGGAAGATCGAGGCGTGATCCATAGACGTGGCTCGAGGATTTGAGGATGAAGCGGGTGACCGGGCTGCCCGCCCCCGCACAACCAGCCAGCAGGTTGAGCGTGCCGATCACGTTGACCTCATGCGCACGCCGCGGATCCAGGTCGAACGAATCGACGCGGGTCAGCGTATGCACGACGGTGTCGATCCCGACCGAACGGACCAGCTTGCCGATGAGCGAGTGGCGGATGTCGAGCTTGAGGTAGTCGGCGCGCCCCAGGTCGTAATGAGGCTCGCGGATGTCAATCCCGATCACCTCGGCCACGTCGGGGTCCTCGACTAGGCGTTGCACGACGAGCGCACCCCACCATCGGGCAACCCCGGTCACAAGTATTCGGCGCTTCTTGGACGGCATCGCAGTTCAGTCTAAGTACCCAGCTACAGGACCAGCGCCGCAGGGTTGGCCGGGGTCCCCCCGGCCATGACTTTGTTCTTTCGCCTCCCAGTCGTTGTGAGGAGGGACGAATCCTCAATAAATCCCATCCATAGCCGGATTAAGAGCAGGCGCCCGCCGATGAGAGAAGACCATCTGGGTCTTCTCTCATACCGTTAGGTTCGTTTGATGACGTCCCTTTCCATCTGCGCCACCGCGCGCGCGACCGTCTCGAAAAGCGGCGACTTCGCCTGGCGCACGGCCCATTCCAGCTGCCGCAGCAGCGAGTACAGGCTCTTCATCGCCTTGATCGCATCGCCGATATCCACGTTCGGAGGCAGCGGGATCTTGTCCAGAGGCTCTCCGGCAGACCACCTGTAGGCGAAGTCGATGTAGTCGTGAGACGGCTGCCTGAGGTTGGGCTCGTCGAGGTCGCTCTCCATGTCGGCGAAGCGGAAGTACAGCGAGCGCACCAGCCGCGCCGTCTGCGCAATCGCAGGCGTGGGGTATCGCCTCGGTCCTCGCTGCTGCCTGTCTCTGCCGCCACGTTCGCGATCCTCGGCCGACAGCATGATCAGCACGGCGCACAGCTCTTCCGGCGCGAGCCCTTCGAGCCATCCGAGCCAGACGGCCTCCGCGACGAGGATCGTGTTCTCGCCGTAGATGCGCGACGCGAAGAGCCCCTTGTCGGTGGGCCGGTCGTGGGCCAGGAAGCCGGTCTCGGTGAGGATCCGGCAAAGTCTGCGCAGCTTGCGGGCGTACTCGTCCATCTGGCCGGTGACCTCCCGTTCGCCGGCCTCGAGCTCCTTCTGCAACGCACGGATCTCGCCGTACTTCTGGAGGTGTTCGCCAAATCGAGGAGAACGCACCACCTTGAGCTTGTGCTGGCGCTCCAGAAGTCCCTTTGCCTCGATCTCCAGCCTCTGCACCAAACGAGAGGCCGAGCCCATGGAGCGCGTGTGCTTTCCGCGACTGCCTCGCCGCTCCGCGCCTGCCTCGCGTCGCAGGCGCTTGAGCTCGATCCGGATTGCCCGCCGGCGGTCTTCCAGCTTGAAGTACTGCGCGACGTCGTCAATCGAAACTTCGCGGTCCTCCCAGAGGTTCCGGATATCCTCCAGCCTGGCCCGCACGTTGGCGAGGCGCTCCTTCGTCCGCTGCCCGGCCAGCCGCTTTTGAAACTGGCCGAAAGATCGCTCCATCAGGGCATCCGCCTGCTCGGGGGTGTAGATCCGTAGGAGGTTCAGCGCCATGTTGTAGCTCGGTAAAAACTTCGACTCGACCACGAGCGTCGGACCCATGGCGACCTCGTAGATGCTGCCGATCTCCACGTCCGACTCCTTGAGGATCACGCCGTGCCCGATGACGTCGATTCCGCGGCGGCCGGCGCGGCCCATCAGTTGCGTCAGCTCGCCCGTGGTGAGATTCGAAAAGTTGCTGCCGTCGAACTTGCTGAAAGAAGAGACGACCACTCCGCGGGCCGGCATGTTGATGCCGAGCGACAGGGTCTCGGTCGCGAACACGACCTTGATGAGCCCGCGCTGAAAGAGCTCCTCGACCATTTCCTTGTGGTACGGAAGTAGGCCCGCGTGGTGCTCGGCCAGCCCTCGACGCAACAGGCGGGCGTCGACCATGCGGCGGAACAGGACTTCCTCGTCGTGGTCGGTGAGGCCCGCGAGCCGCTCGGCCGCAACCTTGTCGATCTCCTCCTTCTCGGCAGTGGTGGTCAGGTCGATCTCGTGGTATGAGCACCGCTGCAGCGCCTCGCGGCAACCGCGCCGAGAGAAGATGAAGTAGATCGCGGGCAGCATGTCACCACGCCGCAGCTCTTCGATCACGTGCAGCAGGTCGTTCGAAGGCAGCCTGCTGTAACGGCCGACGCGGTAGGCAGCCTCCTCTTCCTCGGCCGCCTTGCTCCACGTGCGCTGGTCGATCGCGCCGTCACCCTTGAAGAGCGGAAGGAGGCGATTGTTGATGGCGAGCCAGAGCTTCAGCTCCACGGGTCGCACGTTGTGGAACACGGTCTCCATGCCGCCGCGGTTCTCCGCCATCCATTCGGCGATCTCGCGGAAGTTTCCGATCGTCGCCGACAGGCCGACGAGCTTGATCGTCGTGGGCGCCTGGATGACGATCTCCTCCCACACCGATCCGCGCGGGAAATCGTCGATGTAGTGGACCTCGTCGAGGACCACGTGCGAGACCATGTCGAGCCTCCTCAGGTCCTCATAGATCAGGTTGCGCAGGATCTCAGTCGTCATCACGACCACGGGCGCGTCGGGGTTGATCGAGTTCTCGCCGGTGACGAGGCCGACGGTCGCCTCGCCGTACTCCTTGACGAAGTCGTGGTACTTCTGGTTGCTGAGCGCCTTCAGCGGCGTCGTGTAGATCACCTTCGAGCCGGCGCGCAGCGCGCGGAAGATCGCGTACTCGGCGACGACCGTCTTGCCGCTCGAGGTGGGCGCGCTCACCAGGACGCCGCCCGGGCCCCGGTCGAGCTTGGCGATGGCCTCCCGCTGAAACTCGTCAAGATTGAAAGGCAGCGTGGCCTCGAACTCCTCGACCAGAGAATCCGCCGTCTTCATACGCGTATCAGCTCAGTGGAAACGTCGGTGATGCGCGCGCCGTCGCTGTGCGACTCCACATAGGACAACACTGAAGCCAGCACCTCGTCCGCGTGCCTGCCGCTGGCGCTGACGGTGGCGACTGCCAGCTCGGCCAGCTGCCACCGATCGAGCTCGCCGACCTCCGCCGCCGCGACGTGATGCTCCTGTCGCAAGCGCTTGAGCAGGCCGCTGACGACCTGGCGCTTTGATTTCAGCGAACCGCTGTCCGGCAGATGGAGCACGACACGCAGCAGGCCGACCGTCAAGGGTGAGGACATCCATCGGCTAGATTACGTTGCGTGGAGACCCGAGCATCCGAGCTGCGCGAGCTCGGCCGCGAGCTCGTCAAAGCTTCCTATCTCAAGGGCGATTTCGTCCTTCGCTCCGGCAAGCGCTCGAACCGCTACTTCGACAAGTTCCTGTTCGAGACCGATCCCGCCGTTCTCCGCCGCCTCGGCAAGCACCTGGCGCGGCTGGTCCCCGCGGAAACGCAGCGCCTGGCGGCGCCGGAGCTGGGAGCGGTGCTCTTGGGCGGCGCGGTGTCGATGGAGTCGGGCCTGCCCCTGGTGCTCGTGCGCAAGGAGCCGAAGGGCTATGGCACCTCGAAGCAGATCGAAGGACGCTTCGAGCCCGGTGACAGGGTCACGGTGATCGAAGACGTCGTGACGACCGGTGGCGACTCGCTGCGATCGGCGCAGGTGCTGCGCGACGCGGGGGTGGAGGTGATTCACCTGGTGGTCGTGCTGGATCGGGGCGAAGGGGGAGAGGACAACATCCGGGCCGCGGGCATCCCCTACTCACCGCTGTTCCGAATAGCTGATCTAGAGCTTGACTAGCGCTTTGGGCGGCACTTGACGGGTTTAAGTTCTGGAAGACATAGACGTGGCTGGTAGGCCTGGCTTCGCTAGGCCGTCCAACCCGCGTACCTTTACGCGCCGCGCGTCGCTGGGCGTGAACTTTCAAAATGTCCCATCCCCCGGAAGGTGGGTCATGGGAGGGAACCGCTGGTTCCCTTCCATCCTTTGACTGAGCTCGTCGTCGCCGGAGGCACCGCCGGCACGGCCGATGGTCCGCGGCAGGTTGACGTTCACGTCTCCGACGGCGTCATCACGGCGCTGGAGGAGCACAGCACCCGGCATCCTGCCAGCGCTCGAGTCGTCGATGCGGTCGGGATGTACGTGCTGCCCGGCGCCATCGACGTCCACGTCCACGGCCGCGACCCGGGCTTCCCAGAGAAAGAGGACTTTGGCACCCTGACGCTGGCGGCCGCCGCCGGCGGCGTCACGACCGTGATCGACATGCCCAACACGATTCCCGGCGTCGACTCCGGCGGCGTGCTGGAATCCAAGGCGGCCCTGGCGCACAGCAAGGCCCATGTCGATTTTGGGTTGTGGGGACTCATCCGCTCGAGCTCGACAGCCGATCAGCTCGAAAGCCTCGCTCGATCCGGCGCCATCGGCTTCAAGGCATACCTCGGGTATGCCTTCAGCCTCAGCCGCAGGCAGGTCCAGTACTCGCCTGACTCGGACGACCCCGACCTTGAGGCGCCGCCGCATTACGGAACGCTCCTTCGCCTGGCGCCGGTGGTCGCCGCGCTGGGCCTGCCGCTGGTGATTCACGCCGAAGACCCGAGCATCCTGGCTGCCTTCAGGCGGCCGCTCGAGTCGTACGCCGACGTGCTCGCCTCCCGCCCGCCCGAGGCCGAGGCTGTCGCCATCGCGGCGGCGGCGGCGATCACCGACTCGTTTGGCGCGCGACTGCACATCGCGCATCTATCAAGTGCGCTGGGCCTGAGGGCGGCGGAGGCGGCGCTGAGAGACGGATCGAGGCTGAGCCTCGAGACGTGTCCCCAGTACTTGTGGCGGACGGACAGCGATTTCGCAAAGCTGGGGACCTTGATGAAGGTGTACCCGCCAGTCCGCACGTCAGCCGACCGGCAAGCCTTGATCGACGGCGTCGACAAGGGAGTGATTGGAATCGTGGCGACCGATCACGCTCCACACACTGACGCCGAGAAGGCGAGGCCCCTGGAAGATGCGGCCGCCGGCAGCCCAGGGGTCCAGACCCTTTATCTCAGCTCTCTTGAGCTGGCTAAGCGATTGGGAGATGTGTGGAAGGCGACGAAATGGGTGTGCGAACGACCCGCTGCGCTTATCGGCTTGCAGGAGAGCAAAGGGAGGATCGCTCCGGGTTTCGACGCCGACCTCGCGATCGTCGATCCCCGGCGGGGCACCGTTTTCCGGCCGGCGCTGATGCAGTCGAAGCAGAAGCACGGAGCGCTGGAGGGCCTGGAATCGAGCTTTTCGATCGTTGAGGTTTATGTGCGCGGCCGGCTTGTCGTTCGGCAGGGACGAGCTGTCGGGGAGGCGATGGGTCGTATGGTGAAACCATCGTGAGGGCGTCCGTCCAGGCGTATTACGTGAACGCGTTGAACAAGAACGATTGGGTCCTCGTGGCTTACTCCGGGGACATCGACACCAGGTTTTCGGCGACGTTCCAGCGCAGCAGCAACGCCAACGCGAAAGGCTCGCTCGACGTCACGAACGCTGGCGGCCCAACCACGATCGCGCTCGTGCTGGCAACGGTGCGTTAGCCGGCGCCGTCGAGGACGTGTCTCCTAAGCGGGGATGCCGTCGTGCGTGGCGAAACAGGTGAGCAGACCGATCAGGAATCGACAGGCGCCGGTAGCATGCAGGATAGGTGGAAAAATCCCATATCAGGAATGGGGTGGTATATGAAAACAAAGAAGGCCTTTGCTGCTCTTTCCGAGGACTGATCGCATCCCCTGAACCGCGAGGCCGCCGCACTCACGTGGGCCCCCGAATAAGGAGACACGTCCTAGGCCCTCGCGCCGGCTCCCCTGAAGATCGGGTTTTGCTCGAGCTCGCGTTCCAGGCTGGTCGCCGGACCGTGTCCCGGGTACAGGGCCGTCGTCAGCGGCAGGCGTAGGAGCTTGGTGCCGATGCTCATCATCTGGCGGCGTAGGTCGGTCTCGGGCGTTTGCTTGCCGATGCCGCCTGCGAGGATCGTGTCGCCCACGAACGCATGGTTGGCGACGACGTAGCAAACGCTTCCCGGCGTGTGCCCGGGGGTGTGGATGACCGAAAGCTTGAACTCGCCGAACTCGAGCTCGTCACCATCCAGCAAATACCTGTCGGCCGACCGTAGGAATTGCTTGGCATCGGCGGCATGAAGGGCGGTCTGGCCGCCGGTCAGCTCCTTCAAGTCATCTTTGCCGGCCACGTGGCCCGGGTGGCAGTGGGTGGCGACGATGAAGCGGACCGTCAACCCTTTGACCTGGTCGACCAGCTTGTCCACCGGCAGCCCGGGATCGATGACGATCGCCTCTTTGCTCGTCGAGTCGGCCACGACGTACGCGTTGACCTCGCGGTCGAGCTTGACCTTGACGATGCCGAGCTTCATATGGAGAGAAATCTACGACAAGCACGAGGGGGGTGCCGAGCGATCACTATTCGTGCGTGGACCAGCGTGTTGCGGTAGTCGTCTTCGGGAGCGCGCTGCTTTTGATTTTGCTGTTCTGGACCTACGGATACGTGAGGCGCCGCGCCAAGAGGCGTTAGAGAAGCTAGCGTTGCAGGGTTGGCCGGGGTCTCCCCGGCCATGACTTTGTCTTCTCCCAACCTGAACATTGCGGAACGAAGCTGGTTCGTAATTAATCCCATCCCGAGAAGAAGAGCAGGCGCGCGCGAAGCGCCCGCCGATGCATTCAGTAAGGCCCATCCTCAACGCCGCTTTGCGCGAAGAGGAGACCGACTGGTCTTCTCTCATAGCGCCGCTCTATTGAGCGCCGCTCTCGCCCTGGATCTTGATTCTCAACGCGTCCAGGTAGTCGAACTTGTCGAGGGCTGGCTTGGCTCGCGCCCGTTCCGGATATTTCGCCGTCTGGATCGCCTCGAGGAGCAGGGCGATCTCCTCTTCGGTGAACTGGAGAGTCCTATAGACGACCTCCTTCACCTTCGCGGGACGATCGACAGCCTCCCTGATCACATCGTCTGTGTCGCTGACGACCTGAGGACGGGTCGGGCGGAAGAGCTCTTCGGAGCCTCCGAGCGATACGCGCTTGAAGGTGGTCACAACCTGTGATTCTCCAACACTTTGGCGGCGAGCGCACGGTACGACTTCGCCCCGTCTGAGTCTTTTGCGTACTGCAGTATCGACTGGCCTGCGAGCGGAGTTTCGGCGAAACGTATGGAGTCGGTGATCCCGAAGTCGTACACCTTGTCTCCGTACTTTTCTCTGACTGCTGCGAGTACCTCCTGCGAATGGAGCGCGCGCTTCTTGTAGAGAGTGGGCAGGATGCCGGTGAGCTCGAGCCTTGGGTTCAACCTTCGCTTGACACGCTCCATCGTTATCAGCAGCTCCTGCATACCCTTGAGGGCGAGGAATTCCGCTTGCAGAGGAACCAGGACCTCATCGGCCGCGACCAGCGCGTTGATCACGATCAGGTCGAGCGAAGGCGGGCAGTCGATGATGATGAAGTCGTATCGCTTCTGGGCCGCCTCGAGCTTGTCGCGCAGGATGCTTTCGCGGCCGATCTCGTTGATCAGCTGGTTGTCGGCGCCTGCCAGCTCGACATCGGCGGGGATGTAGTGAACGCCCATCTGGGGCGCTTCCTGCACGACGTCGGTAACCGTGGTCTCGGGATTGACGAGAAGGTCGTAGATCGTCTTCTCGATGTTGCTCGGGGGCTTCATGTAGAGGGTGAGGTGGCCCTGCGCGTCGAGATCGATGAGCAATACCCGCTGCCCCAACTCCGCCAGGGCGGCGCCGAGGTTGACGGCGGTGGTGGTCTTGCCCACCCCCCCTTTTTGCATCGCGACGGCGATCGTTCGGGCCAAGAGTGATGCGAGTCTAACCCAAGGGGGCTGCAACCGCCCAAAAGGGAGGTTCATCGGGGGCCGTGCTTCTACAATTGGCCGCGGTGTACGGGACCCTTCGGATCGTAACGTTGCCGGTTCGATTCACGTTCGCGGTGATGTCGTGATCATTGACATCGCCGTACTGCTGCTTTTGGTGATCGCGCTGATCATCGGCTACCAGCGCGGCGTGATCCAGCCGTTGATGGCGGAGATCTTCTTCTTCGGCACGCTGCTGGTCGTCTTCCGCTTCCACGACCAGTACACCAGCCAGATGGAGAAGCTCGCCCACCTGACCCCGGTGCTCAGCATCTTCCTGGCGATCATCCTGGCCATCGTTATGGGCGCCGTCGGCGGCGCGATCGGCGGAGCCTTTCATCGCCTCGAGTCGATCCGAGGCATCGACGGCCTGCTCGGCATCTTCGTCCACGTCGCCGTGACGCTGGTGGTGGTCTACCTCGCCGTCTCTGCGCTGGTCGTGCTCGACAACGCCTTCGAACCCACAATTAGGAGCGCGAGCCTGACCCTGACCCAGGTCAGCCAGCTCGAGAACTGGATCGAGTCCAACCCGATCACCGCGGCCATGGTCTCCAAGCAAGACCTGGCGGCGCTGAAGGCTGCCGCCGGCGGAGCTGCCGGCGCCAAGGTGGACAACGTCCAGGGCATCCACCAGCTGCAGCAGATCTACACGAGCTTCCTCCAACCTCAGTTGCACGGGTCCAGGAGCGTGCCGGTCATTCTGAGCATCGGGAGTCATCTGCCTTTCATCGGCCACGTCGGTCCCGGCGACCTGCACCCGGCGCCGACACCCCTGCCTTCGCCGAGCCCAAGCCCGACGGCCACGCCGAAGCACTCGCCAACGCCAAAAGTGACGCCGAAACCGTCTCCGAAGAAGACGCCCTAAGGGGGTAGGCATGCTGGACCTGGCCCTGACGTCGGATCAAGAGCAGCTGGTTGACACTGTGCGCGACTTCTGCGCCCGCGAGTTTGCACCCACGATCGGCGCCAACGACAGGGCCGGCCACCACGACCCCGAGATCTTCGCCAAGCTCGCATCGATTGGGCTGCCTGGCGTTTGCTTCCCGCAGCGCTACGGCGGCTACGGCCTCGACTACCTGTCCCTGGGTCTCGTCTGCGAAGAGCTCGAGTACGTGGACACTGTCTTCCGCACGGTGCTTTCGGTCCACATCGGCCTCGTCGGCATGGGTCTCTACACGTGGGGAACCGAAGACCAGAAGCAGCGGTGGCTCGTGCCGATGGCGCGTGGCGAGAAGCTCGCCTGCTACGGACTGACCGAGCCAAACGCAGGTTCTGACGTCGCGTCGATGCAGTCCACGGCGCGCCGCAACGGCGACAACTACATCCTCAACGGGCAGAAGATCTGGGTCTCGGACGCTGACACCGCCGATTTCTTTCTTGTCTTCGCAAAGACCGACCCCAAGGCGGGATCACGTGGAGTCTCAGCGTTCATGCTCGACCGCACCGCCTCTGGCAAGGCCTTGCGCACCGAGCCGATCGAGGACCGGCTGGGCATCCGCGCCGGCGATGTCGGATCCATCTTTCTATCCGACGTCGAGGTCGGCGAAGCGGATCGGATCGGAGACGAGGGCGACGGCTTCAAGATCGCGATGAGCTGCCTCGACAACGGTCGGTACACCGTGGCGGCCGGTGCGACCGGCACCGTGCGCGCAAGCCTCGACGCGTCGGTGAAATACGCTCGCGAACGGAAGACGTTCGGCCAGGAGATCGGCCGCTATCAGCTCGTCCAGCAGATGATCGCCCACATGTCACGCGACTATGAGATCTGCAGGCTCCTCTATTTCAAAGTCGCGTGGATGAAGAACAAGGGCTTGCGCCACACGCGCAACGTTTCGATGGCCAAGCAGTACGCGACCGATGCGGCGTTCAAGGCAGCCGACGATGCGATCGAGGTGCATGGAGCCTACGGTTATTCGGCGGAGTATCCAGTCGAGCGTTTCATGCGCAACGCGCGGGCGCCGATCATCTATGAGGGAACCCGCGAGGTGCATACGATCCTCCAGGGCGAATATGCGCTGGGTTATCGCGAGGACCGGCCGGTCAAGAAGTCACTCCCGCCCTACCAACCAGATTGATCCACGCCGCGGCCGCTGAGGGAGGCGTCGTGGGTGCCGTCAATTCAGTGAGACGCAACCTGAGCCATATCGACTTCGTCGTGCTGTCTGTCTACTGGGTTGCGATCGGTTACCTCTGGACCAGCCTTGGCGGCCTGATCCTGCCCGACATGGTCATCCAGCTGGTCGGCAGGGACCACGAGGGCTTTGCGCTCGGAGTGCTCGAGGCGGTGGGATCGCTGATGGCCGTGATCTGGCAGCCGATCGCCGGGGCGCTCTCCGACCGCACAAGGACTCGCTTCGGCAGGCGGCGCCCATACATCGTGGCCGGCACCATTGGCGATGTCCTGTTCCTGATCGGCCTTGCCCTGTCAGGCAGCTTCGGCCTGGTGCTGATCTTCTACTTCCTACTCCAGGCGGCCTCCAACACCGCCCAGGGGCCCTATCAGGGCCTCATGCCGGACGTCGTGCCGGAGACGCAGCGCGGCACCGCCTCGGGCTATTTCGGCGTCGCCAACGTCGTCGGGCTTCTCGCCGGCACGATCGGATCGGGGTGGATCCTGGCGCACGCGGGCCGCACGGCCGCCCTGCTCAGCATCTGCGCGCTGCTGGTGCTGACGATGCTGGCCACCGTCCTGTTCATCCCGGATCGCGCCACGCGGACTGCGAGCCAGTTCAAGAGCGTGCGCCAAGCCATCGCCACGACGTTTTCCCGTCCGCTGCGCTATCCGAGCTTCCTCTGGCTGATGGCGTCCCGGCTGCTCATCCTGTTGGGGTTGGTCGGCGTCCAGAGCTTTGTGTTCTTCTACTTCAACAACGTTTTCTTCCACAACGACCGCATGGACACCATTCGCGCCAGCTACACGCTCCTCGGCCTTGTGATATTCGCGGCATTCGTCGTTTCATGGCCGGCGGCGCGCGCGTCGGATCGCTTCGGCAGGCGACCTTTCATCTTGATCGGCGGCCTCCTGGGTGCGGCCGGGGTGCTCATGCTCGTATTCAGCCACTACCAGCTGCTGCCCACGCAGCTTGTGGAGCCCCTGGCGCGAATGCTCAGGGTTCCACTGCTGGCGGCACAAGCGACACTGGTGGGTGTGCTGATCGGTATCGGCTACGGCGTGTTCTTCTCTGTCGACTGGGCTTTCATTCAAGACGTCATCCCTACACAGGAGGCAGGGCTGTTCATGGGTTTCAGCAACATCGCGACGGCCGGGTCTGGCATCATCGCCCGCTTTATCGGCGGTTTCCTTCTCGACCCTTTCAACCACGGACCGAAGCTGCTCGGCTTGCCAGGAGGCTTTCCGGTCATCTTCTCGATATTCAGCGCGTCGCTGTTGATCGGCGCGTTACTGATCTTGAAGGTGCCTGAGGTTAGGAAGCGATGAACCTGGACGGTTTGCTGCCATGGGGCGGGCTCGCGGGAGCTGCTTTCGAAGCAGCTGACATGGTGGTCGCCGGCATCCCGTACGACGGCTCGGCGGTCTACCGGAAAGGGGCGGCCCTCGCCCCCGAGCGCATCCGCTCGCTGTCCGCGGCCATGCCGCCCGTCACCGAAGACGGCCAGGTCCTCCAGGGGCTTCGCGTGCACGATATGGGCGACCTCGACGCCGGTCCTGACATCAGTGAGGGCTGGATGGCGGTGGCCGAGCGTCTGTCAACGGTGCCGCTGACCTCGCTTCTGACCGTTCTTGGTGGGGACCACTGCACCGCCATCGCCACCATCGCCGCGCAGGCTCGCAGGCATCCTGACATGCAGATCTTGTGGGTCGATGCTCACCCCGACCTTTGCGATTTCTCTCGTGGAGGGCGCTGGACGTGCGGCTGTGCGATGCGCCGGGCGCTCGAGGTGTCGGCCATCGACCCCGCCAGGGTCGTCATCGCCGGCGGGCGCGACTACGACCCAGAGGAGGTCGAGTTCATAAGGGCCACGGGCATCTTGCTGGTCTCGGCACGAGAGCTGGCGGCCGATCCTGCCGCAGCGGCCCAGGCGATCGGCGACCGCCTCGCCGGCAAAAAGGTGCACGTCTCCTTTGATATCGATGCCCTCGACCCGGCATTCGCCCCTGGGACTGAGATTCCATCGGCCGGCGGGATGTCTACGCGGCAGGCGCTCGATCTTCTCGGGTCGGTCCTTGCCCGCACGAGCCCGGTGGGCTTCGACGTGGTCGAGGTGTCGCCGCCGTTCGACAATGGGGACATCACCAGCTTCGCTGCGCTGAAGCTCATCTTTGAGTTCTGGGGAATGTCCTGG
>DATCAV010000144.1:0-3179 GCA_036512415.1 Candidatus Dormiibacterota bacterium | reverse complement strand
GTTCCTTGCTGGGGTGTTTGTAATCGGCTTGGGTTTCGGCGGTTTGGATCTCGGCCTGAACCAGCTCGTGGCCTTCAGCGAAGGGCCCAGGCGATCGGCCTTGCTCAATGGTTTGAACAGCGCCTACGGTTTTGGGTCGGTGGCCGGGCCGATCCTTATTTCGAGACTCAGCCAGGAACACTTGACTGCCCTGTACGGCGGCGCGGCAGCTCTCGCAGTCGTGCTGATCCCGGCCGTGGCCGGCATCCAGGGCCGCCTGCCCGTGGCTCCGCGGAGATCCAACCGCGACCCTGAATCCAATCGGGGGTCACGCCGAGGTGCGTTGCTGGTTGCCATCTTTGTCGTGGCTTTTGTCTTTTATGTGGGCATCGAGACAGGCGTTGGCGGGTGGATACCCTCACACCTGGAATCGGTGGGACTTCGATCGTTGGAGGCTGCTTCGATCACGTCAGGCTTCTGGCTCGCCGTCGCGATAGGAAGGCTGCTGGCCACGCTCATTCCCGACCGCGTGCCTCCGCCGGTGATCGTGATCTCGGGTGCCGCCATCGCGTCAGTGGCACTGCTCGTGGCGCTGAGCGGGCGCGCCGCTCCCTTCGCCTACATCGTCACCGGCCTTGCCATCGCGCCCATCTTTCCCACCGCTCTTGCCTGGCTCGCGAAGCTCAGGCCAGGCGATTCGCGAGCCACCTCATGGATGTTTCCCGCGACGATGGTGGGCGGTGGCGTCATCCCACCGGCGATCGGTATCGCGATCGGGTGGTTTGGCATTCGCTGGGCGCCCGCCATCCTGTCGGCAGTCGCGATCACAACGCTTGCTGCGTTCTTGCTCGCAGCAGCAAGGAGCCGGGAATAGTGCGGTCCAGGCATCAATTCAAGCTGGTATGAGTCAAACCCAGGCGCCCTCAATCCATGAGATCGAGCTGCCCATGCTGAACGGCAAGCCGGCCACGCTCTCGGCTTACGCAGGCAAGGTGATCCTCGCCGTCAACACAGCATCGAAGTGCGGATTCACCCCCCAGTACGCAGGCCTTCAGGCGTTGCAGGATCGCTACTCCGCGAAGGGCTTCACCGTGCTCGGTTTTCCGTGCAATCAGTTCTTCAGGCAAGAGCCCGGCACCGCCGAAGACATCCAGAACTTCTGCAGCGTCAACTACGGCGTGACGTTTCCGATGTTCGCCAAGCTCGATGTGAAAGGGGCGAACCAGCACCCGCTCTACGCGATCCTGAGCGAGTTTCCTGACGACGCCGGCAAGGCCGGTAACGTTGGATGGAACTTTGAGAAGTTTCTGGTTGACAAGGACGGGCACGTCGTTCGCCGGTTCCGTTCCAAGGTCGAGCCTGAATCAGCCGAGGTCGTCAAGGCGATCGAGTCCCTGCTCTAGTCATCGATTCGAGGCTCTGACTTAGCGCTATCGTCGGAGCGGTGAGCTTGCCTGGGATCCGGCTCGAGTCGGTCCGTCGCAAGAGCGGTGGGCGCATCCACCTCACGCCGCGTGTCCCGCGAAGCGGCCCGGTCACGACGCTGTGCGGTCAAACCATCGCGGCTGACACGTACTCGGCTGTCGACACGGACGCCGATTGCGCCAACTGCGTTCGGCGTTCTCGAGACGCCAGTCGAATCTCGTCAGCATTTTTTGAGCAGGAAGAAGGCTCCGAGCTGCTGAGGCTGTCATTGGAACAGGCCCGCTTCCGCAAGCCGGCCCCGCGGCCGGGTGCCGATTCAGCGAAGACGGCGAAATCTGTCAACCGGCCGATCGTAGAACCGCCCCCGGCGACTCCGGATCGCATCGGAGACCTGGTGACGAGCGGTTTCAAAGCTGCCGGCAACGGCGTTTGGCGCAGCCCCGCCGGCGTGATCGTGCGGATGGCCGGTAAGGGACGAGAACGCTTCGATGAGCTGGTCTTCGAAGGCGCCATCGTCGCCACCCGGCTCGAAGACGGCATGCGCCTGCGCGCCGGCGATGTTGAGGTCACCGCCTCTGGCGGCGAGGTTCAGGTTCGAATCAGGCGCTGAGTTTTGCGGTCGGTGTACCGTTGGCCCGTGAGCCGACGCAAGCGGAAAGTCATCGACCCTCAGCCCAGTGCGAAGCCGACAACGAGCGACCAGGCGCCTGGCGAGGAGGTCGTGCAGGTCAACGACCAGTACGCCGGCGGTGGTCCGGCCCCCGAGGTCGAGCCTTCGGAGCACGCTCAGCACCCAACCGGCGGCTAGTCAGCGAACACCTCGGGCTCTAGCCGACGAACCTGATCTCTTTCGTCGTCGCACCCGCGGCGGTGAAGTCGAGAAGCTGAAGACCTTCGACTTCGACTGCCTTCAGGTCCCCTTTTGAAAGTGGCTTCAGCATCTCAATCACAAGGCTGACCGCGCCTTTATCGCGCGTGAGCTTCCAGGACCCGACCGCGTAGCCGTCGAGCAAAAGCGTGGGGCGGCCCACCAGCCGGCGATGTTCTTTCGCGATAATCCGGCTTCGGTCGTCGTGCGATAGCAGCGCATTGTCGAAGTCAGGAAGAAAGCGCGGAGGCGCGACGGCCTCGGGGATTCGCGCCGAGGTTCCGAACATCGCGATCGTGTTTCACAGCGCTGATGATTCAGAGACCGCGCTTCTCGATGCCATCGACGCGCGCGCAACTGCTTACCTGACCAAGGCCGCGACCGCGGATCAGATCATCGAAGCGATCAGGAGGGCCGGCAGGGGCGACGTGCTCATCACCGGTTCGCTGTTCGCGAAGGCCATCTCACGCCAGCGCCTGGTGACGGCAAAGCAAGAGGACCGCGAGCAGCTGGTTGCACGGTTCACCGCCAGGGAAATGGAGGTTCTGGTCCTGATGGCCGAGGGTCTCAACACCGTCGCCATGTCGCGCCGCCTCGGCATCGCGCAGCACACAGTTGAATGGCATGTGAGGCATGTGATCGAGAAGCTGCAGGTCCACACCATGCTTCAGGCCGTGATCGCTGCTGCGCGCCGCGGCCTGATCGATTTGGGAAGCGCACCTTAAGGTTGCCTCGTGAACCTCGTTGCGGCGTCATTCGCCTGGCCGTTTCGAGGCGAGTGGCGGTCCCGGTGGCTGGTCGGCCTCGCGATGGTCGTCCTGCTGCCAATTGCGTTCGTACCGCTTCTCGGCTATGCCGTGGCTGCCACCCGTGCGGCTTCGACGGATCCTGGCGCCGGGCTCCCTCC
>DATCAV010000143.1:0-18583 GCA_036512415.1 Candidatus Dormiibacterota bacterium | reverse complement strand
GACGCTACGTCGTTTCCCTACTCGTGTCGAACGCCGGCCTGGACGCGCGCCTGAGTGCTCTCGATCGCGCCCTCGAACAGGTTCCCCAGCCGGTCTGCGGTGCGCGTCCACGAGAATCGCTGCGCCAGCAACCGCCCGCGGCGACCCATCTGCTGCGCCAGCTCAGGGTTGGCGAGAAGGCGGCCGATGCGCTCGGCGTAAATCGCGGGATCGTGACCGTCGATCAAGTAGCCGCTGACCTCATCCCGCACGACTGAGCGCAGGCCCGACACGCCCGAAGCCACGACCGGCCGGCCGCACGCCTGCGCTTCGAGGGCGACGAGTCCGAACGACTCACTGTAAGAAGGCATCACGCAAACATCGGCCGCCGCGTAGAAGTACGGCAGCTCGTGGTGCGCGACCGAACCCAGGAAATCGACACGATCGCGCACGCCCGACGCTGAGGCGACCAGCTTGAGGCGCTCTTTCTCGCTCTCCTCCCCGTCGCGAACGTCCTCGCCGAGCACGATCAGGCGGAGGTCGGCGTGGGCGCGGTCTCGAAGGAGCGCCAGAGCCCTGATGGCGACGTCCACACCCTTCAGGCGCTCGAGCCGGCCGACAAACATGAGCACCCTGCCCGGGCCGTAGCCGATCTTGCGGCGTGCGTCGGCGCGGTCGAGGGGCTGGAACGTCGCCAGGTCGATGCCAGGCGCCACCACATGGACGTGCTCCGGGTCGGCTCCGTAGAGCCTGGTCAGGTCGTCGGCCTCATCGGAGGTCGAGCCGATGAGCAGGTCTGCCTGCTGCGCGATCTCGCCTTCGACTCGAATCCGCAGCGCCGGCTCGGGCCTGGCGCCGCTCGCGAGCGTGCGGTTCTTGACCAGGCCGAGCGTGTGCGCGGTGTGCGCCCAGGCGACGCCCATGTCCGGTCGCAGCAGGCACGCAACCTCGCCCGACAGCCAGTAGTGCGAGTACAACATGTCGTAGCTCAGGTGCTCGCGCTCGGCAAAGGATCGGATCCCAGCCGCAAAAGCGGGGACCTCGCCATAGAGGGAGTACTTGTCCAGGCTGCGTCCGGCAGGCAGATAGATGACGCGCGACAGGGGGGCAAGCGACTCGATCGCGGGGTCGTCGGGAGATTGCCTGCGCGTGAAGATGTCGGTGGCGATGCCCCGATCGCTGAACGCGTTCGCAACTTCGCGAACGTAGACATTGAGGCCGCCGTTGCCGTTCTGGCCCAAAGAGGCCGTGGGAGAGGTGTGCATGGAGATAACCCCGATCCGCCTTCCGGCGGCGAGGTTGGAGATCAGAGGAGTCGCCTCAGCCACGGTAGGCCGATCTCGCGTCTAGCCAGCGCCTCGATACGCAGCAGAAAGCCGAACGGGAGACCGGGGAGCATGACGCCATATCAGCAATAAAACCTACGCCCTTCCCTCCTATTCCCGCCCGAGGGCCAAAATAGTGGGCAAGCTATGATTTGGCGCGCCATGCGGCTTCACAAGGGATTCACTGTCTCGGCGCTGGTGGCTTTGGCGGTTCCCGCAATTGTGGCGCTCACTGCGGTCAGCACGCTGGCGGACAGCTCTCCCTCCCCTTCAGCGAGCGCGGCGACGCTGCCGGGTGATCCCACCAAGGGCCAGGCCCTCTACGGAGCCAACTGCGCGAGCTGTCACGGAGCCAGCCTCACCGGCGGCATCGGCCCGGCTTTGAACCCGATCGAGCAGCTGCCGAATGTGTCGAATCCCCTCGACCCGACTTTCTTGATCGCCATCATCACGAACGGGCGCGTTCACCAGCCTGGCGACCCCCGCCAGACCGACATGCCGGCAAAGGGCGGCAACTCAGCCCTGACCGAGCAGGACGTCAAGGACCTGGCCGCCTACATCCTTCAGCAGAACCTGACCGGATCGCCGCCGCTTTCACCTAATGAACTAGCCAAGCGCACGATCTTCTGGGTCGGCATAGCAATCGTCGGGATGCTCTTCATCACGCTATTGCTGTCCCAGTACAACATGCGATGGATCGCGCGCCGGGCAACCGCGCGCCGCAAGTAAGCGCCCAACCGGCGGAAGCTGGTCCACCCCAGGCACCGCCCCCGGTTCCGACGCCTGCCGGCGGAGCGCCGAGGGTCTTAATCCTCTTCAGCGATACGGGCGGCGGCCACCGCGCGGCAGCCCGCGCTCTCACCGACGCGCTCAAGCTGCTCGATCCGACCTGCGTGGTCACGGTGGCGGATCCTTTGATGGCGCAAGGGCCCATGGTCGTTCGAAGGCTGGCGTCGCTTTACGGCCCGATGATCCAGCGCTCGAGGGCCGCGTGGGGTGCGGTGTATCACACGAGCAACACGAAGCCCACGTTCGCTGCGATTCGCGCGGTCTTCGGCCGCGGCGTACGGAAGGCGACGGCCGAGCTCATCCAAAAGCACGACCCCGACGTGTTGCTCTCGGTGCACCCGCTTCTCAATCACATGACCTACCAGGCGATTCAGAAGAGTGGGCGCCAGCGCGCGCTCATGACGGTCATCACCGACCTCGTCGACTTTCACCGCGGCTGGACGTTCAGCCGCGCCGACCTCGTGATCGTCCCCACCGAGCTCGCCCGCAAGGTGGCGATTCGGCGCAGGGTGCCGGCTGACCGCGTCAAGCTCCTGGGCCTGCCGGTCGATCTTCGGTTTCGACCGCCTGCTCCCGGGGAGAAGGAGGCCCTTCGCCGCCGCTTCGGCCTCGATGAAACTCGCTTCACAGTCCTCGTCATCGGCGGCGCGGCCGGGGCCGGGGGGCTGTCGAAACAGGTGGCGGCCCTGACCGAGGAGCCTCACGAGTGGCAGGTCGTCGTGGTGTGCGGCCGAAACGAGAGGCTGCGCCGCCGGCTCGCCGGTCTCGGTTTTGCCACGCCGACGCTCGTGCTGGGTTTCGTCGAGTACATGCCGGAGCTCATGCGTGCCTGCGACGTCATCGTCACCAAAGCGGGTCCGGGCGCCATCGCCGAGGCCCTGGCCACCGGCCTTCCGCTTGTAATCACCGGGTTCCTGCCCGGACAGGAGTCACCCAACGTCGATTACGTCGTCGAGTCCGGCGTTGGCAAGTTCTCTCCGAAGGATGACGAGCTCGTAGAGGAGATTCGCGTCCTGGCCGAGGGCGGCCCGACGTGGCGAGAGATGTCGCGGAAAGCCGCCGAGCTGGCGCATCCGTACGCCTCATCGGACATCGCGCGCGAATGCCTGCTGCTGGCCGCTCGCTACAGGGCGTCGGCGCAGGCGAGCCTGTAAGGGCAAAGCCGGCAGCGCCGGCGGTCGGGCTTCGCTTCGAAACGGCCCGCCTTCACTCCCTCCGCGACCTCTGCACCCTGCTTCTTCGCCTCAGCCACTAGGGCGTCCGGTCGTTCGAGCGGGACCGTCTCCCCAGAAGCCAGGTAGACGATATCCAGGTCTATTTGAGGGGGGACGTCCCCCCTTGGGGCGCCGGGCCTGGCGGAGCCAGATCCCGCCGCACCCCCCTGGCCTTGCGACTCGAGATTGAGTGCTGAAGCGGCACCCATGGCATACAGCGCGACCTGAAGGTCGCGTTTGCCGCGGGTCACCGGCCTTCCCGTCTTGTAGTCGAGGATCCGCCAGCCGGACTCCGTCCGGTCGACCCTGTCGATGACGCCGCGCAGCGTCCAACCGTCCACGTCGATGGTGAAAGGCTGCTCGAGAAATTCTGGCTTCGCCTCGAAGCCACCACCCTTTCGATACGCCTCGAGCTGCACGGCTCCATTCCGTTTGAAGGTCGGTGCCCGGCGCGAGTCAGGGAATGCCGTCCCACTCCAGACCTCGTCGTGAAGCGAGCTCAGCATCGCGGCCGTGACCTTCTCGTTGCGCTGCCTCGCCTCCCCTGCGCGACGCAGCACCTCGTGAAGGACCACGCCCTGCACGGCCTCGGCGCTTTGAACCACCGGCACCCGCTGCTCGTAGCGATACCAGTACTGCAGCGGGCAATCGCGGTAGGCGGCGATTGCGGAGTAGGACAACACAACCTCTCCCTCTCCCCTGCGGGGAGAGGGGCGGGGAGCGGGGCGTGAGATGGCAACGACCTCCCGTTCCGTAACGTTTCGTGGACCCGCGCTCTTCACCTCGGCGAGGAAGCGCGAGTCCCTCCAACGCCTGCCGCCGTCGTAGTGGGATGCACGCGTCAGGTAAAGATGCTGGCGGGCGCGGGTCATCGCGACATAAAGGAGACGGCGTTCCTCGGCAACGACGTCCTCGCGTCCCCGCACGAGTGGCTCGAGCACGGCAGCCGGCAGCTCAAACCTTGGGGATCGACCTGTCTGAGGCAGCCGACCCTCGACCAATCCAGGCACAAAGACCGCTTCAAACTCCAGGCCCTTGGCCTGGTGAATCGTCATCACCTGGATCGCGTCGACGAACCCGTCGACTGCCGCCGGCTCCTCATCTTCGCCGGATAGAAGGACGAGGTCGAGGTACTGCATATACGCCTCGAGCGATCGGTCGGCGGACGTTTCGCAGAACTCGGCGATCAGCTCCGCGAAACGGCTTACGTTGGCGGTCGCTCGCGCCGCTTCACTTGGCTCAAGCTTGGCGCCCAACACCTGGAGATACCGGGTCTTCTCCATCAGCTCGAAGAACAGCTCACGCACGTCGAGGGTCGACGCCTGCCCGGCCAGCGTTCCGAGCAAAGCCGCGAATTTGGCGGAAGGGGACCAGCCCAGCAGCACCTCGAGAGGCGCCGCGCCGTCGCGGTCTCGCAGCGTCGTCAAGGCTGCAGCAGGGTCGAGGCCTGCCGGAGGGCGGGTAAGCACACGAGCCAGAGCGATCACGTCGGTCGGATCTCGCAGGACCCGCAGGAGCGCAATCACGTCCTTGACCTCGGGCCGGTCGTGAAATCCTCGACCACCGATGACGACGTGCGGCAGGCGTCGGGCCGCCAGTGCGTTGGCGATCGGACGCGCGATCGCGTTGGTGCGGCACAGCACTGCGATGCGCGGCATGGCGACGCCCAATGCCATGAGGCGCTCCGCCTCGGCAGCGATCGCGCTCGCTTCGGTGTCGCCGTCGGGGCAAAGCCACACCTCGACCTTCTCTCCCGGCCGGCTGGACCTCAGCTCCTTTGCCAGTCGCGCCTCGTTGTTGGCGATGAGCGTCGCGGCCGTGGTCACGATGCGGCGCGAGCTTCGGTAGTTACGTCCGAGAGTGATCGTCAGCGCGTCGGGAAAGCGAGCGCGAAAGCGCTCGAGGCTCGCGCGCGACGCACCTCTGAATCGGTAGATGCTCTGGTCGTCGTCCCCGACGATGAATGGGTCCCCGTCCTCCGCAATCAGCTCGACCAGGCGCTCCTGGGCGAGGTTCAGGTCCTGGTACTCGTCGACGAGCACGTGCGGAAAGCGCGCGCGGTAAGCACGGCGCAGCGCCGGCTGCTCTTCCAGGAGCCGCACCGCCAGGGTCAGGAGATCTTCGAAATCGAGCAGCCTCTGCTTGCGGCAGGCCCGCTCGTACGCAGCGAAAAGTCGGACGCAGGCCTTCATGAGCTGCAGGCGCTCGGCCGCCTCGGCGTCCTCTTCATCGCTATGCGCCGCGGCGACCCAGGCGGCAAGCTTCTTCAGCGGCACGAGCTCCTGCTTCAAGCGCTCCAGCATCTGCAGTGCAGGCGACACCAGGTCGTCGGGTCGATCGTCGCCGGTGAGAACAGGGTCGCCCAGCTTCCACATCAGCCCGCGAGCAAGGATCCAGCGCTCGGCTCCGGCAAGGATCCGGAAGCCAAGCGGCACTCCGACCACCCGGCCATCGGCGCGAAGCCAGCCAAGCGCGATCGAATGAAAGGTGCCGACCGCCGGAGCGGGTTCGCCGATCAGGTCTTCAATTCGCTCGCGCATCTCCGCTGCGGCCCGGTCGGTGAACGTCATCACCAGGATCGAGGCCGGGGAAGCGCCGCCGGCGACCAGTCTGCGGAAGCGTTCGGCGATCACTGCGGTCTTGCCTGTCCCCGCTCCAGCGACCACTCGGACCGCACCACGTCCGATGGCGGCAGCGCGCGCCTGCTCGGCTCCGAGCTTCATCACCTGTCCTGCGATGGACCGGAGCGCCCGATGCGGACACGGACATTGCGCACCTTTCGGCCCAGGTCCATCCCGTTCAAGCGCGAAACAATCGTCTCGGAATCGAGGCGCAGCTGGTGCGCCAGGGCAGGGCTCGACGTGGTCACGACAAGGGTGCCCGAATGCAGCTCGACCTCGTCACACAGCCGGGCCGGTTCTGGCCCGATCAGGGTGCGAAACGCCGCGGCGACCTGGGTGCCGAGCAGACGCCCGCCGCCGGGCTGCCGGCGAAGCACACGAGGGAGGATATTGCCCAGTTTATCCACAGGCTGAAATTTCTCCTCCCCGCACGGTCCAAACTCTCGCGCTCGAGATGAGCTCAGGCGGAAATGGTCCGGCTTCGACCGAGGTGATGATGACCTGGCCAGCTCCCGCCACCTGACGTAAGAGCGCGGACCTCCGCTCGCCGTCCAGCTCGGAAAGGACGTCGTCCAACAGGAGAATGGGCCGCTCGCCGGTGCGCCCGGCGACCAGGGCCGCTTCCGCGAGCTTCAGGCTGACCACCGCCGTTCTCTGCTGGCCCTGCGATCCATATGCTCTAGCTTCTCGCCCGTCGAGCAGCACACGCAGGTCATCGCGATGGGGGCCGATGCTCGTCGAGCCGCGTCTGAGGTCCTCGCCCAGGGAGTTATGCACAGCCTCAGCCATATCGGACGGGGGCCCCTGGTACTCGATCTCCAGCCGCTCTCCAACCGCGATCTCGGAGTGGCAGCGGGCCGCCTCAGGCTCGAGCTCCTTCACGGCCCTGGCTCGTGCTGCGGAGACCTCCCCACCGATGCGAACGAGCTCTTCATTCCAGGCCTCGAGGACATCGCCGCCGCCATCGCCGGCAGCCATCCGCTTGAGCAGGCTATTTCGCTGCTCGAGCACCCGCTTCAGGCCGGCCAGGGCGCGGGCATACCCGGGCTCGACCTGCACCAACATCTGGTTGAGAAAGCGCCGTCGGAGCTCGGGTCCGGCTTTGATGAGGCCGAGGTCGTCAGGCCAGAACAGGGTGACCCGGAAATGGCCCGGCAGGTCGAAAGCCCTGCGGCGTACTCCATCGACCTCGATCACCCGGCGCGCTCGATCGCCTTCGATGGTCAATGCGATGGCCAGCTCGATCACCGTGCCGCCGCTCTCCACCTCGGCTTCGATGCGCGTGGCTGCGGCGATCGGGCCCACGACCTCGCCGTCGCGGCGGGTCCGAGGCGAGGCCGACAAGGCCAGCATCGCCACGGCCTCCAGCAGGTTCGTCTTGCCCTGGCCGTTGTCCCCGATGAACAGGTTGACGCCCGGACCGGGCGCTAGGTCTAGGTGAGCGTAGTTGCGGTGGTTTCTAAGCTGGAGTCGCCGGAGCAGCAATCAACTTCAGTAAGGACATCTAGGACATCGCCACGCGCACGGGCATGATCACGTACAGGTAGTGCTCCTTGCCCGGCGGCCGCAGCAATCCGGGACTCAGCGGGCCGTCGAAGAGCAGCTCCACCTCATCCTCGGCGATCACACCGAGGGCGTCCAGGACATAGCGTGCGTTGAAGGCGATCTGAATGTCGGACCCGTCAACATCGGCGGCCATCTCCGCCTTGCTGTCACCAACCTCGTTGGTGGTCGCCGACAGCACGAGCGCGCCGGCTTGCGCCTTGACCCTGATGACGTTGGCGCTGTCGCGAGCGAACAGCGAGACCGCCCTGACTGTCTGCGTGAGCTCGCTGGTGGAGACCCGCACCTTGGTCGAGCTCTTGCTGGGGATAACCTGTGCGTAGTTGGGATACTTCCCATCGATCAACCTCGAGGTCAGCTCCGAGGTGCCGGCCTTGAAGAAGACCTGGTTTCGGGCTTTCGAGATGATCACCTCGACCTTGCCGGCCTCTCCCTTGAACACTCGTGAGAGCTCGGCGAGCGCTCTGGCCGGCACGATGAGGCTGGCTTCCAGGTCCGCCGGACCGGTCGCCGCAAGCTTGCGGACGGCCAGGCGGTGACCGTCGGTGGCGGCCATCGTGAGCGCCCCACCCTGGATCTGCACGAGCACCCCCGTAAGCACGGGCCTGGCCTCGTCGGTGGATGCTGCCATCTGCGTCTGCTCGACGGCGCTGACCAGCTCGTCCAGTGCGACCTCGAGGCGGTCGCCCTCGTCAGGGCGAGGTCCAGGCGGAAACTCCTCCGCCTCGATGCACTTGATGTGCGTGTCGAACCGCGCGCAACGCAGGCTGAGCGATTGGGTCGAACCGTCGAGGGACATCTCGAGGTCCTGGTCGGGCAGCGTGCTGACGAAATCGGTAAGTAATCGTGCGGGCGCGGTGGTGGCGCCTTCCATCGAGACCTCGGCCGGCACCAGCTTTCGAATCCCGATCTCGAGGTTGGTGGCGGTGAGCGCCAGGCCTTCAGAGGTGGTCTCGATGAGGATGTTGTTCAGGATGGGCAACGTCGTCCTGCTCGAGATCGCACGAGAAACAATCTGCAAAGCCTGGCCCAAGACAGACGGCCTGCATGTGACCTTCATTTGCGAAGCGATGGCTTTGGCATTCAAGACACTTATCCCCCGTTGTAAGAGTTTCTTTTGATTGAAATCATTAGTAGTCCATAACAGTAAGCGCTGTGGACACTGTGGATGTCGAGATCATTTACAGATCGATCCAGGCCGGGGATAAACGCTTGGTAACTGGGCGCCGCCATGCCGAGTCCTGTGGCCTCACTGTGGAGTAATCCTGCGGGTGCGGCCAACACGCTGCTTCTCCCCGCCTCAGTCCAACAAAGTGTGGAAAGGATTGTCACTGCACGTAAAGCTTCTCGCGGATTGCCTGCACCTCATAGCGCAGCCGCTCGTCTTCTTTGAGCTCGTTGGCGATCTTCTCAATCGAATGGAGCGCCGTCGTGTGGTCGCGGCCCCCGAAGGCTTTGCCGATGGCCGGCAGCGATGAAGGGGTCTCCTCGCGAACCAGGAACATCGCCACCTGGCGCGGAAACACTATGTGCTTGTCACGGCGCTTGCCCTTCATGTCATCGAGGGTGACGTTGTAGTAATCGGCCACCAATGCCTGGATGCGCTCGACGTTGATCGGCTTGCGCGTGCCGGCGGGGATGATGTCGGCGAGAAGTCGAGCAGCCTCGTCCTCGTCAACCTGGCGCTGGTGCACGGCGGCAAAAGCCTGGACCCGCGTCAGCGCACCCTCGAGCTCGCGGATGTTCCGTGTCACCTTGTGAGCGATAAAGCTCAAGACCTCTTCGGGAACCAGCGCGCTGTTGTCGCCCAGCTTGGAGTGAAGGATCGCCAGGCGGGTCTCGAAGTCAGGCGACTGGATGTCGGCGATCAGGCCCCACTCAAACCGTGACCTGAGGCGGTCCTCAAGGGTTGGGATCTCCTTGGGCGGCCGGTCCGACGAGATCACGATCTGCTTGTTGATCTCGTGGAGCGCATTGAAGGTGTGGAAGAACTCCTCTTTCGTGCGGTCTTTGCCGGCAAGGAACTGCACGTCGTCGATGAGCAGGACGTCGACCGTGCGGTACTTGTGCCGGAACTCGCCCATGCGCGCAGTGGCGATCGAGCTGATCACCTCGTTGGTGAATTGCTCTGAAGTGAGGTAGACGACGCGCTTGCGCGGAAACCTGTCGTGGACCTCATGGCCGATCGCGTGCATCAGGTGGGTCTTGCCGAGGCCCACGCCTCCGTACAGGAACAACGGGTTGTAGCTGTCGCCAGGCGCTTCGGCGACAGCCTTGGCGGCGGCGTGCGCGAACTGCGAGTTGTGACCGACGACGAACGATGAGAACTTGAATCGAACATTGAGCTCGGACGGCGGTATCGGCGGAGCATCCGCAAAGGGCTCGGGGCCGTTGTCGCGGCCGTTGTCGCCGGCAGAGCTCAGCGGGTCGACGTCGACGGTGGCGATGGCTGGCCGGTGGCTGGAGGGGGAGATGACGAAGTCGATGTCCACCTCGGTGCCGGTGACCGCCTGGAGAGTCTCCTGTATGAGCCCTGAAAAGCGGTCGGCCAGCCAGTCTTTCGCGAGCTTGCTCGGCACCCCGATGCGGTAAGTGTTGTTGTCGGCCGAGAGCACCGAGGTGTTCTTGAGCCACATGTCGTAGGTCCGCTTCGCCAGCTGGAATCGGAGCTCTTCCTGGACCTGGGACCAGACTTGGTCCTGATTCAACTCATGCCTCCTTCCGTCTCAGGCCTGTGGACGAACGCCACTGAACCTGGGGAAGGAGACCCACTGGGCTCTGCAAATGCTGTGGACAACTTGGGGCCAACACTTTTCCAATCCTTTCCCGCTTCCTCGCCCGCACGCCATCCCGGCATCCCATCAAAGGCGACCGCAGGTACAAACCGAAGCTCAACGACCGACGAGCTCCGCCTAACTGTTCCTGTGGAAAAGAGCGGACCGGATTTCCACAGGCTGGCGGCGCCTACCTGTCCGAAATCCCACATCCGGTCGATCCCGAAATATGGAAGCGGTGTTGTAGGCTTAATCAGGACTTGACTGTGGCGTTTAGTGGGACCGACTTGAGCGACCTGTACTGGACTGGAGCTACTACCCCTACTCCGTCTGCTTCCGGGCCGGGATTGTAGCAAAGGCATATCTTCTTCGCAAGGCTGCACCCCACCTGATGAAGTGATAGCGCCGGTGTAGCAATCGCGGAGACCCGGGTTCGATACACTGGCGCGGTTCAGTTCAAGCATCGCGCATAGGGAGATCCCGCCATCAAGCGAACCTTTCAACCGAAGAAGCGGTACCGCCGCCGCGTGCACGGTTTTCTGCGCCGCATGAGCACTCGTGGGGGCGTCCGAGTCGTGCAGAATCGCCGTCGCAAGGGCCGCCTGCGACTTAGCGCTTAGTCCGCCTCTCGCGTTGAAGAGGCGTTACCGGCTCCGCCGGCAGGCGGAGTTCCAGTCCGCATTCGCGGGCAAGCGGATCTACAGCGGGAGGGCACTCGTCGCGTTTGCCGTCCCCACCTCCGGTGGCGCGAATCGCGTCGGCGTGACGGTCAGTCGCGCCCTCAAGAGCTCCGTCGATCGCAATCGGGCGAGGCGTCGCGTGCGCGAGCTGGCCCGGGAAAAGCTGCTCGGCCCTGATTCGCCGTTGACCAGCCTGGGAATACGATATGACGTGGTACTGATCGCGCGCCCGGCGGCGCTCGTGATGACGTTCGCCGACCTGAGCGAGGAGGCCTCGCAGGCTGCGCTCAGCATCTCAAAGCTGAACCGATGACCAGGATCGTGCTCCTTCTGATTCGCGGCTACCAGATGTCGTTCTCGAAGATCCTTCCGCCGTCGTGCCGCTACTACCCGTCGTGCTCGCAGTACACGTACGAGGCGGTGGAAAAGTACGGCTGGTTGCGGGGTGGTTGGATGGGGGCGGCTCGGATCGCGCGTTGCCATCCGTTCGCCAAGGGCGGCTACGATCCTGTTCCCTGACTTTGCCGTTCTGACCAATTCACTGGAGAACTGACATCTTCCTCAGCTCGCCCCTCGACGTCTTCAAGCCCATAAAGAACCTCTGGCAGGTCGTCATCGTGGACAACCTCACGGCGGTCTTGACCTTCATCTACGTCCATTTCCAAGCGGTGCCGGTGCTGGCCACCATCGGCGCATACGGCCTGGCCATCGTGGTCCTCACCATCGGCATCCGGCTGATCCTCTCACCGCTCCAGCAGTTCCAGCTGGTGACGCAGAGAAAATCGATGCTGGAGCAGCGAAAGCTCGCGCCCGAGGTGGGCGAGCTACGAAAGAAATACAAGAAGGAGCCGCAGAAGCTCCAGGCCGAGATGACCAAGCTCTATGCGGAGCACGGCATCAATCCCTTGGCCGGGTTGGTCGGCTGCCTGCCGCTCGTCGTCCAGCTGCCCATCCTGACTGCGCTCTACTACGTGTTCCAGGGCTTCGCCCACGGAGCGAAGGGTCCGGCGCACTTTCTCTTCATCTCCAACCTGAACGACAACCCCAGCCACCATGTCCTGGCCTCGCTGCATCTGTTCGGCACGACAGTCGGAATTCCCTCGCCCGAATACCTGATCTTTCCGCTGCTTGCCGCGGCGACCACTCTCGTCCAAACCAAGATGCTGCAGATGCCACCCGCGCCCAACCTGACCGAGCAGGAAGCCCAGGCGCAGTCGATGCAAAAAATGATGGTGTGGATGTCGCCGTTGATGATCGGTTGGTTTTCGCTGAACGTTCCGGCGGGCCTCGGCCTCTACTGGTTCATCGGCAACTGCGTGGGTATCATTCAGCAGTATTTCGTCGTCGGCTGGGGCAACCTGCTGCCAGGTCGCAACAAGGCCAACGCACCCGCGGCGCTCAATCTGAAATCTCGCGGCGGAGCCAAGGGCGGGCCTGTCATCGGGCCGAAGAGCATAACCAGCGGGCCGAAAGGCGCAGCCGACATCGGGCCGAAGGGCATAACCAGCGGGCCAAAAGGCGCAGCCGATATCGGGCCGAAGGACATTGCCGGCGGCCCCCAGTATGGAACGAAGAACGGGTCCCAGAACGGAGCGCGGAACGGCCCGCAGAATGGCTCGAAAGCCCAGCCGCAGAGCGGGCGCAATCGCAAGAAGAAAAAGAGATGAGGGCGGTGCAATGAGATCAGCAGAGGGGCGCGGGCGCACGCTTGACGAGGCAGTCGATGCGGCGTTGATCGAGCTTGGCGAGAGTCGCCGCAACGTTGACGTCAAGGTTCTCAGCGAAGGGTCGGAGGAGACCGTGGTCGAGGTCACCGTCATCGATCAGGTCGCGTCGGGTGCAGTTGCTGCCCCCGCTGACGGAAAAGGGGAGATGGCACGGACGCTCGTCGAGGGCCTGCTGATGCACATGGGCATTCGCGCGCAGGTGACGACACGCCAGGGCGGTGAGCCCACGACCCTCGACATCAGCGGTCGTGATCTCGGCGCGCTGATCGGGTGGCGCGGCGAGACGCTCCGCGCGCTCCAGTCGGTGACCAATGTGATGGTGGGGCGGCACCTCGGCGAAGGCGAGCGCATCATCGTCGACGTCGAGCGGTATCGACAGCGGCGCGAGCACACCGTGCGCGAGATCGCACTGCGCGCAGCCCGCCAGGTGAAGATGACCGGCGACGCCATCACCCTCGACGCGATGCAGCCGTTCGAGCGACGGGCGATCCACCTGGCCCTCGAAGGCGATCCTGAGGTCACCAGCTCGAGCATCGGCGAAGAGCCCGAGAGGCGGGTGGTGGTCAGTCTCCGCAAGCCGGCCTCCGAGTAGCCCGGCAGCAATGACGGGCCGGGCCGCGGCTGAGCGGATCCGGAAGGCGATTGCCTTGATCAACGCGGTCGAGGATGGCGCGGGCGACGAGGAGATCACGCCGACCGAGATCGCCGAGGCCATCCGCGATTGCCTGGAGCTGAGCGACGTGGACCGTGTGCCCAACGTGCGCCGATATCTCGGCGAGGCCCTTGACGCGGTCTCGGATGGAATGCCCGCCGACTTCGTCGCGATGACCCTTTATGCAGCTTTGGGCGCCCTCCAAGAGGGAGGTCCGGGCGAATAGCCCGGACCGTTGTTCCTCCCCCACTTGTGGGGAGGTGGCAAGCGCAGCGAGCCAGAGGGGGGGTCGGAGCTCTAGCTGGCGGTGGCGTCCGCCTTCGGCTCATATACTGGCGACTCCCATGGCCGTTTCCTATCGAGTTCACGGCCTGCCGGGAGGCGCCCGAGTGGTCATGGCTCCGATGCCGGAGCGACTGTCCGCCAGCCTGGTGTTCATGTTCGGCGGCGGCTCGAGGTTGGAGGATGAGCGCCTGGCCGGCGCTTCGCATTTCATCGAGCACCTCTTTTTCAAAGGCACGGGACGCCGGCCGACCTCCAAGGAGATTGCTGACGCGATCGAAGGTGTCGGCGGGTTCATCAATGCTTCGACCGACAAGGAGCTGACCGCCTACTGGACACGCGTGCCGGCTGAGCATCTTCAGCTCGGCCTCGACGTGCTCGCCGACATCGTGTCGAACTCGAAGCTCGCCGTTGACGACGTCGAGCGCGAGCGCCTGGTGATCCTCGAAGAGCTGAAGATGTACCAGGATCAACCGCAGGACTACGCGCTCAACCTGCTGGAAGAGATCATCTGGCCGGGCCACCCCTTGGGCCGAGACATCGCGGGCACCGAACAGTCGGTGGCGCGTCTCACTCGCGATGACATTCTCGAATACGCCAATGCGCACTACCGGATGCCAAACCTCGTCATCGGCGTGGCGGGTGCGATGGACGAAAGCGAGACGCTCGCCGCGATCGGCTCCAGCGTGACCCTCCCATCTGAACCGAATGGGCTTGTTACGGCAGAGCCGCCCTCACCCCTGCAGGGGTCGAACGTGCTCTTGCGTCGGAAGCGAACCGAGCAGGCTCACATCGGTCTCGGAGTGCGCGCCCAGAGCTACCTGGATCCCGATCGCTACGCGCTCGATCTCCTCAACACGGTCCTGGGCGAAGGCATGAGCTCGCGCCTGTTTCTCAACATTCGCGAGCGCCTCGGGCTGGCATACGACGTGCACAGCTTCACGCAGAAGCACCGGGACACCGGCCACCTCGGCATCTATCTCGGGGTTGATCCAAAGAAGGCGGTCGAGGCGATTCATGCGGTTATCGCTGAGGTGCATCGACTCTGCGACGAGGACCTGACGGAGGAGGAGCTGCACCGCGCGAAGGAGTTCACCAAGGGCCGGCTGCGCCTGGACCTCGAGACCACCAATGGCGTCGCATTCTGGCTCACCTACCAGGAGCTCCTGATCGGCGAGATCAAGGACATCGAGGACGAGCTGAGGATGGTCGACCTCGTCACGGCTGCCGATGTCCGCAGGGTCGCGAACTCGGTGCTGTGCTCGCCGATTCAGGCGGCGGTCATCGGTCCGTTCAGCCGCGAGTCGGTGTTCCGGGCGGCGATCGAAGGTTAGGGCAGAGCTCCTAGCCTGCCACGACGGTGCCGGTTTCGAGCACTGGCAGCTGGCCGTAGATGCCCCCGAAATGCGTCAAAGGCCAGATACGAAACCAGGCGCGCCCGTCGATGCGGTCCCGGCCGATGAACCCGAAGATGCGCGAGTCCTGTGAGCGGTTGCGGTTGTCGCCCATGACGAAATAGGCGTTGGGAGGCACGACCGTGCCGTCCGGTCCGCCCCACGTGTCGAGCTGCGTCCACGCCTCTGGCAGATAGGGCTCGTCCAGCTTGTGGCCGTCGATGTAGACGATGCCGTGGCTGATGAGGATCCGCTCGCCGGGCAGAGCGATGATCCGCTTGATGAAGTCCTTGGAGTTGTCACTCGGCGGACGCAGGATGATGATGTCGCCGCGCTGTGGGGCGTGAAGTCGATAGTCGATCTTGTTCGCGATGAGATAGTCGTTGTCGTCGAGCGTCGCGAACATCGAAAGGCCCTCGACATGAACCGCTTGGACGGCGAAGCTGATCCCGAAATACAGGATCACCGCCAGCACGACGACCTCGACCAGCTCGCGGAGAAGCGATGAAGCGGTTGAAGGTCGGGCTGGCGCGGCTGCAGCCGCAGATTGTGGTGATAGGGCCATGCGTGTTAGTTGACGAGCTTAGCGCACACCCGTTCAAGCTCTTCTCGGCTCGAGTATTTGAGCTCCAACTTTCCGCGATTCATCGAGCCCGTGATTTTCACCGGTAGTCCGATTCGCGATTCGATGTCGCCGGCGAGCGAACGCAGCTCGGCGGAGCCGTCGCCTCTTGGCTTGCGCCGTGGTTTGTAAGTCCGTACCCAGTTCTCGGTCTGCCTGACCGACAGGCGTCGCGCAATCACTACTTTCAGACCGTGCTCCTGGACTGCCTGCGTCTCCAGGGCGATGAGCGCGCGGGCGTGACCCGCGCTGATGACGCCGGACGCAACCGACGATTGGATCGCCGCACATCCGTTGAGAAGTCGCAGCGACTGCGATACCGAAACACGGTGCTTGCCGATCTTCTGCGCGACCTCTTCGTGCGTCAGCCCGAACTCTTCGGTCAGTCGTTTCAGACCGCCTGCCTCTTCGATCGGGTCGAGGTCCGTGCGCTGTAGGTTCTCGATGAGGCCCAGGACGAGCTGCGCGTCGTTGCCATCGTCGAAGCGCACGACAGCCGGCACTGCGCTGAGGCCTGCCAGCCGCGCGGCTCGCCACCGGCGCTCGCCCGCGATGAGCTCGTAACCGTCGGGGAGCCGACGCACGAGGATGGGCTGGAGGACGCCGTGACGGCGGATGGATTCGGCCAGCTCGCCCAGCGGCCCGGCGTCGAACCTCGTTCGCACCTGCTGGTGGGACGGGCGTATCTGGTCGACCGCGACCATCTGGGGCACCATCGCGTCCCCTTCGCGCGTCGGAATCAGTGAGTCGAGGCCGTGGCCCAATCCACGAGCGCGTTGCTTCATCGTTCCAGCAGCTCCTTTGCGAGGGCGCGGTAGGCGGCCGCGCCGCGGCTCGATGGGTCGTACTGGATCACCGACTTGCCGTGGCTCGGCGCCTCGCTGATCCGGACATTGCGGGGAATGAGCGTCTCGAGAACATGGGCAGGGTGCGAGCGGCGCACCTCTCGCAGCACGTCCCAAGAGAGTGTGGTGCGTGCGTCAAATTGCGTCATAACGATGCCGGCGATCCCAAGATTGGGGTTGAGGCGGGAGCGCACCAGCTGATGGGTGTAGAGGAGGTGGCGCAAGCCTTCGAGGGCGAAGTACTCGCATTGAGTCGGGATCAACATGCTGGTGGCCGCGCTGAGCGCATTGAGCGTCAACAGCCCGAGGGAGGGAGGGCAGTCGATGATGATGCAGCCCACGCCCTCCGGCACGGAGCCGAGGGCTTTGCGCAGGCGGGTTTCTCTCGCGCTCATCGTCGCCAGCTCGATCTCGGCGCCGGCGAGGTCGATGTGAGAGGGCACCAGCTGCATGCCAGGCACGCTGGTGGGCACCGCCACCTGCTCGATGGTGGCTTCGCCGACGAGCGTGTGGTAGACGTTCAAGCGAGCCCGTACCGGATCAAGCCCAAGCCCCGAGGTGGAGTTGGCCTGAGGGTCCAGGTCGACTAGAAGGATCGAGTGGCCGATTTCGGCTAGAGCGGCTCCCAGGTTGATGGCGGTCGTCGTCTTGCCGACGCCGCCTTTCTGGTTCACCACCGCGATGATCGGTGGAAGGGTGGTAGCCAACATCTTGGGGCTGGCCGCCTCAGCTGATCCTACATCTGGTGGCACTCTGGCGATCTTATCTCACCTTGATGGGTTCAGCTAGGCGCCCGCCGGGACAGACCGACGGCGGCTCGACCACAGGCCGTAGCCGGCGAGAGCGACCAGGCCGAGCTCGACGGCCACCGCCCCGCCGATAAGACCCCCGGCGACGCCGACCCCGGCCAGGAGGTTGTAGGTGACGTGACAGACGCTGGAGGTGGTGGTGTTCATGTACTTCCGGATCAGACCAAGGCCGATGGCGACGATCAGGACCGACAGCGCGTCGAAGGAAAGGCCGTACTGCGTGTGGATCGAGGTGAACAGGACCGCGGTGACCAGCAGGCCGAGGCGTGGCTGGAGGGCTCCGCGAAACAGGATCTCCTCGCAGATCCCGGGCAGCAGCGCGATCGCGGCAATGCCGACCGGGTCGTTCAGGCCGCCGAAGACGTGCTGCGTCGTCCTGTCCACCTGGCTAGCGACCCCCGGCGTCCACTCGTGGCTCAGCCAATCGGCTCCCTGGACGAGCGCGAAGAATGCGCCGGCGGCCGCCAGCGCCAAGGCGACCTGCCACCAGGCCGGACGGACCAGTCCCAGCCGCTCGGCAGCGCCGGCGGCGTTGCGGCGAATGAAGAGGCCGACCCCGGCGAGGGCCATGATGAGGAAAGGCGTCTCGGAGGCGAGGACGTCGCCGATCGAGAGCGGCGGCAGCGTCTGGTCGACGGCCAGGACGTCGACGAAGAGGATGGTCGAGAGCTGGGTCCCGAACAAGATCACCGCCAGCACGAGCGCGTAGGCGTGAACCGGGCTGTCGGGATCGATGGGTAGAGCGCGCGCGATGCGTTCGCGGACCGCCCGGGCGGTCAGGATGGCGGCGGCCGCTGCGGTGACCATGATGCCGATGTCCAGCCCCGTCTGCTGTCCGCCCGGACCGGCCTGGACGAGGCCCGCTCCCCCTAGGTCCAGAGCACCGACCAGGAAGGTTCCGCCTGCGGTCAGGCCGGCCAGGATTCCCGTGGCGTGGCTCGCCCAGCGTTTTCCCACCGCCGCGTTGGCGGTGATCACCATCGGAAGGGGGAAGAGCAGCAGCAGCGCGCCGCTGGCCGCGTCGAGGAACGTCAGGAGGTCAGCCTGACTTGGTGCCCTGGTGCGGCAGCGACGGCGCGGCAGGCTCGTCGCCGGGATGCCTGGGAATGATGTCCAGGATCGGGCGGAGCAGGTCGATCGGGATCGGGAAGACGATTGTTGTGTTCTTCTCGTAGCCGATCTCGACCAGGGTCTGGAGGAAACGGAGCTGGAGGGCGCCCTGCTGCGACGAGATGATCTGGGCGGCGTTCGCGAGCGTCTGGGACGCCTGGAACTCACCTTCCGCGTTGATGATCTTGGCCCGCTTC
>DATCAV010000142.1:0-6444 GCA_036512415.1 Candidatus Dormiibacterota bacterium | reverse complement strand
GGCCGGGCGCCAGCTGAGAGGCACGCCAGCGGTCCTCCGCCTGGTAGTTGCCGGTGATCACACGATGAACGACACCGTCCTCATTGACTTCGCGGACCTCGGGCTGGGGAGCGATGACGTCCGTGTAGCCGAGCATCTCGTGCAGCTTCTGCGACGAGAACGGCAGGAACGGAGTAAGCATCAGCTTCAAGTTGTCGACGCAGCGAAGCGCCACGTACAGCACAGTGCCGGCGCGGCTGCGATCGGTCTTGATCGTATGCCAGGGCTGCTCCGTGCCCAGGTAGACGTTCACCTTCGCGGCCATCGTCATCGCGTACTTCAGAGCGACCTGGAAGCGAGCCTGGCCGAGCTGCGCGGCGACATAGTCGAGCGCTTCCTCGACCTCCCCGATCAGCGCCTGGTCGGAATCGGTCAGCGCTCCCTGCTCCGGCACCGCACCGAAATTGCGGTGGGCGTTCACCAGCGTGCGGTGGACGAGGTTGCCCCATGTCGCAACCAGCTCGTCGTTGTTGCGGCGCACAAACTCGGCCCACGTGAAGTCCGTGTCCTGGTTCTCGGGCCCTGCGATCATCAGGTAATAGCGGAGCGCGTCCGCGTCATAGCGTTCGAGAACGTCGTTCACGTAGATGACCTGCCCGCGGCTCGTCGATAGCTTCTTGCCTCCCATGTTGAGGTACTCGCTCGCCACGATGTCGTCAGGTAGATGCAGGTCGCCCGCGCCCATGAGAATCGCGGGCCACAGCACTGTGTGAAAGGTGATGTTGTCCTTCCCCATCACGTAGTAATGCCACGAGTCAGGGTTCTCCCACCAGTCCTTCCAGGCGTCCGGCTCACCCCTCTGAAGTGCCCACTCGATCGACGCCGAGAGGTACCCGATCACCGCGTCGAACCACACATAGATCTTCTTGTGCGGGTTCTCCGCCCAGCCGGGCAGCGGCACCGGGACGCCCCAATCGAGGTCTCGCGTGATCGCCCGCGGCTTCAGGTTGCGTACGAACTCAAGCGAGTACTTACGCACGTTTGGACGCCAGTTGTCGTGCCGTTCAATCCACTCCTTGAGCTGTTCGCCAAATGCGGGGAGGTCGAAGAAGAAGTGCTCGGTCTCGTGGAACTCCACGGGCGCATCGCTGCCGCGCTGGTGCGGGTTGATGAGATCGATCGGGTCCAGCTGGTTCCCGCAGTTGTCGCATTGATCGCCGCGCGCATCCGGGAAGCCACAGATCGGGCACTTCCCTTCGATGTAGCGGTCGGGGAGCGTGCGGCCGCTCACCGGGTCGAAGGCGCCCATCTGCGTCTTCTTCACGAGGTAGCCCTTCTCGTGAAGCTTGAGAAACAGGTCCTGCGTGACGCGGTAGTGGTTGGCCGTCGTGGTTCGCGTGAAGATGTCGTACGTCATTCCCAGGCGGCATAGGTCTTCGACTATCAACGCGTTGTTATGGTCGACGAACTCGCGCGGTGGAATGCCCTTCTTGTCAGCCTCATAGGTGATCGGCGTGCCGTGCTCGTCGGTTCCGCTGGCCATGAGCACGCGCGAACCGCGCAAGCGCTCGAATCGAGCGAGCACGTCGGCGGGCACAGCAAAGCCCGCCACGTGGCCGATGTGGCGAGGGCCGTTGGCATAAGGCCAGGCCGGCGCGACGAGAACGGTTCTTTTACTAGGCTCCACTTATCACAAGCGTAAACTCGCCGCGCGCGCGATCTCCGAGGGCCGACCTCACCTCGTCCGCCGTCCCGCGAAGAACCTCCTCATGCAGCTTGGTCAGCTCGCGGCCCACTGTGAGGTGGCGCTCGGGCAAAACATCGGCAATCACCGCGAGCGATTTGACCACGCGGTACGGTGAGTCGAACGCCACGGCGGGACGCGGGTCAGCGACGAGAGTGGCGAGCAGCCGGCGCAGCTCCCCCGGCTTGCGCGGCAGATAGCCGAGAAACGTGAACCCTGGTCCTCCATAGCCCGCGACCGACAGCGCCGCGGTGACCGCGCTCGGTCCCGGGATGGGCACCACTGTGTGGCCCGCAGACCACGCCGCCTCGACCAGCGCCTGCCCGGGGTCCGAGACCGTCGGAGTCCCGGCGTCGCTCACGAGCGCCACATCATGCTCGTCGAGGGCGGCCAGCACGCGTGGAAGACCGCGGCGTTCGACCGGCGCGCGGTAGCTGATCAACGGCTTACGGATTCCATGGCGCGCCAGCAGCCGAGCGGTGATGCGTGTGTCCTCGGCTGCGATGGCGCCGACCTCACCCAGCACACGTATCGCGCGCGCGGTCGCGTCTTCGAGGTTGCCGATCGGCGTGCCGATGACGAACAGGCGGCTCAAGCGGGTGGGGCGACCGGCGAAAGCTGCTGCACGCCCAACCAGCCGCCGACCTGGTCGGCGATCTCCGCCGCGGGACCCACGAAGCGTGAAGCCGGGGGAAGCACGTCCAGGAACGCCTTGCCGTAATCCTTGCCGAGGATTCTGTTGTCGAGGATGACGACCGCGCCGCGGTCGGTGGACCGGCGGATCAGCCTGCCGAACCCTTGCTTCAGCCGCAACGCAGCCTGCGGCAGCGCCAGCTGGGCGAAGGCGTCGCGGACTTGCTCGGCTCGCGCCGCGTACACCGGCTCGGTGGGCACGGGAAACGGCAGCCTCACCATGATCACGCAGCTCAGCCTCTCGCCCGGCACGTCGATGCCTTCCCAGAAGCTGGCGGTCCCCAGCAGGAGCGGCCGCTCAGCCTCTTCGAACGACTTCAGCAGATGGCGCCGCTGGCCGTCGATGCCCTGACCGAGGATGAGCACCTCGTCGAGGTCGGTCCGGTGTTTCAAGGCTGTATGTACGTCGCGCAGCTGCCGGTGCGAGGTGAAAAGCACCAGGGTGCGGCCGCCGACGCGCCGCGCCACCGCCGCTACCACCTCCTCCACGCCGCGGTCGAAGTCCTCGTGCTCGGGCCCGGGCAGGTCCGTCGGCAGGCACACCAGCGCCTGGTGGAGGAAGTCGAACGGCGAGGGCAGGATCAGCTCCTCGGCGTCCGGGCCGAGACCCACACGCGAGCGGAAATAATCGAACGTGCCCCCGACCGCCAGCGTCGCCGAAGTGAAAACTGTCGATCGGCGCTGGGTGTACACGCGTTCGCGCAGCAGGGTGCCGACGTTGATCGGTGCGGCGCGCAGGACGAGGTTGTCGGTGCGGGCGAAGAGCGTGAACCAATAGACACGGTTCAGATCAGGGCTGAGGAGAGCCTCGCCCAACAGCTCGGCGGCGCCGTGGAGGCGGCCGCGAATGATCTCGAGCTCCCTCACGCCCTGGTCGGGCTCGACGCCGCCGAGCCAATCGCGCGAACCGCTCACCGCCCTCCGAAGGACGCCGTCAAGCGCTGCCAGGGCCGTCGCCGCGTTCTCCCCGGCCACCCTGATTCGCTCCCAGCCCGGGTCCTGTCGAAGCGCCGGCGTCAAGCGCAGCGAGTCGTCCCGCCGCTCGGCGTCGTTGAGTCGAGCGCCCACCCAGGCCACCGCAGCCTCGAACAGCTCTCGGACCCGCTCCGCCGCGACCAGCGTCAATGGCTGTGCCTCAGTGAGCGCGTCCCCCGAGGCGCCAAGGTGCGGCTGGCGGCGAAGGTCGTCGAGGAGTCCGCCCTCGCCGCCGGCCAAACGAGCGAGCAACGCGGCCAGGCCGGGGCCATCGACCTCCTGGCGCAGCCCTCGTGTCGCGGCCTCTTCCAGGTGGTGTGCCTCGTCGATGACGAGGTGGTCGTACTGCGGCAGGAGGCTTCCCCCCACCTCGGCGTCCGCCAGCAGCAGTGCGTGGTTGACCACCACGAGGTCTGCGGCCTCCGCCTCCGCCCGCGCGCGATGCACGTAGCAATCCTCTTTGGTGCAGTGAATGCCGACGCAGTCGAGTGGGTCAGACGCGATCCGCGCCCATAGGACCTCTTCCCGGCCGTGAAGCCTCAGCTCCGAGCGGTCGCCGCTCTCCGTCGAATGCAGCCAGACCAGGACCTTGAGCTTGAAGCGAAGCTCCTCAGAGTCGCGGCAGACTTCGGCGAGGTATCGCCGCCAGCGACGCAAAGACACGTAGTTGGTGCGGCCCTTGAGCAAGCACGCGGTGAAATTCCAAGGCAGCCACTCGCGCAGGCCCGGCAGGTCCTTGCTCATCAGCTGCTCCTGCAGCGTGTGCGTGTTGGTGGAAACGACCACGCGCTCGTCGTTACGGACAGCGCGCGCGATCGACGGCACGAGGTAGGCGAGGCTCTTGCCGGTGCCGGTACCTGCCTCCACGACCAGCGCTCCGCCACGCGCCTGGATCTGCGCGACCGCCAGCAGCATCTGGAGCTGCGGCTCGCGATGCTCATAGCCAGGCAGCACTCCGGCGAGCGGGCCTTCGGGACCCAGCAAAGCGGCCACGAGGTCGGGATCGTCAGGAGGGAGCCCAGCCTTGCCCGAACCCGACGTGTGGGCACGCGCCGCGGATGCCGGGACCGGATCAGGGTTGGGTGCTGACAAAGCCTCGGCGAAGAAGCGCGCGACCGACCATTCGTACGGCGCGACCAGCGCCAGCATCGACTCCTTCAATCCCTCGTCGAGGGACGCAGCCTCGTCCCGCAGGCGCAGCAGAAGCTGGCGCGTGGCGTCGGCATCGTCAAGCGCCCGGTGCGGCCTGGGCTGCGAGAACCCAAGTTCGATGGCCAGCAGCGGCAGGCTGTGGCTCGCGGCGCCAGGCAGCAGGATCCGCGCCACATCGAGCGTGTCGAGAATCTCCAGGGCAGGGTCCCAGAGGCCGGCGGCGGTCAGGAAGTCGACATCGAGCCGCGCTCCGTGGCCGACGGGTTGGCGGCCGCGCAGAAACTCGGAGAGCTCCCGCAGGGCCGCGAAGGGGCTCGCCGCCCCACGAAGCTCCTCCTGCCTGATGCCGGTGAGGCGCAGGACGGTATCGGGAACGGCCCGCCCGGGATCGACGAGGCGCTCGAGGGTCGCGCTGACGCGATCGGGCGTGAAGGCGACGGCGCCGACCTCGATCACTCGGTCCCGGGCCGGGTCGAGACCGGTCGTCTCGAGGTCGAGAGCTGCGTATTCCGGCAAAGCCGTTCCCGATTCTACGGGCGCGGCGGGCACAACCGTGGAACGCCACCCGAGTCGCTCGCACTCTAGCGGGGGCCCAATCGGAGCGCCGGTTGCTATATTTCGTCCGCGATGCTGACCGGGACGATCGAGGCACCAAAGCGAATCGAAGACCTGCACGTCAGGCGCGACCTTGTCGCCAGCCTGCTGCTGCGGACGCTTGCGTTCTCCGATCAGCTGAGCGGCGCTGCGCTCGAGACGCGGCTGGGCTTGCCGTTTGAAACCCTGCAGCCTCTCATCGAGGAGTTTCAGAAGACGCAGCTGATGGACACATTGGGCTTCTCGAACGAACCTGCGGTGGAAGGCCGCCCGATCCCGGTGCGCATGAACTACACGGTGTCCAGCGCAGGTCGCCAGCGGGCCGCTGAGATGTCATCGGTGCAGACCAGGTACCTCGGACCCTGCCCCGTCAACTTCGAGGACTATCTCTCACTCGTCCGCTCGCAGGTGACGGGTAAAGCGAACGTCACCGACTCAGCGCTGAAGAAGGCCCTGGGCACGCTCGAGCTCGAGCAGCACGTCATCGACCAGATCGGCGGCGCCATGGTGTCACGCGCTTCGCTGTTCATCTTCGGCGCTCCGGGCAACGGCAAGAGCACGATCACCGAGCGCATGGCGCTCCTCATGGGGGCTCCGATCGAGATCCCCCACGCGGTTTCGGTGGGCGACGAGATCATCCGCGTGATCGACCCCGTCTATCACAAGATCGCCGAGGGCGACCAGCCAATCGACAGGCGGCTGGTCAAGGTCGACCGTCCGGTGGTGGTGGCCGGAGGCGAGCTCAAGCTGCAGCAGCTCGACCTCACCTACGACTCTTCCAACCGCTACTACGAGGCCCCCCTGCAGTGGAAGGCCAACGCCGGCGTTTTCGTGATCGACGACTTCGGCCGCCAGGAGGTGCCACCCATGCGGCTGCTCAACCGCTTCATCGTGCCGATGGAGAAGAAGGTCGACTACCTCGACCTCTCAGCCTCAGGACGCAAGATCGAGCTGCCCTTCCTCTGCCAGGTCGTTTTCTCCACCAACCTCTCGCCCACCGAGCTCGTCGATGAAGCCTTCCTCCGACGCATGGCCTACAAGATCGGCGTCGGCAACCCGTCGCCGGAAGCCTTCGGGCGAATCCTCAGGTATGAGTGCGACAGACAGGGCGTCGCCTTCGACGAGAAGGCGATCGGCTATCTCCTCAACAACCTCTACGGCAAGAAGCCGCTGCGCGGCTCGCACCCTCGTGCTCTGATAGCGCGCCTTGTCGACCTTGCCAACTACCGGCAGGAACCGCCGAAGCTCTCGCCACAGACGCTGAAGGAGGCGTTCGACGCCTGCTTCAACCCAGCGCTGGGCAGCCT
>DATCAV010000141.1:0-2791 GCA_036512415.1 Candidatus Dormiibacterota bacterium | reverse complement strand
CAGGTTCATCCAGAGCTTCAACTGGGGGCCCATCGTCTATCCGATGGAGCTCATCAACGCGAGCGCGGGCATCTGGCAGGTACTGCTCGGTCTCGTTGCGGTGGTTGCACTCTTCATCTTCGAACGCCGCGCCGGCTGGCTTATGTTGATCGGCAGCATCTCCAGCCTGCTCGATAACCTCATCAAGCTCGTGGTCTCGCGTCAGCGCCCGCCCGCGGACCTTGTCCACATCCTGTCGCCGACGACAGGCTTCAGCTTCCCGAGCGGGCATGCAGTCTTTTTCACCTGGATGGCTTTCATGATCGCCGTCTCGATCGCTCCGAAGATCAGGCCCGCCTTCCGACCCATCCTCTGGATCGTCGCCGTCACGTTGATCGTGCTGACGTGCATCGCAAGGGTGTGGGCCGGCGACCATTGGCCCAGCGACGTCCTGGGCGGCGTGCTGCTCGGCATCGGCTGGTCGGCTTTCGTGCTGTGGCTGCCCGAACGCTGGCTGCCGTCCCCGAGCTTCCGATGGTTTCGTGGGCGCGCCTCGCGGACACGATGACGTCAGGCGGCCAACGGTAGCCCGAGAAGGCGCCGCTGGAGGCGTGGGTAAAGTCCCGATGACAGGGATGGCAGGCGAAGCTCTGACGGCCCCGGCGGTCGAAACCATGGTGCGTAGTGGCGCGGGGCTGGTGACGGGTCGGGCAGGTGGCCACCGCCCCACCCTACCGCGACCACCCCACGATTCCGCAGACTCCGCGCTCGCCCGGGAATGACGTGTTCGCATCGAAATTCAGGCCCCAAATGCGTGCTGGCGAGCGCGGCGATGTCGACGGGACCGGACGTCAGTCGACCGGAGGCAGCTGTCGAACCAAACTAGGCACGTTGAGTTTCGGCATCGGGACCCTCGGGTTCATCGCCCGCAAGGTTTCCAGCAGAACGCGCGACACTGCCCAATCGCGGAACTGCTTGTCGTCCGCCGGGACGATGTACCAAGGGGCGACCGGCGTCGAGCACCGGGTCAGGAGCATGTTGAAGGCCTCCTGATATTCATCCCAATGACCTCTTTCTTTAATGTCATTGGGGCTGAACTTCCATCGTTTTTCGGGTGTGTTGAGGCGAGCAAGGAGCCGCTGACGCTGCTCCTCGTTTGAAATATGGAGGCAGATTTTCACGGGAATGACGTTTGATCTGACAAGTCCAGCCTCGAATCGGTTTATCTGCGCATACCGACTCTCGATCACTTCGGGCGCGGCCAGCTTCTTTACCCTGGCGATGAGCACATCCTCGTAGTACGAGCGATTGAAGATGGTGATGTGGCCTGGCTCCGGCAATTCCTTCTTGAACCGCCAAAGGAAATGGTGACGAAGTTCGGTCGCACTTGGTGCCATGAAAGGACGGACGTGCACACCTTGAGGATTCATCGCCGCCATCACGTGGCGGACCGTTCCGTCCTTGCCGCTGGTGTCCAATCCCTGCAGAACAATCAGGATCGCCTGTTTCTTCTCCGCGAAGAGCCGCTCTTGAAGGTCCAGCAACTCGGGACCGTATTTCTCACGGGCGGCCGCTATCTTCCTGCGCCTGACTCCGAGGTGATCGCCGGGGTCAACGTCCGCGAGGCTCACCTGCCGGTTCCAGGCGCGAGCCTTGAGCATGTCCCTCACCGATCTCTTTGCCATTAAGCCTCCAGTTCAGCAGAGCGCGTTCTAGGACGAGGCCGTACAGCAGTCACCTTGCGCCCGCGTTCATCGCGGCAGGATGACCTTCATTACGCTGACCGTAGCGGGGGTGCGCCCGATACAGGCGTTGTCGGCATAAACTCGCGCCATCGGTCGGGTCGTGACTTGCAGCTTTCGGAACCTGAAGACCTGGTGCCGCCCTTGTCGCGGTCGTTGGTTTTCATGAGGGTGAAGGAGGCCATGACGCGGCCAACGATGTCATTCCGGGGTCACGACGTGGATAGATAGCTCAAGGTAGCAATCACTCATGTCAGCGGACCTTGGACCTGACGCCCTCGACGGCGGCGTCGGCCACCTGATCACTGACACGGTCAGCGTGTGGCGTAACAGCCTTAGCCGTATGGCGGGCGGCCTGGAGAGCCGCCTCCACCGCGGAGAGCAACCGCTGCCGGCGCTCTGCGCCCTCAACCGGGTCCAGGAAGTAGACGAGAGTGCCACCAATGACAGCGGCACCGAAAAGCCTGGTTAGACCGATCGGGGGCCGACCTCGATCGAAAGCCTCCGCCCATTCTCTGCGGCCTACTGCCTTGGTCATGCGGCGAGCCAGTGGCCGCGCGGACTCAGCTGCCTGGGAGACCGCCCGACCAGCTTGCACCGCGCTACCCCGATTCTCCTGCCACAGAGAGAAGAGGCGCTCACGTCGCTCCTCGCCCAACTCCGGATCGTAGAGGTAGACGGCGAGGCCGCCCAACGCCGCACCCATGGCTAACCGGTTCATTTAGCTACACCTCCCCTCACTATGTTCCAACGACGCCACGCGCTGAGGTTAATTTGGCGCACTGGCGAAGCTGGCTGACACGGAACAGAGTCAGGCGAAAGAGGCATCTGGTGACAGCAACCCCTTCCGCCTTGACAGAACGAACGCTAGACCGGCTTGTGGCCTTCCTGCTCGTGGCCTTGCTGTCCGATTGCTCGACCCGCTTCTTGCAGGTTGCTCGCAGCCTTGCGGATGTCCATGTTTTGACCCTTTGCGGCCTCCTTGAGGTCGTCCATGGTTATGTCGGACGGCTTGTGACGCTTCTCGTACTCACCGCAACCGCAGTTCAAACACATTTTCTGTCACCTCT
>DATCAV010000140.1:0-6474 GCA_036512415.1 Candidatus Dormiibacterota bacterium | reverse complement strand
CCGATGGTTCCCGGGCTGCTGATCCTTTCTCCGCTGCAGAGGTTCATCTCGAGCCACAACCCGCCGCCGTCTCTCGACACCTTCTGGCCCTTCTATGTGGGTTTCTTCAGGGAGTTCCACTTCGAGTGGTCGCTGCAGTTCGTGAGCCGGTACTGGCTGCACCTCTGGTTCCTCGGCTACCTGTTCGTGATCTCGGTCGTCTGCCTGCCCGCCCTGCTCTGGCTCCGAGGGCGGTCCGGGCGGCACTTGACGTCCTGGCTGGTCGCCGTGGCGAGCCTGCCTGGGGGCCTCCTATTGCTGGCGGCCCCGCTCGGGCTCTCACAGATTCTGCTTCGCCCTCGCTTTCCCCAGTACCAGGATTGGGCCGACGTGGCGACCTACACGATTGTGTTCCTCTGGGGAGCCGTGATCTTCAGTGACCGCCGCTTCGAGGCATTGATCCGAGCTCAGATCCACTGGCTGCTGGCGGGTGGTGTGCTTTCCATGCTGGGCATCGGCGTTCTGGCCCTGCTGTCTCCGACTCACGTAGCCGTAGACTCACAGGCTCCGGCCGCCATGCAGGCGATGTACGCGCTCCTACTGAGCGTGTTCGTCTGGTCCATGCTCCACGCCGTCACCTATCTGGGCATCCGCTGGCTCAACTTCCCGAGTCGAGTCCAGCACTACGCCCAGGAATCGGTCCTCCCCGTTTACGTGATCAGCCACCCGGTGACGCTCGTGATCGCTTCCTTCGTGGTCACATGGAACCTGGGTATTTGGCCCAAGTTCCTGTTGATACTGGTCCCGGTGGCAATCCTCACGCTCGGCATCTACGAATTCGGCGTTCGGCGCTGGTCGGTTACGCGGCTGGTGTTCGGGCTGTACCCGCTGCCGCGCACCAGGGCCAAGCCGGACCGGAGCACCCAACGGCGAGCTCCTGCCGGCTGAACGCCGTCAGACCTGCAGGATCCGCTTCGTCTTCTCGAACTCGTCCTGGCTGATCTCGCCTGCCGCCAGGCGCCTGCGCAACGTCGCGATGGCCTGGTCGCCGCTATTCCTAGTTCCAGTGAAGGCGCGCAAAGCCCAGATTACCAGCGCGACCACGACGCCCCAGGACAGAAGCATCATCGCGCCCATCCAGATCCAGCTCCCGCCGTCGTTGTAAGGCCACATCATCTCGATTTCCTCCTTGAACTCTCGAGTCCACCGTAGGCGCGGGCGGTCTTCGGAATGAGAGCCGCACGGCCCTGCTCGCGAGGGTCGCAATACCCCTCGCGCACGGCGCCCTTGATGGCGTCGAAGGGCTGCGCGGCCGCCTCGGCGAGGGCCTGAAGACCCTTCTACCGGTGGGCGTGGCTTCCTACGGTGGACTCATGACCGCGAAACCGGCACGCACCGCGCTGGTCCTCTCGGGAGGAGGCCTCGTCGGCGGCGCCTGGATGATCGGCGCCCTTAACGCGATCACCGCTGAGACAGGTTGGGATCCGGGCTGCGCCGACTACGTGGTGGGTACCTCCGCCGGCGCGATGATTGCGGGTCTGCTCGCGTCAGCGGTGCCGCCGTGGCTCCTCCGGGCATACGCGGAAGGCCAACAGCTGGATGGGCTCCCCGAGTTTGGACGCGGAGGCGACAGATTCGGTTCTGATATCAGGCTGCACTGGAGCTTTCCGCGGCCGGTCCTCGGTTCGCCCGGCCTTGCCCTGCGCAGCCTGCGCGAGCCATGGAAGTACGGGCCGATGGGAATCGTTGCGTGGCTGCCCCACGGCGTGGTCTCCACCGAGCCGTTGAAAGCGGCGATCCGCACGCTGGTTCCGAGCGGATGGTGCTCTCGTCCGAACGTCTGGATCGTCGCCATCGACTATCACACGGGCGCCAGGGTCGTATTCGGCCGGCCGGCGGCTCCTCGAGCCGACCTGGCCGACGCCGTCGCGGCTTCATGCGCCATTCCCGGCTTCTATTTCCCAGTCACCATCGGCGGTCGGCGCTACATCGACGGCGGTCTGTACTCGCCCGCCAACCTCGATCTGGTCATGTCGAGCGACGCCGAGCTGGTCGTTTGCCTGAACCCGATGTCCTCGCCACATCGCGGGCGCTGGTTCGAGGCAAGCGGGTCTGTCGCGAGCTTTGTCAGAGGTGACAATCGAGTCATCCTCGATCGGGAAATCCGCTCTCTTCAACAGGCTGGTAAACGCGTGCTTCTCTTGGAGCCGAGTGCTGAGGATCTGAGGGTCATGGGGTTCAACTACATGAGCCGCAGGCGAGCGCATGAGGTCGTCAAGACCGCGGTACGGACGACGAGCGCAGCTCTTCGCAAGGCCGAGGTCGGAAACCTCCTCAGGGAGCTGCCATCAGGAGCCGGCGACAGGTTGCGACGTCCGCCCGGCCACCCATCGACGTGGCCCTCGGACCTGTTTCCTCCGATGAGGCGGAGCGCCTAAGGTTCGGCGCCTGATTGGCAGACCATCGTGGATGGTACCAACCGGGGTGCCAGCCTGGCGAGAGACCAGCCGGCTGGACACCCCGGTCGTTCCCCGCTGTCAGCGGATGGCCCCAGCTGGAACCCGCGACTCGACCTTTCCCGCCAGCGTGGCAGCCCATTCAGCGGCGCGCTCGAGCTCCCCGTGTTCGAGGACGGGGTACTTCCCGGCGACGACGAAGCTCCCCTCGGGGTCGATGACCTCGGCGCCCGCCTGGCGCAGCCTGGCCGTGATGCCGGCGGCGGCTGAGCCCGAGAGCCAGCGCGGCCAGCGCAGCCGGGTGTCGAATGCAGCGGCCGCCACGCCCTCCAGCTCACCGTTCCCGAGCTGGTCGAGGAACTTGACCATGGGCGGTGTCATGCGATGCGCTTCCGTGGGGCTGCCGACCACCATCAGGTTGGTCTTCCTCGGAAGCACCAAAGGCGCGTCGTCAACCGAAAACAGGTGAGCGGCACCGTGGCGTCGCAATTCGCGCGCGATCGCCTCGGCGATCTTGTGGGTGTTTCCATGTCGCGATCCGTAAATGACGATGCTGTTCATGTCGAATCACCTCCGTCGGGTCACGAATGGACCATCTGCGCCCGACATGACCATTAAGCGGCACGCATGACAGGCTTCAAAGGGCCGAAGGTCACTTACGGTCCGGGGCCCACAGCAGGGGCTGCTGCGCACCGATCCGCCGTACCTTTTGGCCATAAGGAGACAGCCAATGAGCACACCTAAAACCGAAGTTCAGACAGCCTGGGACCAGTTCCAGGCCGACATGAGATCGCTCCGCGATGAGCTTCGCCGCCATTACGAGCCGGCGTCTACCGAGGACGCCGATCTCCAAACATCCTTGAACAAATTGGGCAAGGCCGCCGATGAGGTGTTCGAGGCGCTTGGACGCGCCACCCGGGATCCGGACGTACGGCAAGGCACGCGCCAGGCGGCGAGATCCTTCGGCTCGGCCCTCGCGGAGACCTTCAAGGACGTGGCTGACGAGCTCGCCGCGGCGCTCCGCAGCAAGGATTCGGCCCCGCCTCGCTAGAGCAGCCTCAGCGTCCTCAGGTCAGGTGCGAGCCGGCGTGCTGGTCTTCGACGCGTAGTAGCCCCGCCATATCAGGCGGTGTAGCGGCAGCCACCGTGGGATGTCACGCAGGATCGGGATGAATGGCACGAGCGCGAGCAGGATCGTGAGGACCGTCATGATGAGGATGATCCCGAGGTCGGCGTTGCCTGCGTTCAGCCCAAGGAAGCCAGAGTCGCTCGTGAACGGGAAGACCTGGTACCAGAAGCTGAAGAGCCAGAGCCACGTTTGGCCGGGGTACTGGCCCGTCTCATTCATCACGCCCCACCTGTCGCCTGCCAGGTTGGCATCTGCGACGAGGCCTTCGAGGTATCCGCTGTCGCCTATGAAGAGAAGCGGCTGCGTGTAGTCGGTCTGGTAAAAACGCCCGTTTATGACCAGCAGGCCGTCAAGACCGCCGGATTGGGCCACCCCCAAAAGGTTCGACATCATCGCCGGCAACGGTCCGTAATCTCCGTCGACGACAGCAACCTTGCCGTCGGCGAGGGTGGCGTCGGGCAACGCTGTCGTGTAGGCATCGAGCCATTTGGCCTGCTGGTCTGCGGTCGCGCCCTCCCACTTGCTCAGCGCCGCACCGAGCGTGGTGTCGCCGACGGTCGCGCGCTTCAGGGGCTCCATCACAAACGCATTGGCCGAGTCGACCGGGATGCGCACGCCGAACCAAGCCTGAGGCGCGATCGGGCCCCACCTCTGGTACGCGTCGGGCGTCGAGTTGTACGGCTGCCCGTATCCGGCGCTCCCGGTCGTGCCGGCAAGCTCGCCGGTCGCGGTGGTGACAAAGTCGACAGGATCGGTTTGCGACCACGTGGCGATGGTCACGGGGGGGACGTCAGGAGATGAAAGAAAGGCCGCAAGGACAATGGCGAGCACGCCGAAACCGGCGAGCGCGATGGCGAGCTCTTTGACGAGGTCATAGGGCACCATTCGGACGCCGCGGTAGTACTCCTCCTGGGTCTCGCCCATCGATTTCTTCATGACCGCGCACCCCCTTCGGCGTCTATAGGCTTCACGACGCCGCGCACCCGCACCAGGACGATGTGCGCCACCACCAGGAAAGTCACGCCAATCGGCAGCAGCATCACGTGGAGCCCGTACATCTGGCCGAAGTTCAAGACGTTGAAGAAGGCTCCGGCGCCTGCCGAGTTCATCGCGTCCTTAGCCTCGAGAGCGATGAACTGCCCGTCGAAGTTCTGCTGTGACAGGTAGCCGGTGAATGCAGTCAGGATGCTGGTGCCGAAGATGACCACGCCGATCATCCACGTCGCCGCCCGGCCGTGGCGCCATCCCGCCATGAAGTACTGGCCCCACAGGTGAAGGACCATGAAGAGGAAGAACAGCTGTACGGCCCAGAAGTGAAGGCTGTTGAAGAATCGACCGACGCTGGAGTCATGCCACCACTGCGGCCCGAAGAACGACAGCACCACGCCGCTGACGACGACCCAGACGAGCGCGGCGATCGTGACCACGCCGAAGACGTAGACCCACGAGCCGACGTAATAGGGCTGGCGGTCCGGGAGCAGGTGGTCCATCGGCAGGTGGCGGTCGATGGCCTGGCGGACGCGTAGCGTCCAGCTCGCGGGCTTACTTTGCGTTGACATCGTCAGTCCCCTCCGAGTGTGGGAACGGAGCGATCATCGCGATCGCGAACAGGACGATCATCCCGAGGATGACAAGAAGGTTCGGCCACGAGATGTAGATGAATCCCCAGTGAAGGTAGGTCGCAGGCGAATCCATAGTCGAAATTCTCCAATCAAGTGGACGTTGAGCGCCAGTCTGAACTCCATTCTGAACCGTCGGCAGGGCTGGTAGTCCCCTCTGGGCCGGGACCTTAGTCCCCCCGAACGCCGCCCTGGGAGCTGCTTGACAGCACCGCGCGAACGTCGCGAGCCACCTCGATATCCTCGTGCGCATGGATCACCAGGGTGCGTACGGACGCGTTGTGAACGCTGATGTCGGCGTCACTGGAGGCCGCAGCGTTCAGCGTCGGGTCGATCGCCAGGCCGAGAAAACCGAGACCATCTGCCGCCGCCGCGCGAACGGCTGGTGCATTTTCGCCCACCCCGCCCGTGAAGACGACAGCGTCGAGACCACCCATCGCGGCGGCCATCGACGCGATGCACGCGCGAAGTCGGTGAACGTAGACGCCAAACGCGAGCGACGCCTTCGCGTCGCCCGATGAGGCGTGCAGCAGAAGCTCCCGCATGTCACCGGTGCCGGCCAACGCGAGCAAGCCGGATCTCCTATCGAGTGCATCGTTGAGCTCAGGTTCGGTCAAACCTTCGTGTCTTTCGAGCCAGAGCAGGATTCCCGGGTCGACGCTGCCGGAACGGGTCGCCATCACCAGGCCCTCGAGCGGCGTGAACCCCATCGTGGTGTCCACCGAGCGGCCGCCCGACACGGCTGCGAGCGAGGCGCCGGCGCCGAGGTGGCATGTGACAACGCGCAACTCGCCCTCTGGTTTGCGGAGCAGCTGCGCGGCCATGCGTGCGGAGTACGAGTGTGAGAAGCCGTGAAAGCCATAACGACGAATCCCATGACGCTCTCGCCACTCCTCCGGGATGGCGTAAGTCGATGCTTCCGCCGGCATCTGCGAGTGGAAAGCGGTGTCAAAGCAGGCGATCGCTGGGACTTCGGGAAACGCCCTCCCGGCTACGGCGATTCCTGCGAGTGCCGCCGGCAGGTGCAGGGGGGCCAGGTCGGTGATCGTCGCCAGGTAATCGACCACCTCAGGGCGGATTCGCACGGGTGCGGAATAGCGCGAGCCGCCGTGAACCACGCGATGGCCGATTGCTGCGAACCCGTCCATCGTGCTGACTGCCTCTCTCAGTCGCTCGTCTTCGAAGCGCCCGCCTTTTGCGTCAAATTCGCGCGTGGCGAGAATTGCATCGTCCGGTCCGACCAGGCTCACCTTGAGCGAGCTCGATCCGGCGTTGACTACCAGTACGCGCA
>DATCAV010000139.1:0-12544 GCA_036512415.1 Candidatus Dormiibacterota bacterium | reverse complement strand
CGGCAGAAAGTAGTTGAGCGCGGTGAAGATGGATTTCTTGATTTCGCCCGCGTATTCGGTGCCGCCGATGATGACGATGCGACGAGCGAGGTTCACCAGGATGAATGTCTCGCTTCGGGTCCCGTCGCGCTTCGGATCAGCCTTCACTGAGGGCACCGATATCACCGCGATGTCGGGTTCGAAATTGAGCAGCTCGTCCGCGTTCGGCCGGATGAAGAGGTTGTGGGCGAAGAGGCTGTGCCAGGCGAGCTCGCTGACGACGCGCACTCGCAGCCGGTACCGCGCATCGGCGCAGGCGAAAACGTCCTGGGTGAACACTTCGTGGCTGTCGCAGAACTCGTCGACGCGCTGCAGCAACCCGTCGAACTTGTCCGGTGCAATTGGCTGATTGGCCACCCACCATATGGCTTCCTGGCTCGTGGGTTCCTTGACAAAGAACTTGTCCTTCGGCGAGCGGCCCGTGTGGTGGCCGGTCTCGGCGGTCAGGGCCCCGGTGGACACGATCACCGCCTCCTCGCGCCTGATCGCATGCTCGTAGAGGGCAGCCGCGTTCAGGTTGCGGCGTTCGGGCGCAGATCTATCCCTGTTGGGCACTCAGTTGATCATAGGGACCTGGCGCAGAGGCCTGTCAGCAAGCACTTACGCGATTCGTGAGCGCTTCGTGCTCGCTCGACGGCGCTGCTTGCCGCTCACGTAGTCGACCAGCACGTACTCGCCGAGACGGTCCGGCGACACGAAAAAAGCCCTCCCCTTGTTGATGCGCGTCATCTGGTTGATGAACTCCGTGAGGTAAGGGCCGCGCTCGAGCATGAAGGTGTTGATGACGATCCGGTCGCGGGTGCACCGCCTCACCTCACGCAGGGTCTGCTGGATGGTCTTGAAGGTCGGCGGATAGGCAAAGTACGCCCGCCCGTTGTCCTCGAGATGGGCGGTCGGCTCACCGTCCGTGATCATGATGATCTGGCGATTGCCACGGTGCTTCGCCAGCAACGATCGGGCGAGCTGGAAGCCGTGCTGCATGTTGGTCCCGTACACGTAGTCGTTTAGCGCGAGCTGCGGCAGCGCCTGCGGCTTGAGCTCAACGGCGTAGTTGGAGAAACCCACCACGTAAAGCGAGTCGCGCGGGTACTGGCTGCGGATCAGCGAGTCGAGTGCGATCGCGACCTTCTTCGCGGCGAGGAAGCAGCCTCGCAGGAACATCGATCGGCTCATGTCGATCATCAGGACTGTCGATGCCTGCGTCACGTGCTCGGTGCGGTGGACCACGAAGTCCTTCGCCTCCATCTTCACGGGCAGCTTCGGCCCTTCCCTCACGAGTGAGTTGAACAGGGTCTCCTTGAGGTCGAGGAGGAACGGGTCGCCGTACTCGTACTCCTTGAGCTCGTCGGATGCGTCGTTGCCCAGGCCGCCGCGCCACAGCTGGTGCTGGCCCATGCGTGTCTTCTTGAGCTGGTCGAAGACGTCGCGGAGCGCCGACTGGCCGATCCGCCGCATGCCGCGCGGAGTGAGCTCCATGCGCCGGCCCTTGTGCTCGACGTAGCCCGCTTTCTCCAGCACGTCGGTCAGCTTGCGCAGCTGGTCGATCGCCTGCCTGGCCTCGTCGCCAAGCAATTCCTGCGCGAGCGAGCGGTCGACGTCGTCGGGCCGGAAGCTGCCGCGCTCCAGCTGCGATTCGAGGCGATCCATCTGCTGGAGCCGCTCCATGAGACCCATCGCCTCGCCCATCGAGAGCGGATCCTCACCAAAGAAGGGATAGTGCTCGGACAGCTCTGAGGGCGGCATCATCGCCTGCATGAAGCCGGAAAGCCTCGCGAGCTCGAGGCGAAGCGAATCGTCCTGGAGCACCGCGTCCATCATCTGGCGCAGCTCTTCCTGCGCTTCGGGACTCATGCTCTGGAGCAAGGACTGCATCTGGGCCATCTGCCGCTGCAGGTGCTCCAGCAGCTCGTCCAGGCTGTTGATGCCGGGCGGGAACATGTCGCTGTAGCGCTCCATGAACCCGTTGAAGTCGGGCGTCCGTCCCTCCATGCGCTGCTCGAGCATCTTGTTCAGCTCGCGCACCATGTCGCGCACTCGCGTCAGGTCCTGGCCTTGCATCTGCTGGATCGAGCCCTTCATGCCCTGGAACATCTGGTCGACCATCTGCTTTTGCAGGCCCTGCATCAGCTCCTCGAACTTCTGGCGCGCCTCGTCGTCGACGAACTCGTAATCCCGCAAACCCTTGACCTGGCCGCCAAGATCGTCGGGCAGCCGGTCCAGCTGCTCGTTGCGCTGGCGCGCGATGCGCTCCATCAGTTTCTTCGCTTCAGCGGTCTGCGACTCGTTCAGGCGGCGCTCGATTCCCTTCTTCTCGGTGTCGATCACCTCCTGCACCTTTTCGCGCAGCTGCTCCACCGTCGAGTCGAGGTTGTAACGGCCGAGCTCGCGCTCGCGCGCCTCGCGAAGCTGCTTCAACAGCTGCTCGAGGCCAGGCATGTTGGGCGATCCCCATCGAAGCAGCCGCTGGAGTGCGGCGTTCAGGTCGCCGTAGTTCATCAGGTCATCCGAGAGCGCATCGAGCACGTCCCCGGCGTCGAGGTCTTCCAGCCGTTGGGTCCCGTCCCAACGCGAGTACCGGAACTTCACGGGATCACGCTAGCAGCCTTCCAACCTCCCAACGATTTTTCGATTGCCTTGGCAGCGCTCAGGGCCACGTCGTCGCACCAGTTGCGCGCCACGAGCTGCACGCCGATGGGCAAGCCCTCGGGCGAGGTGCCGGCGCGGACTACTGCGCATGGATTGCCACCCAGGCTGTACGGGATCGTGTAGCTGAACTGATTCTCGAGCCTCGACTTGGCCCCGTATTCCGGCGCAGGGCCGGCGGCCACAGGGCTGAGGATGAGGTCGTAGTCCGCCATGAACGCGAGCAGGCCGCTCCGGAAACCGTCCCACCGCAGGAACAGTCGCTCGGTGGCGATGCGCTTGCGGCCCCAGTAGCCCAGTGTCACCTCCCGCGCCTCGTCGAGGCCGGGCGGGCGCGCCTGCGTGACTTTGCAGCCGGCCTTCTGGAGGGCGACGGAGGCGGCCCGTACGGCGGCGGAGGTCGCCCTCGTCGGCTTGGTGATGCCATCGTCGGCGTACCACGCAACCTTCAAGCCTTTGAGGGCGCCCAGCCGCTTGGCGAGGGGCATCGGGATCACGCCCGAGTCGACGCCGTCAGGCCCAGCCAGGATCGGCAGCAGCAGCCACAAGTCGTCGACAAAGCGCGCCATCGGCCCGACCTGGCTGCGGGGGTCGGTGAGCCCGCCGACCAGCTCATAGCCCCCAGTGCTCGGGACGCGCCCCGCGGTGGGCTTGAGGGCGGCGATGCCGCAGAAGTGGGCCGGGAGCCGAATGCTGCCGCCGGAGTCGCTGCCGATGCCAATGGGCGATCCCCCGGCTGCGATGATCGCGGCCTCACCGCTGCTACTGCCGCCCGGCGACCGCTGGAGGTTGTACGGGTTTCGCGTGCCGCCGTGCATCGAGTTCGCGCTGTCGTCGCCGATGCCGCCTGGCGGGCAGTTGGTCTTGCCGATCATGATCGCGCCGGCGGCTCGCATGCGCGCCACCACCGTGGCGTCCTTCGTCGGGACGTTATCCGCGAGTTTGCGCAATCCGGCTGTCGTGACCACGCCGGCGGTGTCAAAGATGTCCTTCACGGTGAACGGCACCCCGTGGAGGGGTCCGAGCTTGGCGCCGCGCGTAATGTGGCGGTCGGCGGCCCGAGCCTGGATGAGCGCTTTGTGACCTTCGGTGCGCACGACTGCGTTCAGGTGCGGGTTCATCGCACCGATCTGCTCTATGTGCGCGCTGACAATCTCCTCGGACGACATCCGACCTGACCTGATCGCCTTAGCCATCCAGGTGGCGGAGGCCCCAATTACATTTCTTCTGCGGCGCCGCTTGGCCACGTTAGACGATGTCGCCGGGCTTGATGTCGAGCACCTTTACCCCCGAGCCCACGAGCTTGTCGATGCGTCAACGCCCTTCGAGCCCAGCCAACTCGTGATCTCGAAGTTGCTGACGATCTTGGGCTTGTGGGCCTTGGCGATCTCGAGCGCGTCATGGACGTGGTCGAAATGGCCGTGGGTGATGAGCATCAGGTCGCACTTCTCGACCTTCTTCAGATTCTCGGGGGCCACCGGGTTGTTCATAACCCAGGGATCGATGATGATTTCCTTCCACTTGGCGCTGCGCACCTTCCAGGTCCCGTGGCCCACCCACGTGAAACTGACCTCAGCGTTCAGCGGCATGTACTTCCTCCCTCACTCGGAACGCGAGGTCGATGAGACCTCAGAACGGAAAAGGTGATTCTCCCATAGCGCCAACACGAAGACCCCAATTGCGGCAACAGTCCACAGGTTCGGAAAGATCAGGTCGCAGGGCTGGCGGTAGAAGCCAAGCAGGCAAACCCCGAGGAGGCCCAGGGTCAGCCATCGCCGCCTCTCGATCGCGCGTACCGCGACCAGGAGCACGAGCGGGAGCAGCGGCAGCCATTGGTACGGCCATACCTCGTTCGGGATCAACGCCCCAAGGGCAAAGCCGACGGCCATCCCGTACGCGGGGTTCCAGCCGCTGCGCCACGCCGCCCAGGCTGCCCCCGCGGCAAACAGCAGGGCGCTCGCATAAGAGAGGACGAGCGCCAGCGTGGCCAGGTGCAAGGGCGACGTCACGGCTACGACGCCGCTGCCGCTCGGCAGAAGGTAAGGCTCGCCGCCGATCGTGCGGGCGAACAACGTGCGCACCGAGTCGTAGGCGCAATCCGGGTTGTGCGAAGCCAGCGAAGGCAGCAGCACGTGCTGGTAGTAGAAGACGGGACCATTCGCACCCAGCGGAATGAACGTGAGCGCAGTGACGACCACGAGCACCGCGCCAAGAGCGAGCGCGTAGCGCACGCGATGCGCCGGTCGCGCGCCGATGACCATTGCTGCGGGGTAGTACTTCAGGGCCGCGACGAGGCCGCCGACCGCCCCCGCGAGCGCCGGCTTGCGCGACTCGAACCAGATCGATGCCATCGCCCCGAGCAGGATCACGCCGCCACGCTGCCCGGCGCTGATGTCGGCGAACAGAGGCGGGAAGTACGCAGCGATGAGCCAGAACGCCGGTTGCGCCAATCGATTGGTGATCGCGAGGGTTCGATACAGGAGCAGCAGTCCGAACAAGACCGCGACTGCGTCGATGGCCGTCCAGACCTCAACGCCCACGCTTCGGGGCAGCAGCGCGATGGGTACGGCCAGAACCGCGATCGGAGGCGGGCTGACGAACGCGGCGAGGGTGCCTGGCGGAGCGATGACGTGGGTCTGGGCGAGGTAGGCGGCCGCCGCGTCGTACAGATGCGAAGGGTCGGTGAGATACGCGCGAGCGCCCTCCCACATGCCCTCGGCGTCCGGTCGGCGAGGCACCACCGCGGAGAGGACGATGACGCGTAGCCAGAACACGCCGGCGAGGGCCCAGTAGAGCTCAGGCCGCGTCAAGACCTCAGCAGCAGCCTGTCTGAGGCGGCTCGGCACGGCGCCTACCATATGCCGTATGGCCGCCCGTAGACCAAAAAGCCTCACACCAGTGCGACGAACCACTCCCGCGATGGAGGGAGTCGAGGCGCCGGAGCGCATCGCGACCACCGTCTCCGAGCAGAAGATCAACCAGTACCGCAAACGCCGTTACCAGGCTCTCCACGCGGACACCGCCGCGGACAACAAGCGACGCGCAACGGGCAAGGCGACAGCACGCGAGCGCATCGAGATGCTGCTCGACGAGGGCTCATTTGTGGAGCTCGACGTCTTCGCGACGCACCGCGCGCAAGGCTTCGGTATGGAGGACAAGCGAATCGCCGGCGATGGCGTGGTCGCCGGGTTCGGCGAGATCGATCGCCGTCCGGTCGCGGTCTATTCCTACGACGCCACCGTGTACGGCGGCTCGCTGGGTGAGGTGACCGCCGAGAAGATAGTCAAGGTCCAGGAGCTTGCGCTGCGCAACCGGGTGCCAATCATCGGGATCAACGACTCGGGCGGAGCGCGCATCCAGGAGGGTGTGGTGGCCCTCGCCGGCTACGCCGACATCTTCTATCGCAACGTGCGCTCGTCAGGGGTGATCCCGCAGATCAGCGTCATCGCGGGTCCGTGCACGGGCGGCGCCGTCTACTCCCCGGCCATCACCGACTTCATCTTCATCGTGGCCGGCCAGGGCTACATGTTCATCACCGGCCCGGAAGTGATCCGCGTGGTCACCGGAGAGAACGTCTCGTTCGACGAGCTCGGTGGCGGCGACGTCCACAACGCGACTTCAGGCGTGGCGCACTTCTTGCCGAAAACCGAGGCAGCGTGCGCCGCCGGAGTCCGCAAGCTGCTCTCGTACCTGCCTTCGAGCAACGGGGAGCGGCCTCCGTTCGTGCCGACCACCGACGACCCGGAGCGGGCCGACCCGGAGCTGCAGACGATCGTGCCGGAGGCGCCGAACAAGCCCTACGACATGCGCCACGTCGTCTCCCGCGTGCTTGACGACCGCGAGTTCTTCGAGGTCCAGCCTTTCTTCGCGCCGAACATCGTCGTCGGGCTCGGCCGGCTCGGCGGCCACGTCGTCGGTATCGTGGGCAACCAGCCCAAGGTGCTTGCGGGCGCCATCGACATCAACGCCTCGGTCAAGGCGGCCCGGTTCATCCGCTTCTGCGATGCCTTCGGCATCCCGATCATCTCCTTCGTCGACGTGCCCGGCTACCTGCCGGGGCGCGACCAGGAGCACGGCGGGATCATCCGCCACGGCGCCAAGCTCCTATACGCCTACGCGGAGGCGACGGTGCCGAAGCTGACTGTGATCACTCGCAAGGACTACGGCGGGGCCTACTGCGTGATGTCACCCAAGCAGATGGGCGCCGACCTGAACCTGGCGTGGCCGACCGCCGAGATCGCGGTCATGGGCCCCGAGGCGGCGGTGAACATCATCTATAGGCGAGACCTCGCCGCGGCGCCCGATGCGGCCGGCCGCCGCAAGGAGCTGGTCGCCGAGTACACGGCGCGCTTCGCCAACCCTTACGTCGCGGCGGAGCGTGGCTACATCGACGACGTCATCGAGCCGCGTGAGACGCGGCGTGAGCTGTTGCGAGGGCTCGAGCTGTGCCTGCGCAAGACGGTGGAGCGGCCACCGAGAAAGCACGGGAACATTCCGCTCTAGGCGGCGAGCCGCCTTATGAGAGGGAACCAGACTGTTCCCTCTCATCGCCAGACGCTTCGCGCGTGGCTGCTCTCCTTCCCGGGATTGGATTCATTACGAATTAGTCTCTCCACGCCCCGATTGGGAGGGCAAGAAACAAAGTCATGGCCGGGGAGACCCCGGCCAACCCTGCCACGCCAGCCCGGACGACGAAGACGGGTTAGGTGGATTTGGCTGGCATCGGAGGCACCGTCGACAGCGCCGAGCGGCGCACCCGCTCCGACCGCTTGCAGAACTCGTCGACCGTGGAGATCAGCTCCGCTGCCGACCACGTCAACGGTGAGACCGAGAGGGGCGTGCCCGTGTTGGGGTCGAGCTGCTCGGAGAGCAACCCGCCCGGCAGCTGATGGGTGACAACCCAGTTGATGATCTCGCGGGCCGACTTCAGGTCGTGCGCCGTCTTGGCGGTGGCGATGTACCACTGGGCCAGCCACAGCGTGCAGATGAACCAGGGGTTGCCGGGCACCTTTTTGGTGTCAGGGTCGACCTTGAAGTAGTAGTCGTCCCGGTAGCGGGCGATGCCTCCGGCCGGACCGCGATTGGCCAGCTCTTCGCTGATCGCCTTCATCGTCTGCACGATGCGCGGCTCATCGGGCTGGTACATGCCGAACCGCCAGAGCCCGTAGATCGCGCTGTCGTTGACCATGTCGACTGTCAGCGTGCCGTCCTGTTCGACGGCGACCCTTCGGACGAACCGGCCGAGGTCGGGGCTGTAGAGGCTAGTGTCGGTGGCCTCCCGCAACCGCTCAGCCGCATCGCGATAGCGCACGAAGCTGCCGACGTCGCCGAAAAGCTCGGCAAAGCTGCGGGCGGCGTCGAGCCCGCCCCAAACGGCGCCGACGGTGAAGGCGTGGACGCCCCACCGCTCCTCCCAAAGGTCCCAAGACGGTTTGATGAGGCCGCTCTTCTCGTCGACGTAAGACACCATCCAGTCCGCGGCCGGCACGACGAGGGTGGTGTAGAGCCCGACGATGAAATCCAGGTTGCGGTGGATCCTGTAGTGCTGCCACAGCGCCCAGATCACCAGGCCCGTCTCGTCCTCCTGGATCGGCAGGGTGATGTTGCCTTCGCGATCGACCCACGGAAGCCACGAGCTGCCCGGCAGCCCGTACGCCGTGTACTTGTGGAGAAAGAATCCCTCTTCGACCAGGCACTGCTGGCAGTAGGTGAAGAAGTTCCGGGTGACGTCCTCGTGCCCGGCCCGATCAAGGGCGTTCGCCACGAGGGCCCCATCCCTGGGCCATGCATACGCATACGTGTCACGCGCGAATTTGGTGATATCGAAGTCGGTGGCCGCGATGATCGCGCCGTGGTTGTCGACATGGGTGCGCGCGGTCAGGATCGAGCGGCGGTATAGCTTGGTCACCTCGGAACCAAGCTCCTCGTCGATATGCCGGTGGTCCTTCTCGGACCACACCTGCCAGTAGGTGAGGGTGCGTCCCAGGTATGTGTCGGGCCCTTTGCCGATGATCAGCTCCTGGCCGTACACGGTCACCTCGCTCAGCCGCGCGCCCATGCATACCCAATGCGTGACGGCGCATGGGCCGCCCGGCGCGACGGGCACGAGGTTGAAACCGACCGTGCAGTCGACAGAGCCCTGCTCGATCGGATTTCTGCCGAGTTCGCCGTCCTGGGCATCGACCCACGTCCCGGCGAGGCTGCCGCCCTTCTTGCCATTCGCCCACGTGTCGATGCCGAAACCGGGCCCGGCATCCCCGCCGACCAGAAAGTAGCGATTCGCCTTGTACGCGATGACCGCTTTATGACGCGGGTCGTAAGCAACTGTGTTGCCGAGGTCCGCGCCCTCGATGTACCAGTCGTAATGGAAGAAGACACGGCCGGTGGTGAAGCCCGTCTCGCTCGACACCTCGACGTTCCGGATGAACCAGTTGCGCGCCAGGTCGACGAAGTCCTCGAACTTGACGGTGATCCCCAGGCGGGGATTCTTGAGGGTGACCGCGGTGACGAGCGAGTCCTCCGCATAGCCGAGCTGCCGCTCCCAGCCAGGGTCTTCGACCCACGCGAACTTACCGTCGATGAAGAAGCCCGTCCGGCAGACGTTGCCCATGGTCTGGTTGGCGTCGCCGACCCGCGGGAAGTAGATGTCGCGAACCGAGTAGTTGGCGTCGAAGCCCACGAGCACATTGCCATTTCCGACGACGAGGCTTCTAGGCACGCTTGGCCGCAATGCTAGTAGGTCCGACGCCAGGCCGACCTACGACCTCCTCCCCGCCTGGCGGGATGAGGACGCGCGCGTGTGAGGCCGCCCCGCTGGCTTGGGCACCCTTAACAGGCACGGCCCCTTATGTGCGCCAGCCCCCTTACAATCGCCGAAACGTCACAGCACTAGACGGAGCACAACGTCCTGGAAACAAACCCACACCAGTTCGCGCCACCAGTCCGCATAGTCGCAAGCCGCCGGCGGCGGCGCACTGTTGCCGCCCGGCTCCGCTCGGGCGTCCTCGAGCTGCTCGTGCCCGATTGGATGCCGCACGTCGAGCGTGAGCGATGGGCGGAGGAGATGCGCGCCCGTATCGCGAAGCGCATGGAACGAGCCCAGCCGTCAGACGCCAAGCTCGGCACCCGCGCTCGGGTGCTGAACGAGCGGCATTTCGGCGGGCGGTTGCGATGGACCTCGATCGCATTTGCCGACATGTCGCACCTCTGGGGAAGCTGCACCTTCACCACCGGCGCGATCAGGATCGCCACGCGCGCAGCCTCCCTGCCCGATTGGGTGATCGACTACCTCGTGGTCCACGAGCTGTCCCACCTCGAGCACAGCGACCACGGGGCCGCCTTCCACGAGCTCGAGAACCGGTACCCGCTGACCGAGCGCGCGCGTGGCTACCTGATGGCGATCGACCAGGGGGCCACGGCCAGGACCTAGCTCAGGGGCGGAGGACGATCTTGGTGGCTTCGCGGGCGTCGAACATCCGGTAGGCCTCCTCGGCGTCGTCGAGCTTCATGCGGTGGCTGATGATCGAGTCCGGCTGGAGGCGGCCCGCGGCGATGAGGTCGAGCAGCGGGCGCATGTACGCCTGGACGTTGCACCAGCCGGCGCGAAAGGTGAGCGACTTCATCCACATCGTCATGTAGGGAAAGTCGCCCAGGACTGCGCTGGGGACGCCCACCATAGAGATCGTCCCTCCGCCGCGAACGCTGTTGATGGCGGTGTCGACGGCCGAGAGCAGACCGACGCATTCGATGCTGGCGTCGGCGCCGATGCCGCCCGTATAGCCCTGGATCGCCTCCACGGGATGGACCTGCGAAGCGTTGATCGGGATGCCGCCCAGGCCCTGGGCGATCTCCAGCCGGGAATCCACCATGTCGACGACGAAGGTGCGTGACGGCCCGAACAGCTGCGCGCACATCGTCGCCATCAGCCCGACGGGGCCGGCGCCGACTATGGCGACGACGTCCCCCGGTTTGATCTCAGCCCTCTCGGCCCCGAAGAAACCGGTGGAAAGGATGTCGCCCACGAAGATCGCCTGCTCGTCGGAAAGAGCGGCAGGTATCGGTTCCATGGAGTGGTCGGCATGAGGCACGACCACGTACTCGGCCTGGCCGCCGCCCAGGTCGCCGAAATACTCCCCATGGCCGAAGGTCCCTTTGTCCACGCACTGGTTGAACCACCCCTTCCGGCAGAGGGCGCAGTGGCCGCATGAGGTGAAGAAGCTGGCCACGACACGATCGCCCGGCTTGAATCGCTTGACCTCACCGCCAACCTCTTCGATCACGCCCACGAACTCGTGGCCGAGAACAGCCCCCTGGTTGATCGGGGTGTGGCCGTGGAGGATGTGCAGGTCGGAACCGCAGACAGCGCCAAGCGTGACCTTCACGAGAGCGTCGCCGGAACCCTTGATGCTCGGCTTGGGCACATCGGTGACCTTGACGTCGCCCTCGCCTTGAAAGGTCAGCGCCTTCATGGTCGGATTCTACGGCCCACCTAAGCTACGAACATGCGCTTGAAGAACTCCGTGGTCGTCGTGACGGGCGCCTCGAGCGGCATCGGCAAGGCGACAGCGCTCGCTTTCGCGAAGAAGAAGGCGCGACTCGCCCTCGGAGCGCGCCGGCTGGACCGGCTCAACGCGGTCGCGAAGATGTGCCTCGAGCAAGGGTCGCCCGACGTGAGCGTGCGCCGCCTCGACGTCGGCCAATCGGCGGATGCGCGCGCATTCGTGGCGGCGGCCCTGCGCGATCACGAACGCATCGACGTTCTCGTGAATAACGCGGGAGTTGGCTGGATGGGGCGCCTACACGAGATGCCGGAAGACAAGGTCGAGGAGCTGTTGGCGACCAACCTGAAAGGTCTGATCACGACCACGCAGGCGGCGTTGCCATCGATGTTGGCGAGGCGGAGCGGCGTGATCATCAACGTCTCTTCGGTAGTCGGCTTTCGGGCGTCGCCGTACTCAGCGGTCTACTCGGCGACGAAGCACGCCGTCGTCGGCCTGTCGCACGCCTTGCGTGGCGAGCTGTCTGGAACCGGTGTGAAGGTGTGCGTCGTTTATCCAGGCGTGACCGACACTGAATTCTTCGATTCGACCGAGATGCCTGTGGGCCCGATGTACTCGGCGTCCTGGGTGGCGAACCTCATCGTCAGGACCGCCCAGTTCCCTCGACGCGACGCAATCGTGATGCCGTTGCGTCTCGCCCATCTCGCGGAACCGCTGCTCGGAGGCCTGATGGATCACGGCCTGGGCGAGGCGAGGCGTCTGAAATCCCCCCACCTGAGCGGCACAGGCCTGCAAGAAAGGCACTAGTACCCTCTCCCCCCGGGGGGAGAGGGCCAGGGAGAGGGGCGTGAACTGGCACTTACTTCTGCCAGGCGGCGAGGAGCTCCTCCAGGCGGTGCGCATTCTTGACCGAATAGTTGGAGTAGTTGTTGTTCATGATCGCGTGCACCTCTTTGGCAGAGCGCTCCATCTCCTTGATGCGGGGAACCCACTCCTGCAGCTCCTCGTCCTTGTAATCGTGGCGGAACCGTAAATTTGGCGGCGCCCCTTTTAGGTCCCATGTTTCGTGGTTTCGCCCGTGAAATCTCACGACGGCGAGCTTGCTGGAGGTGACCTCGTATACCGGGGGCATGCTCGTCTTGTGCCCCGGCGGCACGTCGACCGCGACATAAGGAATGTCGCGCGTGCGCAGGAACGCGAGGGTGCCGTCGCGGTGGCGGGCGTCCATCCATTCCGGCTTGCGCAGCTCGACCGCGACCTGAAATCCAAACATGCGCTCCTGGACCTGCTCGATATAGGCGAGCGAGCGCGATGAAGGCAGGAACCACGGGGGGAACTGGAAGAAGACGGCGCCCAGGCGCCCG
>DATCAV010000138.1:0-10203 GCA_036512415.1 Candidatus Dormiibacterota bacterium | reverse complement strand
GAGGACAGTTGAGCTGTGCCGCCGCTCATCGCCGGGCAGGTCGCCGGTGGCCATGTGGTGCAGGGCCTCGAGGTTGCGCTGGAGGACCTCGTGGTCCCGAGTGGCCGAGCGAAGCGCCACCTCCCGGCCTGCGTCGTCGTCACCGCCGGGGCGGTGCTGATGGCTCAGCTCGCTCGGTCCGACCTCCGAGGTCAGCCGGTGGTGCCTTTCCGGGTCGCGCTGCACTGTCAGCTGGAACGTGCGGCCGGCAGACGCGCCGGCGATGCGGATGGCGCTCACCTCGCCCCCGGCCAGGTCGGTTTTCGGCACGGACCTGAAGTCAACCTCCATCTGCCTGCCGCCCTCCATCTCGAAGTGCGCCACGAGCACGCCGCCCTTACCGCCGACCGCCCGCTTGACCTTCCAGCCCAGCGCGGACGCGAGCCAGCCGACCAGCAGCGATGCCGCGATGCGGTTGCCCCGGCCCTCCCCGACGTAGTCGATTCCCACCTCGGCGATGCCCTTCATGTAATCGCGCCGGTCCTTGGGCTCGAAGAACTCGGCGATGGCCTCGCGCCACGGCTCGAGCCTTGCCCACTGGAAGTCCGCAACCCCGAGGTGGTTGTGCGCGCCGAGGGCCAGGTCCGCCAGGCCGAGGAAGGATTGGTAGGGCCGGTCGAAGCGCGCCGAGTCGACCACGAGGGCGTCGCAGATCCTGGTGGCGTCGAGCAGCTCGCGGGTGCCGAACGGTGGCGTGTCGAGCCACCAGAGGTACACCGGCACGCCGCTCAGCAGGAGCGGGTCGACCAGGGCGGCCAGGTGCTCCCCTGCCGCGCCCTGGACGTGCAGCCCGACGACCTCGCACTCCGCGTGCACCGTTGACGACGGGCTCAGCGGGTGCGTGGCGATGGTGGCATCGATGCGCCCCGCGCGCACACTGACCTCTTCGCACACGATGATCGCCATGTGCGGGTGATGCGCCGCGATCGCAACGCTGGCGCGCTGCGCGCGAGCCTCGTCCGCACTGTTGGTGGCGACCGCGACCAGCGTCATCACACAGTTGCGAGCGCGAGGATGCTCGTCCTCGCCCGCCTCGGCGTGGGCAAACTTCCTTCGGATGCCGCTCAGCGCGCCCAGGACATCGCCGATCGTCACGGCCTCGCCGTGCCACGCCACATCCGGCACCGGCACGGCGGTCACGGCCTGTGCCATTCCCTGCCGTCCGCTTGAACCAGCTTGTCCGCCTCGGGCGGGCCCCACGTGCCGGATGGATAGAAGGACAGCGGCGGCCGGTCGTCGCGCCATGCGGCCTCGATGGGATCGATGAATGTCCACGCCGCCTCCACCTCATCGGCGCGCGTGAACAGCGTGGGGTCGCCGATCATGCAGTCCAGAAGCAGGCGCTCGTAAGCCTCGGGCGTCTCGACGAGGAACGAGGACATGTATGTGAAGTCCATCGACACGTTGCGCAGGCGCAAGCCCGCGCTGGGCACCTTGGCTCCGAACCGCAGCGAGATGCCCTCCTCCGGCTGAATGCGCAGCGTAATCGCGTTGGGGTCCAGGTCGCGCGCCGACACGAACGTGTTGTGGGGCGGCCGCTTGAACCTGATGTGGATCTCGGTCACGCGTTTGGGCATTCGCTTGCCAACCCGAATGTAAAACGGGACGCCCGACCACCGCCAGTTGTCGACGAACAGGCGGATCCCGGCGTATGTCTCGGTGAGGGAGCCGGGCGAGACGGCGTGCTCCTCTCGATAGCCGGCCACCTCCTCGCCCAGCACCCAGCCCTTTTTGTACTGGCCGCGCACGGTCGAGGTCGCCACCTCGCCATCAAGGATCGGCCTGATCGCGCGCAGCACCTTCACCTTCTCGTCGCGCACGGCCGTCGCCTCGAAGCTGGTGGGCGGCTCCATCGCCACCAGGGCCACGAGCTGCAGGGCGTGGTTCTGGACGATGTCGCGCAGCGCGCCCGCCTTCTCGTAGTACCCGCCGCGCAGCTCCACTCCGATCTCTTCCGCGGCCGTGATCTGGACCGAGTCGATGAGGTTCGCGTTCCACACCGGCTCGAAGATCGCGTTCGCGAAACGGAAGGCGAGGATGTTCTGGACCGTCTCCTTGCCCAGGTAGTGGTCGATGCGGAAGACGGAGTCCTCGTGGAAGACGCGCTGCAGGATCTGGGTCAGCTCGCGCGCCGACGTGAGGTCCGAGCCGAAAGGCTTCTCGATGACGATGCGGTGGAAGCCGTTGCTCTTGGTGAGGCCGCCGTCCCTCAGCTGCTCGACAATGGTTTCGTAGGTGGGCGGCGGTGTGGCGCAGTAGTACACGCGGCTACCGCCCAGATGCCGGGTGCGGTCGAGCTCCTCGACCTTTCGCTCCAGCGACCTGAAGTCCTCGAGCTTGCTGAAGTCGACCCTCACGTAGAACAGGCTTTGCAGGAACGCCTGCAGGACCTGGGGGTCGAGTGGCTGGGTGCGCGAGAACTTGGTGACGACGTCCGACGCGTGCTTGCGGAAGCCGGCGTCGTCGAGGTCGTCGATCGCGGCACCGACGACCGCAAAGCCGGCGGGCAGCAGGCGCTGCTTCATCAGGTTGTAGATGGCGGGCAGGAGCTTGCGACCGCTGAGGTCGCCGGTGGCGCCGAAGATCACCATGAGCGAGGGGTCGCGAACCTTGAAGTCGATCAGCCCCTCGGCCAGCGGGTTGTGGTCCAGCAGCCGCGCTCCGGTCACTTTTTCTCGGTTACGACCGCATGCCCGCCGAACTGGTTGCGCATCATTGCCAGCATCTTGTCCGCGAACGTGTCCTCCATCCGGCTGCGGAACCGGGCGAACAGCGACTGCGTGATGACCGGCGCCGGTACCGACTCCTCGATCGCCGCCTCCACCGTCCACCGCCCCTCACCCGTGTCCTCGACATAACCCCTGATCCCCGCGAGCTGCGGGTCCCTGGACAGGCCATCGGCGATGAGGTCGAGCAGCCACGAGCGCACCACGCTGCCAAAACGCCACGACTCGGCGATGGCCTGCATGTCCATGCCCGGAAACGACTTCGAGAGCTTCATGATCTCGAACCCTTCCGCATATGACTGCATGAGCCCGTACTCGATGCCGTTGTGGACCATCTTCACGAAGTGCCCCGACCCCTCGGGCCCGGTGCGCACCAGCCCACCCTCCGCGGGCGCGAGGTCCTTGAGGAGCGGCAGGCAGTGCTCGTAGATCGCCTCCTCGGCCCCCACCATCAGGCAGTACCCGTTGGCCAGGCCCCACACCCCACCCGACGTGCCCGCGTCCATGTAGTGCAAGCCTTTTGCCTTGACACGTGCGGCATCGTCCAGCGCGAGCTTCCAGTTGGTGTTGCCGCCGTCGATGATGATGTCCCCCGGCTCGCCGAGGCGAATCAGGTCATTGATGGTCTGGGTGGTCGGATCGCCCGCGGGCACCATCACCCACATGACGCGAGGCTTGGTCTTGAACGCCTTGACGAACTCCTCGAGCGAGTGCGCGCCGACGGCACCCTGGGCTTCGTTCGCCTTGACTGCGTCCGCGGACCTGTCGAACGCGATCATGCGGTGGCCCCGCTTGTGCAGGCGCAGCACCATGTTGCCGCCCATGCGGCCCAGGCCAACCATCCCCATCTCCATCGCGCTTCTCCTAGTGGTGCTTGCCGGTGGTGCTACTTCGCTGCCGACTTGACCGCCGCCGCCAGCGCTCGCCAACCGGCGGCCGGGTCGCGGCCGAGGGTCACGCGCAGCACGGGGAGGCGTCTCGAGGTGAGCGACTGAAGGTCGCCGAGCGATTGCGCTTGCTTGAGGACCGAGAAGCTGAACGGCTGCCCGGGGATCGCAACATCTTTGGTGTCGTCCTGCACGATCTGCAAGAACAGGCCGGTCTTGGGGCCGCCCTTGTGCAGCTGTCCGGTGGAGTGCAGGAACCTGGGCCCGTAGCCCGCGGTGGTGGCGATTGTTTTGTTGTCTCTCACGGCGGTTCTCATCGCGGCGATCGCCGAGCTCGAGGCGGGCGTGCGCGTGGTGTAGGCCATGATCGCGAAGTACGCGCCCGGCTTCGCGTTTGCGAGCAGCGCCTTGAGGCCTGCGCGCGACCTGGCAGCGGGCGTCGAGTCCGCCTTGGGCAGCTTGCCCTTGGCCTTGAACTCGGCCAGCACCTTCTTCGTGTTGTCCTTCGACTCCTGCACGTTGGGCTGGTCGAAGGCATCGATGCGCAGGATCGAACCCGCGATGGCAGTCGCGATCTCCCAGCGAAGGAACTCGCCGCCGAGGTCCAGCTTGTCCCGCATCGTCAGCGTCACCACGGGCATGCCGGCCTTCTCGAGCGCCGTAACCGCGCGGTTGGCAGGGTCCGACTCCATGCGGATGTAGACGAACAGGCGGTCGTCGCCGTACAACTCGGGCTTTCCGACAGGCTCGCCCTCGACGGGGACGATGCCCTTGCCCTCCTTGCCGGTGCTCTCGGCGATCAGCTGCTCGACCCAGTAACCGAAGGTGGCGATCTTTGGCGACGCTATGAGCGTCAGCTTGTTGCGGCCGTCCAGGGCCAGCTGGCCGAGGACCGCGCCCAGCCAGACGCCGGGATTGTCCCCGGCTTCGACCGAGTCGGCGCACGCGTGGGCCATCTCGACCGCGCGCTCGAGGAGCTCGGCCACGTTCACGCCGATCAGGGCGGCGGGCACCACGCCGAAGTAACTGAGCGCGCTGTAGCGGCCGCCGATGTCGGGTGGGTTCGGGAACACCCAGCGGAATGCATGCTCCCTCGCCAGCTTTTCCAGCGAGGTACCGGGATCGGTGATCGCGGCGAACTGGCGCCCGGCCTTGACGTTCTTTCTGCTCTTGGTGACCTGGTCCCAGAAGTAGGCGAAGTGCGACAGCGTCTCCGTGGTCTCGCCGGACTTCGAGGCCACGATGAACAGAGTCTTGTCGAGCGTGATCTTGGCTCGGACGCCGAGTATCGTCGCGGGGTCGGTGGTGTCGAGGACGTGCAGCGTGGGATGGCCCTTGATCGCGCCGAAGGTGTTGCGCATCACATCGGGGCACAGGCTCGAGCCGCCCATGCCCAGCAGCACGACGTCGGAGAAGGCGCGGCCGTGGGCCTCGAGCTCCTTGAACTCGGCCGCGTGCTCGAGCATCTTCTCGGCGACGTTCAGCCAGCCGAGGCGGTCGCGGATCTCCTCGCGCTTGGCTGGGTCCGCGGTCCACAGCGTGGAGTCCTTGGCCCACAACCGCCTGGCCGCGTTTTCCTTGTTCAGCCGTGCCAGCTGCGTGTCGACCGCCGGTTGAAGCGTGCCGAGGCTGTGCCACTGGCGAGGACCCTTGCCGGCCTTGATGTCTCTCGAGCTCTTGGCGATCGCCTCTTTCAGCGTGACGAACGACTTCGTGAACGATTCGACGCCTTCCACCTCGAGCTCGTGCGTGACCTGGTCCAGGTCGACCCCGACCTCGGCCAGCTCTTTCAGCTCTCGCGCCGCGAGCTCCACGTTCTCATCGAGGCTGCGGCGCACCTCGCCGTGCTCGCGGAAGGCGGCCAGCGTCGCTGGCGGAATGGTGTCGACGGTGTTCGGCCCGATCAGCTCTTCGACGTAGTACGTGTCGGGGTAGCGAGGGTCCTTGGTCGAGGTGCTGGCCCAAAGCGGGCGCTGCGTCATCGCGCCGCCCTTCTTCAGCTTCGCCCAGCGCGGCCCGCTGAAAGCTTTGAGGTACAGCTGGTACGCCATCTTCGAGTTGGCGATTGCGGCTTTTCCGTACAGCCGCTCGAGAGCCCGCTTCTTGGCCGGGTCTGCCGCCTTCTCGATCATCCCGCTGATGATCTTGTCCACCTTCGTATCGACGCGGCTGACGAAAAAGCTCGCCACGCTCGCCACCTTGCTCAGATCTCCACCCTTGCGCTGCAGCGCCTCGAGTCCGGATAGATAGGCCTCGATGACCTCGGCGTACCGCTTCACGGAAAAGATCAACGTGACGTTGATGTTGTGGCCCTTCGAGATCTGGTCCCGAATCGCCGGCACGCCCGGCTTGGTGGCGGGGATCTTGACCATTACGTTGGGACGGTGCGTGCGCCTCTTCAGGTTTTCCGCGAACGCGATGGTGCGCGGGGTGCTGTTCGCGACAGTGGGCGAGACCTCGATGCTCACGTAGCCATCGGCGCCTTTGGTTTTGTGGTGGACCTCGTGGAAGACATCAGCCGCGGCCTGGATGTCCTCGACCATCAGCTCCCACAGGATCTCCTCGGGCTTCCGCTTGGCGGCGACCAGGCGGACCATGGCCTCGTCGTAGTCGGTGGAGCCGCTGACCGCCTTTTCGAAGATCGTCGGGTTCGAGGTCACGCCAGTGAGGCCCTCGTCACGAAGGCGCGCGAGCTCGCCCGAGGTGATGAGCTGGCGGCGGATGTTGTCGAGCCACAGTGACTGGCCGGCGTGCCTGAGCTCCTTGATCGGCGAGGGTCGGCGCGCCTCCTTGATCGCCATCGCTTTACTTTGCCTTGAGCAGCTTGGCCGCGGCCGCGACGATGTGCTTGGCGGTGATGCCTGCCGCGTTCATCAGCTCCTCGGGCTTGCCTGACCCCGGGAGATCTCTTACCGCCAGATGAGCCACGCGGGGAGGCGCGTCGGCGGCAAGCGCCTCCATGACGGCTGCGCCCAGCCCGCCCTCGGGGTAGTGGTCCTCGACGATCACGAAGTGGCCCTTCGTCACCTTGGCTGCGTCTTTGAGTGTCTTCACATCCACCGGCTTGACCGAGTAGAGGTCGATCACACGGGCCGCGATCTTCTTCTCGGCCAGTGTGTCGGCCGCGGCCAGGCAGGCGTGCAGCGTGACGCCGGCGCCGATCAGGGTGACCTTGTCCTTGGCGCTCTGGCGCAGCACCTTCGAGCCCCCCACCTTGAACACCTCCGTCGGGCCGTAGATGGTGGGGTAGGCGCCCCGGGTCGTGCGCATGTAGACGATGCCCAGGGTGTCGGCCATCACCCGCACGAGCTTGGCCGTCTGGTTGGGGTCGCATGGATAGAGGACCGTCGAGCCGTGGACGGCGCGGAGCGAGGCGAGGTCCTCGAGGGCCATCTGTGAGGGGCCGTCCTGGCCGATCTCGGTCCCGGCGTGCGAGCCGACGAGGCGGATGTTCGCCTGGGAGATGCCGGCCATACGGATGAAGTCGTAGGCGCGCGAGAAGAAGGCGGCGAACGTGGAGGCGAAGGGCCGGTAGCCCCTCACGCTCATCCCGACGGCGGTGGACACCAGCTGCTGCTCTGCGATCCACATCTCGAAGAAGCGGTCGGGATAGGCGTTCTTGAACTCGTCCGCATGGGTCGAGTTCGAGACCTCAGCATCCATTGCGACGACGTCGGGCAGCACACCCAGCGCGACCAGCGCATCGCCGTAGGCCTTGCGCGTCGCCACCCTGTCCTCTTTCTTGTAGGTGGGCAGGGTGACCACCGGCTCGGGGCGCTTGACCGTTCTTGGCGTGGCTTCCGGCTTGGCGGTCTTGACCTTGAGGTGGCGGATACCGCCGAGCTCCTTGATCGCACGCTCAGCCATGTCTGGAGGCAGCGCCTTGCCATGCCAGCCGTCCTTGTTCTCGATCTCGGAAAAGCCTTTTCCCTTGATGGTCTTGGCGATGATGACGGTGGGCTTGCCGGTCGACGAAAGGGCGGTTCCATAGGCCCTGTCGACGGCCGCCACGTCGTGGCCGTCGATCACGATCGGAAAGCAGCCGAAGGCCTCTATCCGGCGCCGGTAGGTGTCGAGGTTCCAGCCGAACTCGGTCTCGCCGCGCTGCCCGAGCCGGTTGATGTCCAGGATGGCAGTCAGGTTGGACAGCTGGTAGTGGCCTGCTTTGTCCAAGGCCTCCCAGATCGAGCCCTCGGCCAGCTCCGAGTCGCCGCAGAGCGTCCAGACGTGGAATGGCAGCTTGTCGAGGTTCTTGCCCGCCAGGGCGATGCCGACGGAGATCGGCAGGCCCTGGCCCAGGGAGCCGGTGGCCACGTCCACCCAGGGGATTGCGGGCGTGGGGTGGCCCTGCATGCGGGAGCCGAACTTGCGGAAGGTCATCATCTCGGCGTCCGAGATCGCGCCCACGGCCTTGAACATCGCGTAGCAAAGGGGCGAGGCGTGGCCCTTGGAAAAAATCATGTGGTCGTTGTTGGGGTCCTTCGGCTTGGCCCAGTCGTACTGCAGGTACCTGGCGATCAGGACTGCGACGAGGTCGGCGGCGGACATTGACGAGGTCGGGTGGCCCGAGCCCGCGGCGGTGCTGCACCGGATGGAATCGACCCGCAGCTGCTGCCCGAGCTGCCGCGTGAACTCGAGATCGGTGGTGGCAAGCGTCGCGGTGGTGACCGTCATGTGCACTCCCTACCCCACAACCAGTTGTGGGGCGACCCCATGGGGCGCGCAGTGCGCCAACAGGCTAAGTCTATCGGTTGCTCCTCCCCGCTTCCGCGGGGAGGCCCGCAAACCCTCCCCGGGGCAGGCCCCGGGATACGACCAGATGTGCCCGAATGGCGCTGTAAACGGCCCGGCATGCGACCACGTATGCCCGAATGGCGGGACGCCGGCAGCTCAGGCCTGTGCTGCGAGCTCCTCCACCTGGGTGACCATCCCGTCCAGGATCCTGAGACCCGCATCCCAGAAGTCGGGGTCGGTGATGTCCATGCCCAGGCGCCTCACCAGCTCATTCGGCGGGGTGGAGCCGCCGGCAGACAGGAACTCGAGGTAGTCGTCCACGAAGGAGGATCCCTGCTCGAGAAAGCGCTGGTAAACAGCGAGTGCGAGCAGGTTCCCGAAGGCGTAGGCATACACGTATCCGGGCGTGTGAAGGAAGTGTTCGACATAGCTCCACCAACCCTTGTGCTCGTCGGTGAGGATGAGGGCGTCGCCGAACATCGGCTGCAGCTTCGACTGGTAGATCTCCCCAAGCTGCTCAACGGAGAGCTCGCCCTCGGTGCGCCGGGCGGTGTGGCACGCATCCTCGAAGCGGTTGAATGCGACCTGCCGAAAAACCGTGGCGAATGCGTCCTCGCACTGGGTGCAAAGCATGGCGAGGCGGACCTTGGGGTCCTTTTCCTCGGTCAAGATCCGGTCAAAGGTCAGCGCCTCGCCGAACACCGAAGCGGTTTCGGCCAAGGTGAGCGGCGGGTTGTAGTCGAAGATGTGCTGCTTCGAGGCCAGCAGGTCGTGGAGTCCGTGCCCCAGCTCGTGCGCGAGCGTCGTCACGTCGCGCAACTTGCCCGTGAAGTTCAGCATCACATAGGGGTGGTGGCGCGGTGTCACCGGCATGCAGTAGGCGCCGCCGGCTTTATCGGGCACCACAGGAGCGTCGATCCAGGGGTGCGTAAAGAACTGTTCGACCAGCGCCCCCGCCTTCTTTGAGAAGCGGTTGTACGACCCGAGCACGATCTCCTTGGCGTCGTCCCACGACACCTCGCGTTTGGCCTCCTCGATCGGCGCGTAGCGGTCCCACTCGTGCAGCTCACCCACTCCCAGGAGCTTTCGCTTGACGCGGTAATAACGAGCGCAGATGTCATATCTCCCGGTGACCGCTTCAACCAGCGCCTGGACCGCCGCATCGGACGTCTCGTTCGCCAGGTTCCGCGACGAGACCCACGAAGGAAACTTCCGCAATCGATCGTCGATCGCCTTCTCCTGCAGGACGACGTTGAAGATGTACGCGCGAGTGCGAACGTCGGCCCCGAGCGCGACAGTTATTGCGCCGCTGGCTCGGCGACGTACCTCACGGTCGGGCTCGTGCAGCAGGGTGAGGGCCTCGGCGAGCGCCAGCTGCTGACCATCGACGTCGGCCCTGATCCCGGCGCACAGCTCCTCGAACAATCGTGTCCAGGCCGAATTGACGACAGGGCTGTAGTCCGTGAGGACGCGCTCTTCTGGCTCAGACAGCTGATGCGGCCTGAACTTGCGGGCCTCTTCGACAGCATGTCGGTACTTGGCGGAGTCGGGGTTGGCAAAGAGGCGCGCCGCCTGCTCATCGCTCGTCTGGGCCAGCTCGAGCGCGAAGAACACACCGTGGCTTCCTCTCTCCGCGCTTGCCTCGCGAACTCGTGCGAGCAGCCTTCCGGCGGCGGGGTCGTGGGTGTTCTGGCTGTGCAGGAGATATGCGTAGACATCGGGCTGGGCCGCCGCGTCCTCGTCATCCTCCAGCTCACGCATCATCGCGGCGAATTCGGATGGCTCGAGGTTCGCGACCTTGCCTTTGTACCTGGCCT
>DATCAV010000137.1:0-2972 GCA_036512415.1 Candidatus Dormiibacterota bacterium | reverse complement strand
TGCAGGCTATCCCAGCGGATGGACAGGTACGGCTCGTCGACGTAGACGTCATTGGAGGGTTTGATGCCAGAGGTATACGCCCTGCCCGCTGCGCTTGGCATCCCCAAAATCGCCGGGAATGACCCATCAAAATTGACGGCTTAAGTACGAAAATGCGCCCAATGAGACCCTCCGATTTCATATTGTCCGGCTGTGATTGAGCAGGTCCGGCGCATCGCGACCCCGCAGCGGATGCGCCGGCGCGCGCAGCTCCGGCCGGACGGTTTGCCGGCGCGCTGATCGGAATTGGCTGGGCCGGGGCGTTTTTGTTGTTCCGCGGCAACTGGGATGTCGTCATCTCGGCGTCGGCGTTCTGCTCTTCCGGTTGATCCAGAATGAGAGGACATGGAAGAAAGAAGCGAAGAGCAGGTCATAACTCGTCTGTTCGACCTCGAGAACGAAGGGCAGGCTGCCCAGCGAGCCGAGCTCACTGGCGAACGGTTCATCTCCCTGATCCAGGATCCGAACAGTGGACAGGCGTACGTCTTTCGGCACGGTCTGGATGAGACCGAGGGCGCTGAGGTGCCGCCCGGAACAGAGTTCTGGGAGTACCCGACGCTGGATGAGGCCGAGCGCGCTTACTCGCAGCTGCTAGAAGAAGACCGGAAGGCGGGCGAGCTCGTGGCGACCGACTCCGAAGAGGGCATCGGCGACTCCGAGACTGGCGGGGCCGAGGTCCGCGATCGGTACTCCGCGAGCGACGACGATCCGCTCATCGAGAACGGGGAAGATGCGGTGGGGCAACAGACCGACGACGAGTCTTCGAGCGCGACCGAGCAGTAAGGGTCGCCGCAAAGTCCGGCGGCATTTGGTGAGCAAACCTCCAAACGAATGGCCGGCCCTCGCGTTCGTGAAGCGGTTCGCTTAGCGCACTTGCCTACGCGCTAGATTCGGATCGCCAGCCGGCCTATCGGTTCCAGGAGATTGTCCTCTTCGTACTTGAGGTGGGCGAGGAGCGCATCGCTGAGATGGTCGACTGCGGTCTGGGTTTCGTCCAGGCGCTGGTCGTCCTCGACCATCGCCACGAGCGCCGCGTCGATTTCGGTGAGCACCTTCGCTATGCCTTCGTGCTCGTGCTGCAGGCGTTCGATGATCGGTCCCAGCGACTGATCCGCGGCCTTGAGGTCGGGAAACAGGCTCTGGTCCTCGATGGCGTGATGCACGCTGACCACGCGGCAATAGGCGGCGCAGAAAGCCCCGAGCGTCCAGTAGTTCTGGCGCATGGTCATCGTGTTGAGGTACGAGCGCGCCTCGGTGGCGGTGGTTCGGCCGCCGCGCACTTCCTCGATCACATCACGGAGGTTCGACAGCTCCTGCCTGAGGTGCTGGTGGATCGCGAGCAGGGTCTGCTGGCCGGCGTGCCCGACGGCCAATTTCTGCTCGTCCTCGACGACCAGACGCTGTGCCTCGCGCGCGGCGCGAGCAGCTGCCTCAAGGGCGCCATTTCGGTCCCCCGCCGTCGTACTTCTTGAAAGCGCGGGTCGGTCCTGCCTCTGTTTGGCGACCGCCTCGCGCACTGCCGGCGCGACCTCCTCGGCCCACCGCCTCACGTCGACGTCGGCGTTGGGCGATACCCCGAGGTTGAATGCGCTGATTCCATCGCGAAGCGCGAGGTCGGTGAGCTGCTCGGCCCACACGGCTGGAGGTCCCTGAAGGAATCCGGAGCTTTGGGCGGCGAAGGCACCGCTGACGTTGAACCCTCGTCTGATGTCCGATGGCATGCGGCCGGCATCTTCGGCGGCCGCGTCGATGGTTTGGTTCATCCTGCCCAGGTCGTCAAGGCTGGCGTAGCCGAGGGATGGGATCCAACCGTCGGCGGCTCGCCCCGTGAGCTGCAACATTCGCTTCTTGTAAGCGCCGAGCCAGATCGCGATCTCATGCGGTGGACTCGGGCCGGGTTGGGCGCCGGCCAGCGAGTAGTACTTGCCGCTTACGTTGACCGGCGGTCCCGGTTTCAACAACGCGCGGATGACGGTGATGGCCTCCTCGAGGGCATCGACCAGCTCGGGCATCGTGCGGCGCGGGCCGCCCATGGAGACGATGGCGTCGATGAAGGCCCCGGCCCCGAGGCCAAGCTCGACCCGCCCTTCGCTCAGGATGTCAAGCGCGGCAGCGCTGCGCGCGAGGACGGCGGGTGGGCGCAATGGGATGTTGGCGACGTTGGGAAACAGCCGGATGTGCTCGGTGCGGCCCGCCACATAAGAAAGGAGAGTCCAGGCGTCGAGGAACCGTGCCTGATATGGATGGTCCTGGAAGCCGATGATGTCGAGTCCTGCGTCGTCGGCGAGCTCGGCGATGGCCAGCAACGCGCGATGGTCGCGCGCGTTTGGCGGAACAGAGATGCCGAACAGCAGGTCGTGGTGGTAATCAGGCATCGCCAAACAAGTTTCATGCAAATGGCAGCGCCGTCTTCGCAGGGATGAATCGCGAGAAGTGCCTGATGCGATTTGGTGGACCCGAGGGGATTCGAACCCCTGACCTCCTGCCTGCCAGGCAGGCGCGCTCCCAACTGCGCCACGGGCCCACGACGGGGAGGAGAAGATGATACCGCCCACCTCTGATCTGACCCCCCGACGCCGTTACCATCCGTCACAGCGGCATGAAGACGAGTGAAATCGGGCCCGGCGTCTTGAAGGGCGGAGCGTATCTCGCACTCCCCGAAGCACCCGGACCTCACCCCGGCGTCGTCGTCATCCACGAGGCCTACGGGCTCAACGAAAACATCAAGGACATCGCCGGCCGCTTCGCGGACCAGGGTTACGCCGCGCTGGCGGTCGATCTGTTCACCGGGCGCAACCGCGCCATCTGCATGACTCGATACATGGCCGGGATGCTCATCGGATCAGTCGACCGCTACGGAATCTCCGACCTGAAAGCGGCTCTCTCCCACCTGGCCGCCCGACCCGAGGTCGACCCCGAGCGAATCGGGGCGA
>DATCAV010000136.1:0-24597 GCA_036512415.1 Candidatus Dormiibacterota bacterium | reverse complement strand
CGCGGGATTGGTTTTGGCTGCGATCGTGGGTCACGAACTCGCGCCCGTAAAATTCAAGACTCCTGAACATGAGACCATCGAGACATAGCGGATACGTACCCCAGGACATCGAGCCCAAGTGGCAGAAGGTGTGGGCCGACCACGGGGTAATGAAGGCGGACGACGCCGCCACAAAGCCGAAGTTCTACAACCTTGTGATGTTTCCCTATCCGTCGGGGCCGCTGCACATGGGGCACATGCGTAACTACGTGATCGGCGACGTCCTGTCGCGCTTCAAGCGCATGCAGGGCTTCGAAGTCCTCAATCCGATGGGGTGGGACGCATTCGGCCTTCCGGCCGAGAACGACGCGATCAAGCGTGGTGGCGGGGTGCACCCCGAGGACTGGACGCGCGGCAATATTGCGATCGCCAAGCAACAGCTGGGCATCATGGGCGTGCTGTACGACTGGGATCGGGAGGTCACGACCTGCGATCCGTCCTACTACCGCTGGACCCAGGAGCTGTTCCTGCTGTTCCATGAACGTGGCCTGGCCCACCGCATGATGTCCCCGGTCAACTGGTGCCCGGTCGACAAAACGGTTCTCGCCAACGAGCAAGTGATCAACGGTCGCTGCTGGAGGCATCCTGAGGTCGAGGTCGAGAAGCGGGACCTCGAGCAGTGGTTCCTGCGCATCACCGAATACGCGGACCGGCTTCTCGACGACCTCTCGCTGCTGGAGCACTGGCCCGAGAAGGTGCGCGTGATGCAGGCCAATTGGATCGGCCGAAGCCAGGGCGTGGAGGTTGAGTTCCCAATCGACGGGCACCCGGGCGAGTCGATGTGGATCTATACGACGCGACCGGACACCTTGTTCGGCGTGACCTTCATGGTGCTGGCGCCTGAGCACCCGCTCGTGGAGAAGCTGACGGTCGAGTCGCAGCGTAAGGCGGTGCGGCAGGTCGTCGAGGCATCGCGCCGCGAGCGCGAGATCGACCGGATGTCCAGCGAGGTCAAACGTCTCGGCGCTCCGACAGGTGCGTTTGCAGTGAATCCGTTGAACGGCGAGAAGGTGCCCATCTGGGTAGGCGATTACGTACTCATCACCTACGGCACCGGCGCGATCATGGCGGTACCCGCCCACGACCAACGAGACTTCGATTTCGCGCGCCAGTTCGGTCTGCCCATCCGCCAGGTGATTGCGCCGGCGAGCGCCCCCCAACACGAGGTGGACAGGGCCTATACCGAGCCAGGCGTGATGGTCAACAGCGAACCGTTCGATGGTCTCGACAGCAAGACGGGCGCTCAGCGGGTCGCGGACTTCATTGAACAAAAGGGCATTGGCAAGCGGTCAGTCAAATACCGGCTTCGAGATTGGTTGATATCGCGCCAGCGCTACTGGGGATGTCCGATCCCCGTCGTGCACTGCGAGGTCGACGGAATCGTTGCGGTTCCGCGTGAGGACCTTCCGGTGCTGCTTCCGCGCGAGTACAAGCCGCTCGGTGACAACGCCGATTTCTGGCGCGTCAAGTGCCCGAAGTGTGGGCGGGAAGCCCGCCGCGAAACTGACACGATGGACACGTTCATCGACTCCGCGTGGTATTTCCTGCGCTACACGTCCGCTCACGACAAGACGCAACCATTTGACACCGAGCTTGCCAACCACTGGATGCCCGTTGACCAATACACAGGCGGCATCGAGCATGCGATCCTCCACCTGCTCTACTCCCGCTTCTTTCAGAAGGTATTGCATGACGCGGGCCGCGTCGACGCCACCGAGCCATTTGCTCGCCTCTTCACCCAGGGGATGATCAAGCGGGGCGGCATGGTCATGTCGAAGTCCAAGGGAAACGGCGTGGCGCCTGACGACCTTGTGGAGCGAGATGGTGCTGACGCCGCGCGCATCTACGAGCTGTTCATCGGGCCGCCCGACGAAGATGCCGAATGGTCGGATGCCGCCATCGCCGGGCCCGTTCGCTTTCTCCAGCACGTTTGGCGGCTGGTGGAATCGCCAGACTCGTATGAGGCCACCGGGTCGGATGTCTCAGCGGCGGTGCTGCGGCGGCGGGTGCACCAAGCCATCCGAAAGGTGACCGAGGATTACGAGGGCTTCCATTTCAACACGGCGGTCGCTGCATTGATGGAGTTGGCCAACACGCTCCAGAAATTTCTGCAGGGCGGCGGCGAGCGTGGCGCGGATTGGCGTTTCGCGCTGCGCGCGCTGGTCCTGCTCCTGAACCCAATGGCGCCGCACGCCGGAGAGGAGCTGTGGTCGCGGATCGGAGGCGAGGGCCTTGCTGCGGATGCGGCCTGGCCGGATTACGACCCCGCCGCTGCTGCAGAAGCTGACGTGACATTGGTGGTGCAGGTCGCGGGCAAGGTGCGGGAGCGGTTGAAGGTCCCGCTCGGTTTGTCGGAGGAAAAGGCGCTCGAGGTGGCGCTGGCCAGCGATCGGGTGCGGGTGGCGTTCGACGGTCGCAAGCCTTCCAAGGTGGTCTACGTTCCGGACCGGCTGATCAACCTGGTCCCGTAACAGCGGCGGGGCGGGCGGCGGGCGGTTGCGCTAGGCGGCCGCTCTCATGCCGGTGTCGACGATGAAATCGGCGACGATCGACGTGGCCGCTTTCACCTCGAGTGTTTGTGGACCGCCGATGATGCGGGCGATAGGCGCGGTGGCGACGCTCCAGGTGCCGACGGGCAGGTTGATCGAGTAGGCGCCGGCGGAATCGGTCTTAGCGACAAAGCTGGTGTTGCCCTTGGTGAAAATGAGGGCGAGCCCAGAGATCGGCTGCCGTCCGCACGTGGGACCTGCAGCCTGGGGCGAACAGGGGACCAGGGTGGCGGGACACGGCCGGGCATCTGGCTGGACAGGCCCACCACAGCCCGAGGCGGTCACCAGGCCGTGCACGGTGCCGGTCTCGTTCACCGGTCCGGGGAAGCGATAGTCCCCGCAGGCGGCGGTTGCAATCAAGAGCCCGACCAGAAGGGCGATTCTCATCAAGAAGGAAACGCCGCCCGACTGGCGCAGGTCACGCTCCGACCTTCAATCCACCGCCGTTCGCGTAGTGTTGGGGCGCCGCGCAGAACGGGTCGCGGCCCGTCCGCGCACTATTGGTAACCAGGCGATCCCGAGTAGCCAAGCGGTAAGGCAGGGGACTTTGGATCCTCGACCGAAGGTTCGAATCCTTCCTCGGGAACCAGCCCCTCTGGCGCACCCGTTAACAGGCTGGATTCCGCTTTATTCGCCGGCTCAGTAGGTTCGCTTCATGCGAAGTCGCCCTCGAATGGTCCCCGGCTGGAAGGCAATGTTGGCCCTCGGCCTGCCGGTCCTGATTGCGATCGGGGGTGTGGTCGGGGCGTATTTCTACTCGCTCTCCGCGTCCCCAGTCGTTTCGCTCCAGCCTGCTCCGGCTGCACCAGGCCTCGAGTTGCCTCCACCCAGCGGTCTCCTTGTCGACGTGGTCGGCGCGGTAGTCCGGCCGGGTCTATACCGCCTGCCAAGAGGCGATCGCGTTTACGACGCGATCGCCGCCGCAGGCGGGCTGACCGGCTACGCCGATTCCACCCGGCTTCCCAATCTCGCCGGCCGGCTCAAAGATGGCGAGCAGATCAAGGTTCCACTTGTCAAAGGTGCGCCAGGGGGGACCGTGATCAACCGCACGAGTCTCAACACCGCCACCGCCGAGGAGCTCGCCCTGCTCCCCGGTTTCACCGAAGCATTCGCCCAGGAGGTCATCGACTACCGCACCAACTTCGGGGGATTCCAGACCACTAGTGAGCTGGTTGACATCCTCGGAATGAGCGAATCCGACTTCATAATCGCGCGCCGATACCTCACCCTTTGATCGCTTCAGAGGAGCGCCAGAGCGGGATCTGGAATTTGGCGCGATACCCAGCGCTGGTCGTCGCGTTGGCTTGGTCTGGTTCCCTCACTGCTGCTGTCGTGCTGGCGCCCTCGCAACCGATTCTGGGCGTCGTCGCCCTCGCCCTTGCCGTCCCGTGCCTCGGGCTGGCTCTGCTTGTCAGACCTGCTGTGATGGCCATCGCCCTCGCCTTCGCCCTGATTGCGATTGGCCGCGCGGAGCTCCCAGCGGCGGACCTTCAGGCCCCCAGCCGCGCGCTTGCCGCTGCGGGTCAGACCGTAACGATCAGCGGCCGAATCGCGGACGACAGTCATCCGGCGGCGGGCGGCTCCGAAGCTCTTGTCGAACCGGACCGCATCACCGGCAGCGGCAACGTGACGGTGGGCATCGGCAATCTGCTAGTGCGCTGGCGCGGTCCTGCAGAAGCGGCGTTTGGCGACTCGGTCCAGGCCAGCGGGAAGCTGACAATTCCGCGCGATCTGCCGGCGTTCGATCGTCGCGCATATCTGGCTCAGCGTCACGTGTTCCTGGAGCTCATTGCCACCAATTTCAATGTTGTGACGCCGGGCGGCAGACTTCTAGGTTTGCCCGGATGGCTCCGCTCCCACTACGTCTCGGCGCTCGACGAAGCCATCCCCGCTCCGCACGCGGCAGTGTTGCTCGGCATCGTCCTCGGCGTCCGTCAAGGCATCCCCCCCGACCTTCAAAACGCACTTATCGCGACTGGTCTCATCCACCTTCTGGTCCTCAGCGGCCTCAAAGTCGCCGTCTTCGCGCGCATCGTCCAGGGCGCCCTCAAACCGATTCTCGGACGGCACGCCACCTGGCCAGCGATCGCCCTAATCGGCGTCTACGCGCTGGTAGGCGGTGCAACCCCGGCCGCCGTCCGTGCGGCAATCATGGGAGGACTCGCGATCACCGCAACGCGACTCGGTCGCCCCTCGCACGTCTGGACCTCACTCGCCGTCACGGCTTCCGCGATGCTGGCCTGGCATCCCGAGCTCGCGTGGGATGTGGGCTTCCAACTCTCGTTCGCGGGCACGGCCGCGATCATCCTCCTGACGCCCGCGATCGAGCGGCGCCTGCCGCACATGCCCGCCGTTCTGCGTGAGCCCTTCGCGGTTACCTGCGCGGCCCAGGTTGGAACGCTGCCGATGATGGCGACCGACTTTCACGTCCTTTCACCGATCGCCCCGATCGCCAACGCGCTCACCCTGCCCATCCTTCCCGCGCTGGTCGTGATCGGGCTTCTTCTCTGTCCCCTGGTCCTGGCAGTGCCCGATATCGCCCGAATCGCCGCACTGCCGGTGTCGGGCTTGCTCGCATACATCGAGCAGGTGTCGTACTTGCTGGCGCGAATACCGGCGGCCGCGATCACCGTCCCGCGGTTTCCCACCTGGGCCGGCCTCGCCTACTATTCCGCACTCGGTCCAGGAATCGTCGCAGTACGCAGCGTGGGCCGCAGGCGCCTGGTCGGGCTCGCGTCAGCGGTCGCCGTGCCAACCCTCATTACAGCTATCGCTTTTGGTGCCTGGGCCAATGCACCGCCCCAGGCCGCTGTGCTCAATGTGGGCGACGGCCAGTCAGTCCTGTTTCGAGGACCGCAGGGCGCGATTCTGATCGACGCAGGTCCCAGCCCGCAACGATTGAAGGACGAGCTCGGCGCCCAGCTGCCGCCATGGCAGCTGAAGCTCGACGCGATCGCGGTCACCGCGCCGACCCTCGGACACGTTGGCGGTTTCGCTGGCCTCGACCGCCCAGCCTCCACGTTCCTCATCCCCGACGCCGATCTGACAGGGACTGCCTGGCGCACCGCCGCATTCGAAGCCGCCGCACGCGGAGCGAGGATCGAGCGCATGCACGCCGGCGCCACAATCAAGATCGCGGGCTTCACTCTCGAGGCGATTTCGCCTGAGACCGGAGCGCCAGGTGACGTCATCGGCGCGGCCTACCTCGCGTTTCGCGTGGTCGCACCTTCGGGTCGGAGCTTTTGCGATCTCAGCGACCTCGACACCGACGCCCAGACGGTCGCCGCCGCTCGGCTGAATGGGCAGTGCTCCTATCTGCTGATACCGGGCGGTGGCCGAAGTGCGCTGTCACCAGAGCTCCAGCGCGCGGCCGGACCCGATGTCCAGCTCATCGCCTCGCGCTTGGCCGGCCGGCTCGCCCAGGGTTTCCCACCGACGGTTCTGCGCACCGACCAGGAGGGCACCATCACCGTGCCAATGTGAGCCGACCCGGCCGCGGGTACGATCGCTGGGATGGGGAAGGGAAAGGCTCCGCGGCGGCCCGTTCTCTTGCTGCATGGCGAGGAGAGGTTCCTTGTCGACGAGAGGGCCCGCGCAACCCTTAACGAGTGGCGCAAGGAGCTCGTCTCGGACTTTGGAGAAGACACCCTCGAGGGGCAGGGACTTACCCCGTCGAGGTTGCAGGATGCGATCCTCCAGGCGCCGTTCCTCGATCCCTTCCGGGTCGTCTACGCGCGCATGGCCGCAGCCGCTCGGGCGGAGGCGCTGGCTCCTGCGGTGGCGGAAATACCGGCCACCACTCGTCTCCTGATCACCGTTGCCGGAAGGGTGTCCGCGGCCGGCAAGCTCGCCAAGGCTGTCACCGCCACGGGCGGAACGGTCGAGGAGATGCAGCCCTTAAAAGGCCGGGCGTTGGGCGATTGGGCCACTAGGCGAGCAGCCGACCACGGCCTCACCCCGGCGCTCGCGGCTCAAGTTGTGCGCGTCACGCCTCCCGACCTGAGTATCGTCGACTCCGAGCTAAGGAAGCTCGCTGCTTACAAGGCCTCCGGCGCCAAGCTGACGTCAGAAGCAGTCGCTGAGCTGCTGGCCGGGGGCCGCGAGGACGAGATCTTCAAGCTCACCGACAACCTCCTTCCGCATCCCAACGCCGATGCGCTGAAGATCGCCAGGAGCCTTACGCGGGGTGGGCTGCAACCGACGTCGGTCGCATATCGAATGGCACGCCACGTCGCACTGGTTCTGCAGGTCCGCGCCCGACAGGATCGTGGTGAGTCACTGTCCGAAGTCCAGGAAAAGATGTCGGAGCATCGCTTCGTCCTGCAGAAGGCTTACGACGCAGCCAAGGATGCCGACCCCGAACGGTTGGAGGCCGCGCTAAGAGCGATCCGCGACTACGAGTGGGAGGTCAAGTCCGGCCAGGTCGATGCCGACCTCGGACTGGACGTCCTGCTCGCGCGGCTCTAAGCCGCGGGCGGGAAGACCTACTTTTTCTTCGTCGAAGCCGCAGCGGCCTTGGCCGCGGGCTTGGCCGCAGCTTTGGCTACAGGTCTTGCTGCAGGTCTTGCTGCCGCGGCGGCCGGAGCCTTCTTGCCCTTGCCTGCTGCCGTGCCCGCCGCTGAACCAGCGGCCGGGGACATGGCCAGCTTGGCAAGCTGCTTCGCCAACCGCGACTTCCGGCGTCCCGCGTTGTTTCGGTGCAGGACACCCTTCGATGCCGCCCGATCGAGTGCTTGAATCGCCTCCAGCGCGATTGCGAATCGCTCTGATTCGGCAACCGGCCCGCCCACCAGCGTGCGACGCGCCTTGACGACCTTGGTCTTGACCTCTGATCGCACGGCGCGATTGCGCAGCGCGCGGCGCACGCCGGAGCGCGCCTGCTTTTTCGCGGAGGCCGTTCGCTTAGCCATGTGTCTACTCCAGGTGGGTCAAGAGGCGAGGGGGGAGGACGAGAGCCCGAAGCTAGGATTATAGAGGTCAGTGGAGTTCGAGCTTGGCGGCAAGCGGCCATCAGTCCATCCCGACGCTTACATCGCACCGACCGCCGTTCTCATCGGAGACGTCGACATCGGGGCGGGCGCAAGCGTCTGGTTTGGCGCAGTCCTGCGCGGCGACGAAGCCCAGATCAAAGTTGGCGCCGGCGCAAACATTCAGGACAACGCGGTCATCCATTGCGCTAAAGACTTGCCAACAGTGATCGAGGAAAACGCCAGCGTCGGCCACTCAGCGCAGCTCGAGGGCTGCGTGGTCGAGGAGGGAGCTGTCGTTGGCATGGGCGCCACCATGCTGCAACGCAGCCGGCTGGGCAGGGGTTCGTTGTTGGCCGCCGGCGCGGTGCTCGGCGAAGGCAGCCATGTGCCGGCGGGGCACATGGCGGCCGGCGTCCCAGCCGTCGTGAAGAAGCCACTCGATGGCTCGTCAGGAAGCTGGGTCGGGATCACGGCAAAGCACTATCGGGATCGGGCGGTCGCCTACAAAGAGAAACTGCGACCGATCCGCAGTTGACGTTGGTCGTGCCGGCGCGTGCCAAGCTCAACCTCGACCTCGCCGTCCTCGCGCGCACGCCTGACGGCTTCCATGAGGTGCGCACACACATGCAAGCAGTCGCGCTGCACGATCTCCTCGAGCTAAAACGAGCCGACCGCACAACCATGACCACCACCGGCCGGCATCCACTCGATCCCGTCAGCAACTCGGTTCGAAAAGCCCACGAGGCGATGCAGGACGAGACCGGACGCGAGCTTCCGACGGCGTTTCATCTCGACAAGCGCATCCCGCCCGGCTCCGGCATGGGTGGCGCCAGCGCAGACGCCGCTGCGGCGCTAAAGGGCCTTGCAGCAATTCACAACGTCAGCGCCGACCTCACCAAGATCGCGGCCGGCATCGGCGCCGACGTGCCTTTCTTCCTCGGTGGCGGCGCCGCCCTCGCGGAAGGCCGGGGCGAGCGCCTTACAACTCTCCCGACCAAGCCCGAGTGGTTTGCTGTCGCATGGCCGGAGATCGAGCTGTCAACCGCAGCGGTGTACCGCGCCTGGGACGAGGTCAAGGGCGACGGCCCGAACCAGCTGTGTGCGGCCGCTGCACACATCGAGCCGCGAGTGCGCGATTTCGCGAAGCGATTGGGAGAGCGCTGGCAGATGACGGGAAGCGGCTCAGCCTTCTTTCTTCGCTGTGCAGACAAGCGATCGGCGGAGCTGGCGATTGCGAAACTCGATTGCTGGACGGTGGCCACACACTCTGTTGGCGAGTGGGCATGATCCGAAGAACCGCCGCCATATGGGCCGGCAAGGCGACCGGAGCCCTCTCGCGATTCAGCCGCCGCGGTGGAGGCACGACCCTGCCTGGCGACGTGGCGCGTGTGATCGATAGCGACATCCTTCGCAAGTTGTCGCAGGACCTGAAATACGGCGCCATCGTCATCACCGGCACCAACGGCAAGACCACGACGGCCCGGCTCATCAGCTGGCTTCTCGAAGGCGCGGGGCACCGGGTCGTCTCCAACCGCTCGGGCGCCAACCTGATATTCGGCGTCACCGCCGCCGCGCTCGAGAGCGCAAACGCGAGCGGCCGGCTCAGCGCCGATTGGGGCGTGTTCGAGATCGACGAGGCGAGTCTGCCCAAAGCTATCGACGAGATCCAACCGAAGGCAGCGCTCGTGCTCAACCTCTTCAGGGACCAACTCGACCGTTATGGCGAGCTCGAGTCCATCGCCAAGAAGATCGAGGCCGCCCTGGCGAATTTGCCCGCGGGCAGCACCGCGCTCCTGAACGCGGATGACCCGCGCGTGGCCGAGATCGGCTTGAATCTCACTGGCCCTCCCCTGTGGTTCGGCCTTGACGACACCACCGTGGCAGAGCGCGAGCTGCCGCACGCCGCGGACGCGCGGACCTGCCCGCGCTGTGGCGCGAGCCTGATCTTCGCCGCCGTGTACGTCGGACACGACGGCGTCTACCACTGCCCGAACGGCGACTTCGAGCGCCCTCCGCCGGACATCACGGCAAAAAACATCAAGCTGGACGGCTTCGACAACGTCGCGATGACAATGCACTCGACCAAGGCAAAGCAAGACCAGCGCATTGCGCTTCCCTTTGGCGGCCTGTACAACGCCTACAACGTCCTCGCTGCCTACACAGCCGGCATCACCCTCGGCCTCGACCCGGGCTACATCGCCAGGCGCTTGCAAAACTTTCGCGCCGCCTTTGGCCGGCAGGAGCGCATGGAGTTCCGCGGCCGCCACCTGAACCTGGTTCTCTCAAAAAACCCGGCCGGCTTCAACGAAACCCTTCGCACCGCCGTCGACCTCGCCAACGGCCACAACTTCCTCATCGCCCTCAACGACCGCAAGGCCGACGGCACAGATGTCTCGTGGATCTGGGACGTGGACTTCGAGCGCCTCAAGGGCAAAGCGCGCGCGCTGATCCCTGCGGGCAACCGCGCCCACGACCTGGCCGTCAGGTTCAAGTACGCAGGCGTCGGCGCAACACCTCCGGAAACGGATCCAGGCAAGGCCCTTGACGCCCTCGTCAAAGCCACACCTGAAGGCGAGACCGCCCACCTGCTCTGCACGTACACGGCGATGCTCGATCTAAGGGCTGAGCTCGTGCGGCGAGGCTGGGCCAAGCCCTACTGGGAAACTTAGAACGTGGCACCCGCATGACGCGCCGCAAGCAAACCTTCACGGTCGGCTGGCTCTACCCCGACCTCATGAACATCTATGGCGACCGGGGCAACATCCTCACCCTGCTCAAGCGTGCGGAGTGGCGGGACTACGACGCAAGACTCGTGGAGCTCGGCCGCGGCACCACCCAGCACATGGAGGACGTGGACGTTTTCTTCTTCGGCGGGGGGCAGGACCGCGAGCAAGCGCTCGTGTACGAAGACCTGCTCGAGCACAAGCAGCCTCCACTGGAACGAGCGGTCCAAGCAGGTGCAGCTGTGCTCGCCGTCTGCGGGGGCTACCAGCTCCTCGGCCACTACTACCAGACGGCCGAGGGCGAGCGCTTCCCCGGCATCGGGCTCATCGACGTCAGAACGGAAGCCGGCAAGAAACGGTTCATCGGCGACGTCGTCGTCGATACACAGATCGAGGACATCACGCCCGGCACACTGGTCGGTTTCGAAAACCACAGCGGCCGCACGTTCCTGGGACCCAACGCCTCAGCCCTCGGCAGGGTCAGGCTTGGCTTCGGCAACAACGGCAGCGACGGCACCGAAGGCTACCTGCAGGGTGGAGTGCTAGGCACCTATCTCCACGGATCGCTGCTGCCGAAGAACCCACACCTCGCGGACTACCTGATAAGGAGTGCGCTCAGACGGCGCGGCGTCGACGAGCTTTCGCCCCTTGACGATTCGGTGGAGCTTGCCGCGCATGCGCGGATTCTCGAACTCGCACCGCACGCGGCGCACGGACGGCACGCGTCACCGGCGCTGCCACAACGACCTTCTCACGCCCCCCTCGAGTCCCGGCCCCGTTCGAGCGCTGACGCGCCACCGCCGGACCAACCGTAGTCAGCGCCTCCCGCAAAACCTGGTCGATCGAATCGACCAGCACGAACTCCATCTCACCACGCAGGTCGGCAGGGATGTCGTCAAGGTCCGCCTCATTGCGCGTGGGCAACAGCACGCGCCGGATACCCGCACGGTGCGCGCCCAGCACCTTCTCCTTGATCCCGCCTATCGGCAGCACGCGTCCACGCAAAGTGATCTCGCCCGTCATCGCAGTGTCATCTCGCGCCGGCCGCCCGGTGAGGATCGACGCCATCGCTGTCAACACTGTCACTCCCGCCGACGGACCCTCCTTCGGCTGCGCCCCCGCCGGCACGTGCACGTGGATGTCGTTCTTGTCGAAGAGCGACGCATCAATGCCGATATCGGAAGCCCGCGCCTTCAGGTACGACAGCGCCGCCGCGGCCGACTCCTTCATCACATCACCGAGCTGGCCGGTGAGCTTCAGCTCTCCCTTGCCGGGCGTCAGCGCCGCCTCGACGAAGATGATCTCGCCACCTGTCGGCGTCCACACGAGGCCTGTCGCCACACCTGGGCGGTCGATTCGCTCGCGGATGTCGTCGTAGTAACGCCGCTTTCCCAGAGCAGCACGCACCCGACGGATGTCGACCGCTTTACGTCCGGGGCGCTTGCCCACCGCCATGTCCGCAACCGCGCGCCGCATCACCGAAGCGATCTCGCGCTCCAGGTTGCGCACGCCGGCTTCACGCGTGTACTCGCGGATGATCACTCGCACGGCATCCTCGGCGAGCGTTATCTCGCCGGTGCGCAACCCATGCGACAGCCACTGCTTCGGCACGAGGAAGCGCTCCGCGATCTGCACCTTCTCCTCTTCTGTGTAGCCGGAGAGGTTCAGCACCTCCATGCGGTCGCGCAGCGCCGGCGGGATGGTCTCCAACGAGTTCGCGGTGGTGATGAACATCACCTTCGACAGGTCGAATGGCACGTCCAGGTAGTTGTCGCGGAAATCCTTGTTCTGCTCGGGGTCAAGCACCTCCAGCAAAGCCGAGGACGGGTCCCCGCGCCAGTCCGAGCCGATCTTGTCCACCTCATCCAGGATGAACACGGGGTCGTTCGACTCAGCGCGCCGGATCGCCTGCAGGATGCGGCCGGGCATGGCGCCGATGTACGTGCGGCGGTGGCCGCGGATCTCAGCCTCGTCGTGCACGCCACCCAGAGAGGCACGTGCGAACTTCCGGCCCATGGCGCGCGCGATCGATTGACCCAAAGAGGTCTTGCCCACGCCGGGTGGTCCCACGAAGCAGAGGATCGGCTCGCGCCCGCGCTCGGTCGACTTGCGCAGCTGCTTGAGGCGTCGCACGGCGAGGTGCTCGACGATGCGCTGCTTCACCTTGTCGAGGTCGTAATGGTCGGCGTCGAGAATCTCCCGCGCTTTCGTCACGTCCACCTCGCCCCCGGTCGATGTGTTCCACGGCAGGGACACGATGAGCTCGAGGTATGTCCGGATCACCGACGATTCGGGCGACGCCGACGGAATCCGCTCGAGTCGCGCGATCTCCCGATCCGCCTCGCGCTGCGCTTCGGGCGGAAGGCCGGCCTTCACGATTCGCTCACGCAGCTCACCAAGTTCGCCCAGCTCCGAATCCAGCTCACCCAGCTCGCGCTGGATCGCCTTGAGCTGTTCGCGCAGGAAGTACTCGCGCTGCGCCTTGCCCATCGACTCCTCGGCCTGCGACTGGATCTTGCGACCCAGCTCCAGCACCTCGAGCTCGTGCGCCATATGGGCCAGGAGGCGCTCGAGCTTGACCTTTGCCGAATCCACCTCAAGGATCTCCTGCCTCTGCTCGGTGGTCAGGCGGGTGTGATTGGCGATGTAGTACGCAAGGTGCAACGGGTCGTCGATTGACGCCGCGCCCCCGGAGAGCTCTGCGGGCAGGTGCGGCGCGAGCGACACGAGCTGCTGGAACATCGAGATCGCCCTGCGCATCAACGCCTCGCGCTCGATGGCGGGGATGGTGGCGTGCGTCTCGGGCAGCATCTCAACGGCGCACGTCAGGTAGGGCTCCTCGGAGATCGCAGCGGTGAGCTTGATGCGCCGCAGCCCAAGGACCGCCAGCTGAACGGTGCCGTCGGGCAGCTTGAGCATGTGCTGCACGCGCACCATCGCGCCGATGTGATGGATGTCGCCGAAGCCCACGTCCTCCTGGTGCTCGTCCAGCTGAGTGGCGACGGCGATGTGACGCTCCGATCCGGTCAGCTCGTCGAGCAGCTGAAGAGAGCGCTTCCGCCCGACCGAGAGCGGAATGAAGATGCGCGGAAACACGACAGTCGACTTGAGGGGCAGCACAGGCAGGTGCGAAGGCACAGCCCCCTCGAGATTCACCGCGGGCATCTCCGCCACGCTTCGATTATCCCCCGCCGGGGCCCTCCCTCCTCCAACGTCGGCGACCCTCCCCCTCGCCAACGCACCTTGCGGGCTCACTTTGATCGCGCAATGCGTGCCTGCCAACCCAGCCTGTTAAGAATCACGCCACCCAAGCCCCACGGATGAGCCGTGGTTCACCCACCCCAGACCGCGCAACCCGGGCCCCAAACTACCCCCCGTATAATTCGCTCACCCTGACTAGGAAAATCGCCTCCCCCTTCCTCTGGGGTCCCCGCGCGCGGCGCGCGCAAAGCGGTGCAACGCCGGAGGCCAAGTGAGCCAACCCCTGACCGCCGTCATCCTCGCCGCCGGCCACGGCACCCGCATGCACTCCCGCACTCCCAAGGTCCTGCACCCCATCCTCGGCCGCCCCATGGTCGACTGGGTCCTCAACGCCCTCACCGAGGCCGGTGCCAAAGATGTCAAGGTCATCATCAGCCCGCACCAGGTCGACCTCGCCGCCCACCTGGAAGGGCGAGCAACAGTGGTGTATCAACGCGAAGCCCACGGCACCGCTCACGCCCTGCAGCAGCTGAACCCGAAGGACCTGAACGGCAAGGACGTTCTCGTTGCCAACGGCGACGCCCCACTCATCACCGCCGACTCCTTCAAACGGCTGATAGAGGCTCACAAACAATCCAGTGCACCTGCGACCATCGCCAGCGTCGTCGACCCGCGACGAGACGATGCCCGCATCGTCCGTGCAAAAGACGGATCCCTGGAACGCATCGTCGAGCGCAAGGACGCATCCGACGAGCTGAAGAAGGCCAACCACGAAGTCAACGTCGGCATCTACTGCTTCGACGGCGCCCAGTTATCAGAGGCGCTGACTCACGTGAAGAACGACAACAAGGCGGGCGAGTTCTACCTCACCGACGTCTTCCTCCACCTCAAGCCAGTCACCATCGTCAAGATCGACAACCCCGACGAAGCCATCGGCGTCAAAGACCGCGTACGACTCGCCACCGCCACCGCCGTAATGCAGAGACGCATCAACAACCAGCACATGCTCGAAGGCGGCGTCACCATCACCGACCCGGACACCACCTTCATCGACGCCACCGTGACCATCGGCCAGGACACGACAATCGAGCCTTTCTCCACCATCAAGGGCAACACGGAGATCGGCCAGGAATGCCGCATCGGCCCTCACGTCTATATAGAGGATGCCAAGATCGGCGACCGCTCCGACTGCGGCCCCTTCGCCAAGCTAAGACCGGGCACCGAGATTGCCGAGGACGTCCACATCGGCTCCTTCGCCGAGCTGGTACGCACGAACGTGGGAAGAGGCAGCGCCGTCCCCCACGTCTCCTACCTCGGCGACACTGACCTGGGCGAGGACGCCAACATCGGGGCCGGCACGATCACCGCGAACTTCGACGGCAAGAACAAGAACCGCACTGTGATCGGCGACGGCGCCTTCGTGGGGGTCGACACGATGTTCGTGGCCCCCGTCAAACTGGGCAAAGGCTCCCGCACGGGCGCGGGTTCGGTGGTGACCAGGGACGTCCCCGACGGCGCCACAGCAGTCGGAGTTCCAGCTAGGGTGATACGCAAGAAACCAGTGGACGACGCAAAGTGATCGGCAGACTGACCACCGCAGTCGAGTTCACCGGGGAGGAGGCATCCCCGTGGGGTGCCCTCAAGCTCATCGGCGGGAGCGCGAACCCAGGCCTCGCCCAGCTGATCTCCGACCGGCTCCAGGTCCCGATAACCGACGCGAGACTCAGGCGCTTCCCCGACGGCGAGATCAACGTCAAGATCGAGGATTCGATGCGCGGGCACGACGTCTTCGTGATCCAGCCCACCTGCCCGCCGGTGAACGAGCACCTGATGGAGCTCTTCATCATCCTGGACGCGCTGCGCAGAGCCTCCGCTGGCCGCGTGACCGCTGTCGTCCCCTACTACGGCTACGCGCGCAAAGAGCGCAAGACGCAACCAAGAGAGCCGATCTCGGCCAAGCTGGTGGCGAACTTCATCACCCTCGCGGGCGCCGACCGGCTTCTCCTTCTCGACCTCCACGCCGAAGCCATCGAAGGCTTCTTCGACGTCCCCACGGACCACCTCTCCCCGCACCGGATCATCTCCGAGTACCTGCTCACACTCGGCCTACAGAACCTCACAGTCGTCGCACCTGACGCGGGTGGCGGCCGACGAGCGGAGCTCGTCGCCAACCAGCTCAAGGCGCCCATCGCCTTCGGTTACAAGCGGCGCACCGGCGACGACGAGGTCGAGATGATCGCGGTCTCGGGCGACGTGCAGGGCCGCGACTGCGTCGTGATCGAGGACATCATCACGACCGGTGGCACGATCTCCAAGCTCGCCCAGTCACTACGCAACCAGGGCGCCAGAAAAGTGCTGATCGCAGCCACACATCCCGTCCTCACGGGCAACGCGATCGAGCGACTCAAAAAGGCTCAGGTGGACGCAGTCATCGTCACCGACTCCGTGCCGATTCCGCCAGACAAGCTCGAAGACGGCCTTATCACGGTGCTGTCGGTGGCACCTCTGCTCGCGGAGGCGATCATCCGGGTACACGAGAACCGGAGCGTCAGCGAGCTCTTCCAATAATCCGCCGCCAGTGAACGCAACAGAGTCGTTTGAACTAATCGTGCTCATCATCTGTTTCTTCGTGGCCGCCGCCGCGAGCGGCACGGAGACAGCGCTCACCTCAGTCGGCCGGCTCAGGGTGAGATTCCTGGCCGAACAGGGCAGCAAGGCCGCCGGAATCCTGCAGCATCTGAGGGCGGATCCGAACCGGTACCTCTCGACTGTTCTCTTCACCAACACGCTGGCGCTGATCGTCGCCTCGACTTCGACGACGCTCCTCACAGATTCGCTATTCGCCTCGTGGGGCATCCCCGGCGAATACCACCTCTGGCTCGCGCTGCTCGTCTCCTTCGTGCTGTCCGTGATCCTGCTCATCGCCGCTGAGGTCACACCCAAGACGCTCGCCATCCGCTACGCGGAACGCGTCGCCCTCGCCGCGGCCGGGCCGGTCGACCGCCTGGCGACAGCCCTCGGACCCGTGCTGTGGGCCGTCACCATCGTCTCGCGAGCGCTCACAGGCGGCCGCGCCGCCCGAGCCCCGTACCTCACCGAGCAGGAGCTGCTCACGCTGCTCCACGTCTCGGAGGAGCAGGGCGTGATCGAGGAGCAGGAGCACCAGATGATCCACGGCATCATCGAGATCGGAGACAAGACGGTGCGCGAGATCATGGTGCCGCGCACCGACATCGTCGCGGTCGAGAAGCACGCAACGTTGAAGGACATCGTCAAGGTGTTCAAGGAGCACAGGCACACGCGCTTGCCGGTGTTCGACGGCGACATCGACCACGTGGCCGGCCTCCTCCACACGAAGGACCTGCTGCTCTACTACACGCTCAGCACGACGCAAGAGTTCGACATCGAAAAGATCCTGCGTCCCATCAAATTCACGCCCGAGCAAAAGAAGGTCGATGAGCTGCTGCACGAGATGCGCACCGAGAAGGTGCACATGATGATCGTGCTGGACGAGTACGGAGGAACCGCGGGGTTGGTATCGATCGAGGACGTGATCGAGGAGATAGTGGGGGAGATAAGGGACGAGTACGACTCCGCCGAGGAAGAGCAGCTCGTGGTGCTGGACGATCACGAAGCGAGGGTCGATGCGCGCTTCCCGCTGGAGGAGCTGAATTCAAGACTCGGCCTGGACATCGAGGAGTCGGGCGACTACGACTCGGTCGGTGGTTACGTCCACGCGCAGCTGGGCCACATCGCGAGCGCCGGCGACTCGTTCAAGGGTGGCCGCGCCACGTGGACCGTCGAGAAGGTGAAGGGGCGCCGGATCGAGTGGGTGAAGCTCACGGCCGATGTGCCGTGGCCCGAAGAGACGCTCGTCGCCGCCGGCCTGAAGAAACCAACGCATGCGGACAGGGACGGCGCCGAGACGCAAGCCGCGGAGGGCTAGCCTGCCCACATATCGCGACCGGGCTGTCGTGCTGAGAAAGCTCGACTACGGCGAGGCCGACCGCATCTTCACGTTCTTGACGCGCACTCACGGCAAGGTGGGGGCGATCGCGAAGGGGGTGCGGCGGCAAGAGAGCAAGCTCGGACCTTCGCTCGAGCTGTATGGGCACGTCGACCTACTGCTGGCGAAGGGGAGGGGGGACCTCGACGTGGTGGCGCAGGTGGAGCGGCTGCCCGGCCTCAGGATCCCAGGCGATGTCGAAGTGATGTCGCACGCCGCGCTCATCGCGGAGCTGGCGGAGCGCGTATGCGAGGACAGGCACCCGGTCGACGGCGTGTACGAGCTCACGGTGATGGCGCTCGACGAGCTGGCGCGAGAGACAGACCCGAGGCGGGCGTCGGCCTATTTCATGATGGCGGCCCTCGATCTGCTGGGCTACGCGCCACAGCTTGCGGTGTGCGCGTCGTGCGAGAAGCCTCTGGCGGCCAAGCCGGCGGCGTTCAGCGCAGCCGCGGGAGGCTTCCTTTGCGATAAGTGCACGCTCCCCGGAATGAGCCAGGTGCCGCTGGCCGCGATCAAGGTGCTGAGGCTGATGGCAAGCGGGGACATAGCGACCTACAGGCGTCTCAAGTTGGAGCCGATGCTGATCGATGCGATCGAGGGAGTGCTGACGGCCCAGCTGGAGCACCACCTGGACAGACGCCTGAAATCGCTACAGTTCCTCCACCAAATGAGAATCAGGAACTGATGACTGTCGCGCGAGACCAGCTCATGGAAAAAGTCGTGGCGTTGACCAAGCGCCGTGGCTTTATCTTCCCCAGCGCCGAGATCTACGGCGGTCTCTCGGGCTTCTATGACTACGGTCCCTACGGAGTGGCACTGAAGCGAGCGATCCGCGAGCTCTGGTGGCGCCACATGGTCGACCTGCGCGACGACGTCGTCGGCCTCGACTCCACCTTGATCATGCCCAGCCAGGTGTGGGAGGCCTCAGGCCACCTCACCAACTTCGTGGACCCCCTGCGCCAGTGCCTGGGCGCTTGTAAGAAGCGCTGGCGGGCCGACCATGTCACCGGCGACACGTGCCCCGAGTGTGGCGGCCCCCTGAGCGAAGCGCGCCAGTTCAACCTCATGTTCAAGACGAACGTGGGCCCGGTGGAGGACTCCTCCTCCACTGTCTACCTGAGACCCGAAACCGCCCAAGGGATGTTCGTGGACTTTAAGAACGTGCTGAACTCCTCGCGAGTGCGCGTGCCCTTCGGCATCGCGCAGCAGGGCCGAGCCTTCCGCAACGAGATCACACCAGGCAACTTCGTCTTCCGAGTGCGCGAGTTCGAGCTGATGGAGATGGAGTTCTTCGTGAAGCCGGAGCAGGACGACGAATGGTTCGATTACTGGCGGAAGGAAAGGATGCGTTGGTACGTGGAGGTCATGGGCCTCAACGCAGAGCGCCTGCGCTTCTACGACCACCCCAAGGCGGGCCTGTCGCACTACTCGAAGCAGACCACTGACATCGAGTACGACTTCCCCTTCGGTTGGGGCGAGCTGGAGGGAGTCGCCGACCGTACGGATTACGACCTCCGCGTCCACCAGGAGCACTCGAAAGTCGACCTGACCTACCTCGACCCGGAGACGAACGAGCGCTATTTGCCGTGGGTCATCGAACCGGCAGTGAGCGTGGACCGAATCCTGATCACTCTGCTGCTGGACGCGTACGACGAGGACGTGGTGAACAACGAACCGCGCGTGGTGCTCCACCTGCACCCAAACGTCGCCCCAGTCCAGGTCGCGGTGGTCCCGTTGTCCAAGAAGGAGGTCCTGATCAAGGTCGCGCGCGATGTGCAGTCATCGCTGCAGGGACGGTTCAGGGTCGAGTACGACCAGACAGGCGGCAACATCGGCAGGCGCTACCGGCGCCAGGACGAGATCGGCACCCCGTTCTGCGTCACCGTTGACTTCGAAACGCTGGAAGACAAAGCGGTGACCATCAGGCAGCGCGACTCAACCCAGCAGGAGCGGGTCAAGATCGCAGAGCTGGCCGACCGGCTTCGCGAACTCGTCTAAGTCAACTCGGCAATAACTTAGGGCTCAAGGGCTGATGACCGGCGACCACGCCGGATCCCGGTCCTCCTCCGCCGCATTCGTGATCCGCTTCGTCCCCGTCCCGTTGGCACTCATCACGTAGATGCTGCCGGGTCCGCTCCGATCACTGGCAAAGGCGATCTTCGTGCCGTCCGGTGACCAAGTGGGAAGAGCCTCGGTCGCGGAATCTCTCGAGACCCGCACGGCGGCCGTGCCGTCCGGGTTCATCACGTAGATGTGGACCTGGCCGTCTCGGTCGCTGAAAAAGGCAATCTTGGTGCCATCCGGCGACCAGACAGGAAATTCCTCTTGCAGCGGATCACTGGTTAACTGTGTCAATCCACTTCCATCGGAGTTCATCACGAAGATTTCGAAATTGGCGCCTCCAATATCTCTATCAAAGGCGATCTTGTTGCCGTCCTTCGACCAATGGGGCGAAAAGTCACTGTCCGTGCCGTTGGTCAACCGCTTCACTCCGGTGCCGTCGGAGTTCATCACGTAGATCTGAGCAACCTCTTTGCGTAGGCTGGCGAACGCTATCTTCGTTCCGTCCCGCGACCAGTCTGGGAACCCATCCGAACCCGAATCCTTCAACAGGAGCTTCGCCCCGGTCCCGTCGGCATTCATCACGTAGAGCTGGAAGGTGCCGCCCCGGTCGCTGTAAAAAACGATCTTCTTGCCGTCAGGCGACCAGGCGGGCTCACCATCGGTCTGTTTGCCGGTCGTGAGCTGGGTGAGGCCGCTGCCATCGGCGTTGACGACGAAGATGTGCTGGTCACCCTGGGTTCCGCGAGCAAAGGCAATCTGTCCCTGCTTTGCAGCGGGCGTCGGCGTTTGCGCCGGCAGGTTCGAAGTCCCAGTCCCACACCCTGTGGATGCGAGGATGAGCATGATGGCGGCGAGAGTGATTGTGGTTCGGACGGCGCGGGTAGACCTCTCAACGTTGAGTCCGCATTGCATGGGGAACGATTCTGCACGCAGCGAGACCGCCATGTTTCGGACCGCCGACAAGTACCTCCCAAACCATGGTTGAAATCACGCTCACGCCAGACGGACCAGGCACAGTGCTACGGCTCCGCCATACGGGCCTCCCAAGCGACGAAGAGATGCGGTCGCACAACGCCGGCTGGAAACGGTACATCGGTGCACGGGCCGCCCACCTCGAGTGAGACCCTGCGGCCGTTAGCCGGTCGATCCCATACGAATCGCCTCGCCCAGCCGGTCGAGCGAAGCCAACGTCATCGGCAGGAGAACCAGGATCAGGTCGTCCACCGGCAAACCTGAGTAGCTGGTGAACAGATCCTTAAGCCGCTTTGTCGCCGACGGCTGATCCGCCTCAGGCACCTCGATCCCGACCGTGCGCCGAACCGAGCCGGCCTCTCGGTCTTCCGCCGCCAGCGCCTCATCGAACGCAGCGAGCCGGTCGTGCAGTTTCTGGTTCGGCTCCCAGAACCACGCCGTGTTCCACGCATCCGCGTAACGCGCGGTCAGCCCCAGCATCCTCGGCTTGTTGCCCGCGATGAGAATCGGGATGCGCCGCTCAGCCTTCGGCAGCAGCACGGCTTCGTTGGCAGAGTGGAACCGGCCCTCGAAGGTCACGGTCTCGCCCCGCAGCAGCGGCACGATGATCTGCAGCGCCTCCTCGAACCGGCTGACGCGGTGGTCCAGCGGAAAGCCGAACGCCCGGTATTCCTGGTCGTGCCACCCCGCGCCCAACCCGAGGGTCAGCCGCCCTCCACTGATCTGGTCGGTGGTGACCGCCATCTTCGCCAGTACCGCGGGAGGGCGAAACGACGCGCACATCACGAGCTGCCCCAGCTCCACCTTCTCGGTCGCGACCGCCAGCGCCGTCAGCAGGCTCCAGGCCTCATGCACGCCGCGAGGTTCGGTCCCCGGCACGTTCGAGTACATGTGGTCGAAGACCCACAGGGAATCGATACCGATACCCTCCGCATGCTGGGCGAACCGGCGGATCTCGTCCCACTCCGGCGTCCGCTCATGAGAGTCGCCTTGCGCCATTGGAACCACAGTGCCGATGCGCATCCACGCGACTCTATCGGAGTCGCACAGCAGTCTGGCCAAAAGGCTGGCGGTGTCCCGGCTCCGGACCTAGACTGCAGGCCGTGGCGAGCACGGCTAGCACTCGGCGGCGAGGCAGATGAGCGAAGGCGGGACGTCGGCGGGGGAGGAGGCCCAGCCCGCGACTCCATCGTTCGGCTCGACCGTGACGATCCTCTTCAGCGACATCCGCGGCTTCACGGAGTACACCGACCAGAACGGCGACGAGGCGGCCTATACGATGCTCAGGCTCCACAACACGCTGGTGCAGCCGAGAGACTATCTGCAGACTCCCACGCCGTTAGGGTTGGTCGCCTGACCCTCGCACGCGCTGGGCACGGGCCCAGGTATGCCCAGGCATCTGTAGAGCGCCTCTTGCGCCTCCTGCAGCTGCTTCCCCTTGATGTCCAGTAGGGCCTGATAGGCCACGGCTCTGTCAGCCGCGTCCTCCCATCTGCTCCACGCCTTATGCAGCTCGCTCATATAGGCGGCCATCTGTGCCTCCATGTTGATCAGATATGTCAGCTCGGTGAGGCCGTTGTCAGACGCAAAGGTACTAAGCTCATCCGCGTTGCCGAGCTCGGTCGTCAGCTTGTCCATCGCGCTCGATGCCTCGGATGCCTCCTTCAGCATCGTCACCATCTCCTTGAAGGTGTAAGCCTTCTCGGCCGCTGTAAAAAGGCCCTCGATCGTATGACCCAACGCACCATATCCCTCGGGCCCGGCCGCAGCGATGGCGATCGTCAGGAAGACCTGGGTCCCCAGCGCCTGCAATGCGGCGTTGAGCTGCTTCTGATCCATCTGCTGCTGGACGCGCTGCGCTTGGCCATCCAATTTTTGCGCGGTGTCGCTCAACTTCTGTAAGTAATCGGCCATATCGCGCTGGGCGGCGTCAAGGTCTCTGAGCGCCGCCTTCAGCTCGTCGTTGATCGCGTCCGCCTCCTTCTTCAGTGCGTTGAAAGCGTCCCGCTCTGCCTGGCAGTCGTTCGCGGCTGTCGCCGACAGGGGTTGCAATACAACCAACGAGCTCACAAGGAGGACGAGCAGGACGCTGAGGAGTGACCTGAACCTCAATGCCTATCTCACCTGGTCGGGCGTGGTGCCGACCTTGCCGGTCGCGGTGTTGAACGCGAACGTCCACCGCCGGCTCGGGGGATTGCTGATCGCCGAGGATATGCATTTCTTGCCCAAGCACGTGGTCGTTTTCCCGGCTTCGAGCCATTCGCCCTGCAGCCAAACCACCTGGCCTTCAGCTTGAGGGGCACCGAGCAGGGCAACCGCTGCGATTTCGTTCCAATCCGGCACCTTCGTGTTGACGGTCAGCCGGATGGTGTCGGTGGACAGGCTCGTCTTGGCCAGCGTCGGGCTGAATACCTTGGGCGCCCCCAGGGTGGGATCGCTCCCCTCCCACAGCTTCAACCACCCATTCTTCTTCTGGTCGAATGCTTCTACCTTGGTCACGAACCCAGGGCCGTTGCTCTCCCAGATGTTGATGCCGGTGGGGACGACAGATTGCGCATAGGTCAGGTCAAGCCACTCCAGGGTCCCATCTTTCGAGGATGGAATCCACGACTTCGCGGTCGTCGGTGCTCCGGTCGCTTGGCGGGCCGAGTATTTGTCCGAGAGCGCAGTCGTGGCCGTCGCGTCCACCGCCCATTGCTTCGAAGGCCCACCCTGCGCCTCGGTGAGCAGAGCGGTCGCCGTCGCTTTGTATGTGCCGTCCTGGGTGATTGAAACGGGACTCGGGCCGGTATAGGCCGACGTGGCCCGGAACGATCCGGAGCCAGTCCACTGCGCCGCCATTTTTGCGGTCAGGCTGCCCGCGGGGAGCGGCGGTTTGAACACGGCCGTCCGTATGACACGAGTTCCAGCGCGTAGCTCGATCGATGCGATGCCGACCGAACAGCCTGTCTGAACGAATTGGATCGTGGTGCTCAGGTCGCCGGATTCGGTATAGGTTTTCGGCAAAGACCGTGACCCGGAGCAAGATGCGACACCTGAATTGCCCCCAGCCGGGCCGCATGCCGCAATCGTCACCACCACGATTACCAGCGCGAACGCGATGAAGCGCCGCGTCTGATGGCTACCCAAACCGTCAGGACAGGACTTAAAAGGTGGCCATCGCCGCAAGGCAACCGGGAGTATAAGCTGCCCCGCGACCTAGTTCGAGCGATTGTCCGTGAGTTGCTTGACCAGCGCCTGCACGCGGGCGTCGATCTCGTCCCGGATCTGTCGAACGGTCTCGAGATCCTTGCCTGCCGGATCGATCAAATCCCAATCCTCGTAGCGCTTGCCGGGGTAAATGGGACACGCGTCGCCGCAGCCCATGGTGATCACCACATCGGCCGCTTTGACGAACTCGTCGGTGAGAGGTTTCGGAAACTCGTGACTGATGTCGATGCCGATTTCTTGCATGGCTTCGACGACTCGCGGGTTGAGCTCAGCGGCCGGCGTGCTGCCGGCCGAGCGCACGCGAATCCTGCCTTCGCCTCGCTTATCGAGCAGGCCGGCCGCCATCTGGCTCCGGCCGGCGTTGTGAACACAGATGAAGAGAACTTCGGGAACTTCCTTTTGAATCGAGCCCTCCGACGACGGGGCACGTGCTGGCATGCCTAGGCGATCAGCTGGGCGAGAAGCTGCTTTGTCGCCGGCGCGAGGTCGCCGCGCAGTCGGTAATACATCCAGATGCCTTGCTTCTCGGCCTCGACCAGGCCGATCTCTTTGAGCTTGGCCATGTGGTGAGAGATCGTGGGCTGGCTCAGCTCCAGGCCGGCCGTGAAGTCGCAGATGCAAATCGGCGCATTCGCCTTCCACAGCGACGCGATCATGGTCAGGCGGGTCGGATCGGACAGGGCTTTCAGCAGATCGGCAGTGCCTGCTGCCCAGGTCGCGTCCACCTCGGGTAGGCCGCAGCACACGCCTCGCTGCCTGACCACTGGAAGCCCTATGAGCGCCATGGCCCGATAATACCCCAATCCATTGACAAACGTCGATGGATACGTGCTAGGATGCACCCATCGACATTCATCGAT
>DATCAV010000135.1:0-2341 GCA_036512415.1 Candidatus Dormiibacterota bacterium | reverse complement strand
ATGATTGCCAGCCAGATCAAGTTGACCAGGGCGCCAGTGGCGTGGAACAGCAGCCACAGCACGAAGAGAACGGCAGCGACCACAAGCAACAGGTGGATCATCTCAGTACCTCCTTCGAAATTGGCCCCGCGAGCCTGGGGGGGGTGCCCCTGGCTCCGGGGCTGCAGTCAAATTAGTCCAGGCAAGCACCGGCGTGAGAGTGCCTTCAGTCCTGCCGTTTGAAGGTCCTTGTACTTGCCGAAGGTGGGACCACCAGCACTCGACGAAAGTCGCACGCGGGCCCAGGATTGTCTCGGCAGGAGGTCATGTGTCGATGCGAAGCTCAGGCGGCATTCGGGAAGTCAAGACGGCAGGGTCGGAAATCGCCCTTCGTTGCGCACTGCGGTGGCACGTGTGGCGACCGCGAACGCGATTACGGCTGATCCGTGTGCTGCTCTCACTGGAGTCGCAACCTGATCAGGGCTCTGCAGCGCATCGGCCCGCGGCTTGAACAGTTGACGCCTACCCCATTTGGTCGTGATTCACCGCGAACGTAAAGGAGATTGGAAATGAAAGACAAGGTGCGAGGCAAGACGGAAGAGGTCAAGGGCAAGGTCACCGGCGACAAGGGACTTCAACTCAAAGGCAAAGCCCGCCAGAAGGTGGGTAGGGTCAAAGAGGCCGGCAAGGCCATCGCCTACGACGTCGAGCACTCTCGCGAGCAGCCAAAGCCTTGAGTTTGGGAAAGATCGTCGGAATCATGGTGGCGCTCATCCTCTAGCTGGTGCCGCTCGGCGATGGCAAAGATGGTGTTCGCGCTTCTACCGGGTGGTCGTACGCGTAGAAGATGTAGTCCTGCGAGACAGTCTTGACGCCCAGATCGTTCAGCAGCCTGAGGAGCTGCGCGCGGTGATCGGTGCCGTGATTGGCCACCTGGAGCAGCACCTGCCACAGGATGAGGTCCTTGTCCTCTCCTTCCGCGAATGGCTTCTCGAAGAGCATGTCGTCCCTTAGATCCGCCAGATAGTCGCGCATCCGCTGCTCAACGGCGTCCCACTGCTGACGAATGGTGTTCCGATCCTCGAAGCTCGCAGGGTCGAGCGCGTCCGGGATCTCGGCGCCGCGCAATCCGCTGAACCACGTTTCATCAACGCTTATGAGATGCACGATCTGGTTTCGGACCGACCCATGCGAGTAGCTCTCGTTCTGCGTGAACTGTTCATCGGAGAGCGGAGCGATGTATTTGTCCCATATGCTGCGGTTCTCGCTGAAGTGATAGTCGAAGAAATGTCGGAAGGCATCGGCATTCATGTCGTAGCCATTTTGACAACCCCGTCATAACTCCGATCGGAGGCGCGTTACACCGACGACCATGCCTGCACTCCGCCGAAATCTGATAGCGCTGATCCTCGTCGTGGCGATCGTCGCCGCCGTAATCCACGTTGTGACGGATTGGCGACGCGGCTCGTTGGGTGGCGACTTACCGACCGGTACTGTCGTCCTAACCTCGCCATCGCCGGCCGCCTCACCAAGCGCCGCGGATAATGCGGCCAACCTTCAGAACGACATCGGCGCCGTGCTTGTCGTCTCGCAAACTGGCACCACGATCTCTCCCGCACTTCGATCGCTCGTGATGAAGGGGCGAGTTGGCGGCGTGCTGCTGTTCGCGCCAAACTTCAAGAACGCCGCCGGACTCAAAGTGTGGACGAACCACCTACAGGCTCTGGCATCCGCCGCTTGCTTGGATCACCCGCTGCTAGTGATGCTCGACGAGGAGGGCGGTCAGGTGAACCAGGTGCGAGCGCCTTTTGCCGGACCATCCGAGCTGACCGTCGGCGCCGGCGGCACCGCCAACGTTCGCGCGCAGGAACAGCGGGTGGCCACCGGCCTTCGCCGGCTCGGCGTGGGCCTGGACCTCGCGCCCGTCGCGGACGTACGCACCAACGCGAAAGACCTGGTCATCGGCGATCGCTCATTCGGATCGAACGCGGCAACAGTCGCCCCACTGGTAGCTGCGGCGGTCAAGGGTCTCCACGACGGCGGCGTGGGCGCGACCCTGAAGCACTTTCCCGGGCTGGGCGGTGCGGCCGGCGACCCACACGTCGCCATCCCGACTGACAACGAAACCGCTGCTCAATGGGCGCGCGTGCAAATGCCTGCATTCAAGGCGGGCATCGCCGCAGGCGCCGACGTAGTGATGACAACTGCGGTGTACGTGCCAGGTCTCGGCGCCTCACATGTTCCCGCGATGTTGTCCGCGCCGACGGTCGGTCTGTTAAGGACGCAGCTGGGATTTCAGGGCGTGATCATGACGGACTCGCTGAGCATGGGCGGCGTCGGCGCTCGCTACTCATTGCCGCAA
>DATCAV010000134.1:0-3029 GCA_036512415.1 Candidatus Dormiibacterota bacterium | reverse complement strand
GACGCCGGCGATCGTCTGTGCGCTTACATCACGACACTCGAACCGCTGATGGTCCAGTTCCTGAGGAGATAAAGCGAATGGATCCACTCGAAGCGCGCAGCCTCATCCCCCTTACTGCGCACTACATTCACATGAATCATGCTGGGCTTTCGCCCATGACCGAGCGCAGCCGCGCGGCCATCGAGCAGGTCGTCGACGGCGCCCTGAACCGGCCTTACCCCGCTGGGACTGCGTTCGACGAGGCCGATCGGGTGCGCGAGCTCGCGGCCCAGCTCATCAACGGCTCGCCCGACGGCATCGCGCTGACTCGGAGCACGGCCCACGGCCTGTCGCTCGTGGCGCAGGGCCTGCACTGGAAGCGCGGCGACAACGTAGTGGGTGCGGAGTGGGAGTACCCCGCCAATGTCTACCCGTGGATGGCTTTGGCCGCGGACGGTGTCGAGTTTCGCCAGGCGAAGCTGGTCGGCGGCAGAGTGCTGCCGGATGCGATCTTCTCGATGGTCGACGAGCGCACTCGCGTCGTGGCCCTTTCCCACGTCGAGTTTTGGAATGGTTTTCGCGTCGACATCGAAGCCATCGGAGCCGAATGCCGGCGTCGAGGGATCGTGTTTGCGGTCGATGTGATGCAGAGCGTGGGCGCGCTGCGCGTCGATGTCAGCCGCATGCCCATCGACTTCTGCGCCGCGGGCGCCGGCAAATGGCTCCTCGGCCCGCCCGGCGTCGGCTTCTGCTACTTCACTTCGGAGCTCCTCGAAAAGGTGCGGCCGCGAGTGGTGGGCGCTGTCTCGGTGGCTGCGCATGACCAGTACTTCGATCCGAAGCTTTCATTCGCGCCCACGGCGCGCCGGTTTGAGGAGTCGGTGGTCTCGATGCTCGACACGGCGGCCTTCGGCTCGGCGCTTGACCTGCTCCTCGAGGTCGGCACCGAGGTGATCGAGGCCCGCGTCCTGGACCTTTCGGCTCGCCTGGCGGGCGGCCTTGCAGACCGCGGCTATGAGGTCGTCGAACCATGGCCGCGCACCCGCGCGGAATCTTCAGGGATCGTTTCGTTCCGGAAGCCGGGAGCGACTCACCTGGAGGTGCTTCGCGATCTGAACGCGGCGCGCGTGATCGCACGGACGCATCGTGATTTCGTGAGGCTATCGCCACATTTCTACAATACGGAAGATGAGATCGATAGAGTGCTGGAGGTGCTTACACCGGAGACTGTGACGAGATGAGAACAGTGGAGGTCACCGACGCGCTTCAGGCTTATCTCGATGGGCTCGTCCCCAAGCGGGATCCGGTGCTTGCGCGCATGGAGGAGGAGGCCGACCGGGAGGGCATCCCGATCGTCGAAGCGCATGAGGGTGCGCTTCTGAGCCTGCTGGTGCGGATCGCCGGCGCCAAGCGAATCCTTGAGCTGGGCACGGCCACGGGCTACAGCGGCATCTGGCTTCTTCGCGGCACCGACGGTGGAACGCTGACGAGCTTCGAGGTCGACGGCAAGCGTGCTGCACGAGCCCGCGCCAACTTTGCAGAGGCGGGCCTGGCCAAGAAAGCGGACGTCCTCGAGCAAGATGCGGTGAGGGGGCTGGAAAAGCTGCAGGGGCGTTTTGACGCGTGCTTCATCGACCTGCTGAACTCGTTCCCTTCCGAGGACGTGACCCGGCGTGTACTTGAGCTGTGCATCGAGCACCTGGACGGAGGGGCGCTGCTCATGGCCGACAATGCGCTGCGCCAGGGAGAGGTGGTGAAGCCGAAAACGCAGCAAGCGCGGAATGTTGCGTTCTACAACGAGCTGGTGGCGAAGCATCCACGCCTGGACAGCGTCGTGGTCCCGATCCGAGACGGCCTATCGATTGCGAGGGTCAGAGACTGAAGAACTCGAAAGGACGCTAGTTCGTCGCGCTAGCGCTGCAGGGTTGGCCGGGGTCCCCCCGGCCATAACTTTGTCTCCCTTCGCTCAAAGCGTTGCGTTGAGACACTAGTCCGTAGTTAATCCAATCCCGGGAGGGAGAGCAGACGCGCGCGAAGCGCCCGTCGATGAGAGGGAACCGACTGGTTCCCTCTTATATCGGCTCCGCCGAATCTCCTTCGATCCAGTAGGTGCCGTCGGCGGCGTGCTCCTTCTTCCAGATCGGCACCGTCTCCTTCAGCCTGTCGATCCCCCACTTGCAAGCGGCGATGGCCTCCGCGCGATGCGGGCTCGACACCGAGACGACGACCGATGGCTCGCCGATCTCGAGGCGCCCCGTGCGGTGCGCCATCGCGACCCGCGCCTCAGGCCACTTCTCCGCTATCTCGTCGGCGATCTTTCTCATCTGCGAAGTGGCCATCTCCGCGTAGGCCTCGTACTCCAGGTGGGTCACCGAGCGACCACGTGAGCTGTCGCGCACCACGCCGGTAAAGGTGCAGATCGCGCCGGCGCCCTTGTGCGCGACGGCGGTCTCCATACGGCGCGCATCCAGCGGCCGCGACGTGAGCTCAAACAGAACGCCGGCGCCATGCGCGCCTCCACTCACAGGCGGGATGAAGGCAACCTCATCGCCGTCGGCGACCACCGCGTCCCACTCGGCGAACTCCTGGTTCAACGCTGCGCGTACCGCATTCCGGTTGGCCTGCAAGCCTGGATGCAGCCGCTGGATGGCTTGGTAGACGTCGGCAATTGTCGACCCCGCTGGAAGCCCCACATTCTCAGCGTCAGTGCCGGCCTGCTCGCGCAGCCGGGCGAAGAGCCGCGCGCGCACCGCGATCGCGACAGCCATCACCTCATCCTAGCGACGGCGTTGCGCGCAGGCCGAGTTCATCTCGGCTGTCCCCCTGGCGTCACACGATTGCCTCCTGGCGAGGCGCTGTTGTCCAGTAGGCCGATCAATTAGTTGGAGGGGGCCAGTGGGGGAGGCCTGCCTCCCCCGCTTACAAATACGTGGACCTCTTTGCCCGAGTCCAGTGCCCGCTCCACCGTGTTCCGCGTCCCCTTCGAGGCGCCGTCCCAGAAGGCGACGAGAACATCGCATGCGTCGATGAGACGCTGGTTGCGCGCCGCG
>DATCAV010000133.1:0-9294 GCA_036512415.1 Candidatus Dormiibacterota bacterium | reverse complement strand
CCATCGCATCGAGCACATCGAGGCACCGGCCGCCGCCGACCTCGGACGATTCGCGGCCCTCGGTGTGATCGCCAGCATGCAGCCACAGCACGCGGAGCCCACTCACAACCTGCTCGGCGCATGGGCGCCGAGGCTCGGGGCGGCGAGGGCGTCCGGCGGCTGGCCGTGGGCCTCGATCCTGCGCTCAGGCGGCCGGCTGGCGTTCGGGAGCGACTGGCCCGTGGTGCCGATCGACCCGTTCGGCAGCCTTCACGTCGCGGTCAATCGGCAGACGCGCTCGGGTGAGCCGCCTGGCGGCTGGGTGGGATCGGAGCGCCTGGAGGTGGCCGACGCCGTCGCCGCCTGGACCTCGGGCAGCGCCTACGCCGAACGCTCGGACCTGGCCAAGGGCCACCTGCGCAAGGGCATGCTGGCGGACATCACGATTCTCGATCGGGACCTCATGGCGACGCCCGCGGCGGAGCTCGCTGACATCAAGGTCGAGGCGACCGTGGTCGGCGGTCGCGTCGTTTTCGAAGCCTGAGTGGCAGACTAACGCTGTGCCGCGCCTGGGTGGAATGTACGGCCCCGATGTGACCTTCTTGGGCGTCGGCCGGTGTGACCTGGACGTACCGTCGACCTTTGAAGGGGCAGACGTCGTGATCATCGGCGCCCCGTACGACGCCGGCACCTCGTACCGCGCGGGCGCTCGCTTCGGTCCCAAGATGATCCGCACCACCGACTACAACCCGCACGATTCCGCGCGTCCTCACCTGGCGCTGAGAGTCGACCCGCTGCGCGACCTGCGCGTGCTCGACGCGGGGGACATCGAGATGCCTGGCGTCGAGGCACGTCTGCCGCTCGACAACCTGGAGAACGCCGTGCGCACAGTGGCAGAAGCCGGGGCGATTCCCGTGATCCTAGGCGGTGATCACACGGTGACTTGGCCCGACGTCACCGGTGTCGCGCGCGCGAAGGGATGGGGTCGCGTATCCGTGATCCATTTCGACGCACATGCAGACACCGGGGACACTCAGTTCGGCAGCCTGGTCGGCCATGGGTTGCCGATGCGCCGACTGATCGAATCGGGCGCGTGCCGGGGCGACCGCTTCATCCAGATCGGCCTGCGGGGTTACTGGCCGGAGCCGGAGACGCTCCAGTGGATGGCCGAGCGGCAGATGCACTCGTTTGAGATGCACGAGGTTGTACGGCGCGGTCTTGACGCGGTGCTCGAGGAGGCCTTCGCAATCGCCGTCGACGACTGCGACGGCGTGTTCGTGTCATTCGACATCGATGTCGTGGATCCGGGAATGGCGCCTGGCACCGGCACGCCGGAGCCCGGCGGTTTCACAGCGCGTCAGGCGCTTGACGCCGTGCGCCGGATCGCGATCGAGCTGCCCGTGGTTGGGATCGACGTCGTCGAGGTGTCCCCCCCATACGACTCGTCCGAGATCACCGCCTTCCTCGCCAACCGCGTGGTCCTCGAGATGCTGGCCGGAATTGCGTTCCGCCGCAAGGGAGGGACGTGGGCGTCGATACCCCAATCGCTCCTGAAAGGCAGGGCTTGAAGAACATTCTTGCGCTCCTGCAGAACGAGCGTGACCTCGAGAGGGCATTTGTTTCTGAGGTCGCGGGAAAGCCCGAGCCCTCCGGCGGCTGGACGCCGACGATGACGATGTTTCACCTCGCCCAATGGCGGGACCGCTTATGGAATGGGCTGACCGAGACGGCGGCGGAGCGGCCGGTCAACGCGCCTCCCGCCAACATTGACGAGCTCAATGATGCTGAGATGGCCGGCGCTGTGGGGGTATCCCTGGCCGGCGCGGCCGCTCGGTCCGATGCCGCGCTCACCTCGATCATCGCGATGTGGGAGACGATGGGAGATCGACCCTTCAATTGGTACGTATCCGAAACCACCGGGGAAGCGATCCTCCGCAACAGCTACCTCCATCCTCGCAACCACCTCGCTGACCAGTTGCTGCAGCTGGGCGAGGTCACGCGAAGCCAGCGCTTGAGGGAGGAGACCGTGTCGGAGCTGCGCGCCGTCGAGGCACCGGCACGCGTTCTTGGAGCCGCCATCTACAACCTGGCTGCGGTCCGCGCCGGGCAGGATCGGGGCGATGAAGCTCTTGACTTGCTCGAGGAAGGCCTGGCCATGCGCCCAGACCTAAAGGCGGCTGCCGTTGAAGATGCCGACCTCAAGTCGCTGCGCGAGTCGGCGCGCTTTCGTGCCCTGACTGAAGGCTAGGAGAAGGGCCGGATAAGGTCCGCGAGCTCTTCGAGCTTCGCCAGCGCCTGGTCGCGACCGTCCGATGGCACGTACCAGATGCATCGCTCGACGCCCGCCTCAGCGGCCTGTTCGATGGCCGACGCCTCAGCCTTCGGGTAGATGGTCACCGGGATCGGCCCCCGTCCCGCCGCCCGCGCCAGCTCCTGGAGCTCGGGGATGCGAGGGAGGTCCGCGCCCCGGTTCGGCATCCAGCCGTCCGCGTAAGCCACCACCCTCTGCAAAACTTTCGGCCCGCTGCCGCCGAGAAGGACTGGCGGGTGCGGTTTCTGGACCGGCTTCGGCCAGCACCACATCGGCCCGAAATTCACGAGCTCCCCGTGATACTCGGCCTCGTCCTGGGTCCAGATTGCCTTCATCGCCTCGACCCGCTCTCGCATCAGCTTGAAGCGCGTGCTGAACTCGGTTCCATGGTCCGCCATCTCCTCGCGGTTCCAGCCGGCGCCGACGCCGAACAGAAACCGGCCGTTCGAAATCTGGTCGAGGCTCGCGACCTCCTTGGCAGTGTGGATCGGATCGCGTTGCACGACGAGGCAGATGCCGGTGGCGACGCGCAGCGTCTTGGACGCCAGGGCCGCGGCTGTCAGCGCGACGAAGGGATCCAACGTGTGCCAGTACTGCTTCGGCAGCTCCTGTCCGCCAGGCCAGGCCGACAGCCGGCTGGCGGGAATGTGAGAGTGCTCCGCCACCCACAGCGATTCGAAGCCAAGCTGCTCGGTCGCCGGCGCGAGCTCCGTCATCGAGATCGCGTAATCGGTGGGGAAAATCGCGACGCCGAATTTCATCGGCTCAATCGTGACAGCCCTGAGGGGGGGACGTCCCCCCTTGACGCGGCGGGCCTGGCAGAGCCAGATCCCGGCGCACCCACCTGGCCCCGCATTGGCCATGCCGGGCGCCGTTACGCCGTTCGGTGGTCCGTCCAGCGGCTCTTTTTGGCGGCTCTTCGAAGTCCGCTCGCACTCCGAGCACTGCCCGGACTGCTGCCGATCGAACCGGATTCGCGGCGGTCGAGGACGCGCATCAACGCGATCACGACCTGCGGATCGAGGTGCGTGCCAGCCTCCTCCTCAACCACCCGCCGCGCCTCTCGGCCTCCGCAAGCCTGACGGTACGGCCGGTCGGTGGTGAGGACGTCATAGGTGTCGGCGACCGCGACGATCCTCGCCTCGATCGGGATCCCGTCCGACACCAGGCCATGCGGGTAGCCGCTGCCATCCATCCGCTCGTGGTGGTAGAGGACGCCGAGGAGCTCGCGCTTGAAATGGCCGCCGCGCTTGAGGATCGCGACGCCGATCTCGGGGTGGGTCTTCATGATCGCGGACTCGGATTCGTTGAGCGGCCCGTGCTTCTCGAGGATCGCATCTGGAATACCCAGCTTGCCGACGTCGTGAAGCAGGCCGGTTCGGGCAAGAACGCGCAGCTCCGTGGCGGACATGCCCAGCTGCCGCCCAATCTGGACGGAGAGCTGAGCGACACGCCGGTTGTGGCCCTGGGTCTCGCGGTCTTTCACCTCGACCGCCGCGACCAGCGCCGCGATGACTTCGAAGTCCAGCTCTTCGACGTCGACCGAGACCTCGAGCTCGAGTGCGGTCTCGATCACCGACCGCAGCGACTTCGCGCGCGAGCGTTCGACAATCAGCGCGTTCAAAGCCAGGCCGACCGCGGCCAGCATCAGCAGGTGGTAGTACCACCAGCCGGCGGTCCAGGGTCGGAACAGCACCATGGCGGCGGCAGCATCCGCGAGCAGGACAAAAGCGGCAAGCAGGAACGCCTGGCTGACGAGGCGCGCGCGCCGGTAGCTACGCGCCTGCCGCAGCGCGGCGAAGAAAAACAGCCCGATGCTGAAGATCGCAAGGGCCGTGCTGAATGGCGGCTGCGAGAGCGGCAGCGCGGCGATCAGCCACGTGCGGTAGATCGCGATGCCTGCGTAGACCACCAGGCCGATGACGACGAGAAGTACCAGCCACCCAGCCGGCCAGAAGGGAAGATGGCTTTCGAGACGCGCCAGGCCCGGCGTGTAGCTGGTGGCAAAAAAGAGGGCTGGGATGGCGAGGCTCAGGTAGGCCGACGTGGCGACCGCGCTTCCTGAGTATTCCTTGAAGAGGTTGGGGACGAGGATTCCAGGCGTCGTCAGCCCATGAACCGCGAAGATGGCGCACAGCGACATGAAGCCGAGGCATAAGAAGAGGACTCGATAGAGACCGATCTGGACGGTGGCGAGGGCCAGGGCGGCGGCGATCAGCGCGGCAACGATCGATACCGCCGAGACGATGAAGAAGTGCTGGTTGGGCACCACCAACAGGCCGCCTCCACCCGCCGCCGCCAGGGGCACGAACGTGGCGGGGACGAGCAAGCCCAGGGCAATGAGGAAGTCAGGCCAGGTCCCCAGCCGACCTGATCCCCGGACCGACCTCCCTGCCGGCGAGCGCGCAACCACGGTGGCCTCCCCCCTTTCAGAACAGGCATACCGACCTTGGTAACGGGAGTACAAGTCGCGACCTTGCTTGGATCCGTGCGGTCCCGAAGAGCGCGTCTGGAACTCCCTGTCAGCTAGCACAACGAGCGAACCGGAGCCTCTGGTCGCACGGGCTCTAAGTCGGGGTACGCTCACGTAGCCTGGGCCGGTTTACTCGCCCGGGCCAAGCTCCAGGCAGCGTCTGCCATTGAGGTCGATCCAGTAGCGACCGCCGTTCTGGACTATCCGCATCAGCACCTGCTCGCAGGCAGGACACCTCACGACGGTGCCCGGAGCGTTGAGATGGACGTCGACCCGCCCGACCGCATGGACCTTGCCGCAGCCGGCGCAAGCCATCGCCCCAGCGTCCCGGTCAGATTGCGCGCATGCGGTTGTTCTTCGGGTTGTGCTCGACCTCGGCCAGCCCAAGGGCCTCCATCAGCGGCGGTACATACATGCCGAAGCGGCCGCGTAGGCCTTTCTTGAGGCCATACCAACCGCCGACCGGATTCTTGGGCGACCGGCCCCAGGCTTCGACCGTGCCTTCGGCAGCAGGTTTCTGCTCATCGGCGCTGCCCAGCGGCATCCAGTCCCCATGCTTCTTGAGCATCGCGTGCAGATCGTCCAGGCATCGAAGGTCGTACCTGAGCTCGGTCTTTCCCACCGTGCAGACCGGCGCCGGCGGGGCCAAGGACTCGTCCTTGTACATCTGGTATTCGGACGAGCCGCTCGGCGTGGTCAGCTGCCACGAAGACTGCTTTGTGCCGGATCCCTTCACCTTTGCCATTGTCCAATCTCCTTCATAAGAAATTGACTCGGGTCAGCCGCCACGCCCTGCCGGGCGGATACATCGGGCTGGCCGTCACGAGCTCCACATCCAGGGTGTAGTCGCCCAGCACCACGTGCTCGGTGCCTTCGCGGGTGCCCGGCGCGATCGGCTTGTCGACCACAAGGGCAGGCGCGTCGAGCCGCTGCCGAACGATCATGCCGGGCCATTCGACAAGGTCGACGTCCACAGTCGAAAGCAAGTCTGACTGGCCGCCCCAGGGTGTGGTGTAGGTTGCGACCGCCTGCTTCTTGGCGATGATGCGGCGGACGTGCAGGTTTGCCTGCATGGAGGCGATGAGGCTCTTCGCTGCTGCGAACGCGCGGGCCAGAGTGGGCAGACCCATGACACAGCCGAACAGCCTCACGCTCTGACCGTCGATTGACGCGTCGGCGGCAAACAGGAAGTTGGCGCCCTCCGCCAGGCCAGATCCCGTTTTGATGCCGATGATCCCGCTCTGGCCGAGCACGCCGTCCACGTTGTACACGCGTCCGGCGATTGGAAGATCCGCCTGGGCCATCCCCACTATCTCGGCGAACACCTCCTGCTTCATCGCCTCCATGCCAAGCCTCATGAGGTCGCTTGGCGTGCTCACGGTCTTGGGCGAGGCTCCGCTCGTGTCAGCGAAGGTGGTCTGCGTCAGATGGAGGTCCGATGCGCGCTTGTTCATCGCAATGACGAAAGCGTCAATCGAGCCCGTGTCCCAGCGCGCGAGAGTCTCCGCAAAATTATTTGCGGAGGGAATCAGCAGACCCTCCAGGAGCTGGAACTCGGTGAGCTGCTCCCCAGCCTGTACCGCGACTACCGATTCCTTGTTGGCCTGATCAGTCAGATACGACTGGACGTCTGTTTCGGTGATCGTGAGCGCCGGCCCCGTTTCATCTTTTTTGAGTGGCTTGTCAGTGAGGATCACCAGGGCGGTCATGACCTTGGTAACGCTCGCAGCCGAGATAGGACGTTCATTTCCCGAAGTCGCGATGAGGCCGAGACCGGCTGCGCCGACGACGGCCGAGCCGCCGCTCGGCCATGGGATCTTGGGGATGGCGCCGGGCACAGTGTCCTGGGCGTGAAGCGCGCTGGTCGCAGCCACCGCCGGTATCGGCCTCAGGTAGTTGATGACGCCGACCGCGACGACGGCAGCGACGAGAAATAGGGCTACCTTCCGTTTCATATGTCACCACATGATGAAGAGTCTCGTGAAATGAGCGGTGCCCCAGTAGACTTCGGAGCTTGAATCTGGAAGCGATCGGACCTCTGGTCGCCGCTTCGATGTTCGGACTCGTATCGGGCTTCAACGACGGCGGCAACTTGATGGGATCCTTCACCTCAGGCCGTGTCATCAGCCCCCGCGCTGCGGCCCTGCTCCTGCTCGTGAGCCTGGCCGGCCCTCTCGTTTTGGGCACGGCTGTGGCGCAGACGGTCGGCACCAACGTCATCGACCTCAGGCAGCAGGGATCACTCGGCTATGTCCTCATCACGCTGTCCCCACTGTGCGTGGTTCTGGTCTCGCTCTGGTTCGGGATTCCGACCAGCATGACCCTCGCCCTGGTCGGCGCGATGCTCGGCTGGGCGCTGATTGATGGAGGGCGCAGCGTCATCCATTGGTCTGGGGTGGCGAGGGTGCTCATCGGGATGCCGATCTCGGTCTTGGGCGGCGGCCTGCTGGCTCTCATCGTTTACGGGGCCATCCGGCGCTTGTTCGGTACACGCCCGCACGCATCGCTCCTTCGGCTCTCCAGGCTTCAGTTCGTCACCGCTGCTTTGCAGGCATTTGCGTACGGCGCCAACGACATGGAGAAGACTGTCGGACTGCTCGCGGTCGGCATGTCGTTTGCCCACCAGGGCCGTGCCGTCGCTTTTGCCAGTGCCGCGCCTATCATTGGCGCATTCGTTTGCTTTTACGTCGGTGCAATCACAGGAGGCTCGCGAGTCGCTGGGCGCGTCGGACTCGGCGTCCTCAAAGTCCGCCCGACCCAGGCCCTCTCGCAACAGCTCGCATCAGGAAGCGTCGTCGCAATGCTGGCCATCGCCGGAGCGCCGGTTAGCATGACCCAAACCATCGACGGGGGATTGGTCGGTGTCGGCGCCGCCTTGCGCGCCTCATCGGTTCGGTGGGGAATCGTCAGGGAGATGCTCGGCAGCTGGCTGCTCACGCTGCCGATGGCATTGATCGTGGCCGCCGCGCTCCACCTTGCGGCGCGCCTGGCGGGAATCGCGCCATGAGCATCGGCCGCACGTTCAAGGCACTCACGAAGTCAAACGATCGGAGGTTCGTCGCTCTGCTGAGCCAGCAGGCCGAGCTCACGGTCAAGGCGCTACAGGTCCTGGAAAGGTTCGGCCCCGAGCCCGGCAACAACACCGAATTGGTTCACCAGCTGAAGGAAATCGAGCGTGAAGGTGATGCGGCCAGGAGGATCCTGATCGATGAGCTGCTGCATACATATGCAACTCCATTCGACCGTGAGGACCTGTTCGGCCTCTCGCGAGCGATCGACGACATCCTCGACGCCGCCAACGAAACTGCCATCGAGCTTGCGATTTACAAGATCGGTCCGCCGGCGGGTTTGAGCGAGATGGCCAAGGTCCTCACCGAAGGCGCGCGCCACATCAGCGCGGCGGTGGGAGAGCTGCTGGACCACCCGGGCGTCGCTGCGGAGCATGCCGTGCGCGCCAAACGCTCGGAGAACCGGATCGATGGCCTCTACCATCAGGCTGTCGGCCGGCTTTTCGACAGCAAGGCGGAGATGAACCAGATCCTGAAGTCCAGGGAGATCTACCGGCACCTGAAGAACTCGGCCGACCGCATCGACAGGGCGGCAGACGAGATATCGGTGATCGTCATCAAGCGGAGCTGAGCTGATCGGGTGGCGGAACAAACGCGATGGCTGCCCATGTTTTCATCGGTGAAATGAAGAAGCTCGACGGCATTCACCACATCTCCTCGATCACCGCCGACGCGCCCGGCAACGTGGCCTTTTACGCCGGCGTGCTCGGCCTTCGACTGGTCAAGAAGACGGTCAACCAGGACGACCCCACCGTGTACCACCTCTTCTACGCGGACGAGAATGCCAGCGCGGGGGCTGATATGACGTTCTTCGAATACCCGGGCGTGGCGCGTGGGCGTGCCGGCGCAGGGATGATCCACCGCGTCACGTTCCGTGCCGGATCTGAGAAGGCGCTCGACTTCTGGCAGCAGCGGCTGGCGAGCCACGGAATCGAGACTGAGCGGGCCGACGTCCGCCTTCGATTCGAGGACCCCGAGGGGCTCGGGCTGGAGCTGCTCGTCGAAGACGTCACCGACGCCCCGCTGATGGCCGAGCATCCGGAGATCCCGGCTGAGCTTGCCCTGCAAGGGTTCGCCGGCGTTCGCGCCTTTGCGAGCGCGCCGGAGCGCAGCGCCTCCTTGGTGGAGGCGCTGGGATTCCGGAGCACTGGGCCGGGGGAGTTCGAGTCTCGCGGCGAGAAGCGCGGCTCCTTTTATGGATATGACCCAGCGCCGGACGCGCGTGGAGTGAGCGGCGCGGGCACCGTCCACCACGTCGCCTGGTCGTCGACCCTCGAAGACCATGCCGCGTGGCGCGACAAGGTCATGGCGGCGGGCGCGCGGCCGACGCCGATCATCGACAGGTACTACTTCAAATCCATCTACTTTCGAGAGCCGAGCGGCGTCCTGTTCGAGATCGCAACTCTCGGTCCCGGCTTCACCACCGACGAGCCGCTCGAGCATCTGGGCGAGCGCATCTCCCT
>DATCAV010000132.1:0-8808 GCA_036512415.1 Candidatus Dormiibacterota bacterium | reverse complement strand
CACGTTGTTTGCCGACTTCAGCCGAGGCCGCCGGCCGAGCCTCCTGGGCGCCGGCGACCCCAAGCGAGCGGAGGAGCTCTACCTCGCCTTCGTCCAGCGATTCCGCGAGCGCGAAGTGGAGACCAAGACCGGCAGCTTCGGAGCCGACATGACCGTCACGATCGAGAACGACGGGCCGGTCACCCTGGTCGCGTCCTCGGACGACTGGCCGACCCGTGTCTGAGTCACGCCGACCCTGGCTCCCGTACCTGGCTCTCGCCGCCATCGCCCTGATCTGGGGCGCTTCCTTCCTCTTCATCAAGGTCGCGGTGCAGGACATGAGTCCGATGGTGCTCGTCCTGATTCGTTCCTCCGCCGGCTGCCTCGCGCTGGCCGTGCTCATGATCGCGACTCGCCGTCAGCTCTTTCCAAACGCGAGGCGCCACGTAGTGCCGTTCGCGGTGATGGCGATCACGGGCGGTGTTTTTCCATGGCTGGCAATCGCCTGGGGTGAGGAGCGAATCTCGAGTGGCCTGGCCAGCATCCTCAACGCAACCACGCCGCTGTGGGCCGCAATTCTCGTCTACTGGGTTATCCCCAGCGAGCGCCCAAGCCCGATCAACTATGCGGGTGTCCTGATCGGCCTTGCAGGCGTCGTCATCCTCGTCCTGCCCGACATCACGGCCGGCGGGATCCGAGGTGACCTGATCGGGGCGGTGGCCGTGCTCCTCGCATCGGTGTCATACGCCCTGTCGGCTCTGTATCAAAGGCGCAAGCTGCGGGGCGTGAACGTCTTTGAGGCGAACCTTGGCCAGCTGGCGTTTACGGCCCTGTTCGTTCTTCCCGTGGCGGTGCCGAGCCTGCCGGCTGCTCATTTCGAGCCAAGATCGATCGCTGCAGTCCTCGCGTTGGGAATCGCAGGGTCCGGAATCGCCGGAGTCCTCTATTACTACGTGCTCAACTCGCTCGGACCCGTCCGTGGCTCAGGCGTGACGCTCCTGGTTCCTGTGACCGCCGTGTTCTGGGGCGCCACGCTCCTGCATGAGCTGGTCACGCTACCCATCGTGCTGGGCATGGTGGTCATTCTGGCCGGCATCGTCCTCACCAACGTTGGACGTGGGGCGGCGAGCCCGAATCGATCCGAGCCTGAAAAGGCCGCGGCGTGACTGAATTTGTCCAGGCGCACAAAGCCGAGATTCTGAGGGCGGCCGATCGAGTCAGACCGTATGTCAGGCGCACGGCGACGCTCCGCACCGATCTCGATCCCGACCTGCGCCTCAAGGTCGAGTGCTTCCAGGTCACCGGGTCGTTCAAGCCGAGAGGAGCCTTCAACGCTGTGCTTTCGCTGATGGCCCGCGAACCTCGACCGATCGGGCTCATCGCCGTCAGCTCCGGCAACCACGCGCAAGCAGTCGCGCTGGCGGCTCGGACCGTGGGGATCCCGGCGGTGATCCTCATACCGGCAGATGCGAACCCGGCGAAGGTCGCGGCGACGCGTGCGCTGGGCGCGGAGGTGATCCAGGAGGGCATCACGTACGCGAATCGCGAGCAGCGTTTGCGTGAGGTGATGGCCGAACGCGGATTCTCGCTTGTCCACCCGTTCAACGACTGGGAGGTGATCCACGGCCAGGGCACGGCGGCGTTGGAGATGCTGGAGGACGAGCCCGACCTCCAGGTCATCGCGGCCCCCGTCGGAGGCGGGGGATTGGTGTCCGGCACGGCCATCGCAGCCAAGAGCCACAACGCAGCCATCAAGGTGATCGGAGTCGAGCCGGCGAACGCCGACGATGCATACCAGTCCTGGAAGGCCGGCAGCATCAGGAGCCTGCCGTCGGCGCCGTCGACCATGGCGGATGGGGTGCGGACCCCCTCGATCGGGGAGCGGAACTTCGAGGTGATGTTCACCGAAGAGCTGGTGGATGAGATTGTCACCGTCACCGAGGATGAGATTGGGACGGCGGTGCGAGTCGCCTGGACTCGGCTTCACATCGCCCTTGAGCCCACCGGGGCACTACCGATTGCCGCCTATCTGGCCGGTAAATTGCCCAAGGGCCGCGCCGGCCTGATCTTGAGTGGCGGCAACGCCAATCTCGAGACGGTGGCTAAACTGCTCGGAACCCGATGATCCCAGTCAAAGAGGTGATGACGACAAACGTGATCACCTTTCGCGAAGACACACCAGTCGAAGAGATCGCGCTGACCCTCTCCTCCAAGCGAATCACCGGCGGGCCGGTGATCGGGGCCGATGGCCATGTCGTGGGAATCGTCTCGGAGATCGACGTCTTCTCCAAGAGAGGCAAGTTCGCGCGGGACATCATGAGCCAGCACGTGATCACGGTCAGCGAGGACACCGGGATCGATGAGGCGGCGCGACTCCTCGTCGGCGAAAAGATTCGGCGGGTGCCCGTGATCAAGCGCGGCAAGATGGTGGGGTTGCTCAGCCGCTCTGACGTGCTTGATTTCTTCGCCAAGACTCGCTGGACCTGCAACGTTTGCGGTCGCTGGGAGCGCGGGCTGGAGCAGCCCGAGCGGTGCCACTCATGCTCAAGCACGGACATCCGGTTGGAGCGCGCGGATCCTGGCCACTGAGCCGCCCGCTCGCCTTTCCATCAAGGCGCAGAGTTTTACGGAGTCGGTCATCCGCGAGATGACGCGTCTCAACCTGCAGCTCAACGGACCGGAAAAGGCGATCAACTTCGCCCAGGGCTTCCCAGACTTTGCGACCGACCCGCGCATAGTCGAGTCTGCGGCGAAGGCGATGCGAGATGGCTTCAACCAGTACGCGAGCACCTGGGGCGCTCCGCAGCTGCGCAACGCAATCGCTCGCAAACAGTCGGCGGCGTGGGCCCGCGAGGTCGACCCCGAAAGGGAGGTCACCGTCTCATGCGGCGCGACCGAGGCGATGATCGCAGCGATGCTGGCCGCGGTCGACCCCGGCGACGAGGTCGTCATCTTCGAGCCCTTCTACGAGAACTACGGACCCGATTGCATTATCAGCGGCGCCGTCCCGCGCTACGTCACATTGCGCGCGCCGGACTGGGCGTTCGACCCGGATGAGCTGCGCCGCGCGTTCAATACCAGGACGCGCGCGATCGTCGTCAACACTCCGCACAACCCGAGCGGAAAGGTGTTCTCACGGCAGGAGCTGGAAGTGATCGCTGAGCTGTGCGTCGAGCACGACGCGATCGCGATCACCGACGAGATCTACGAGCACCTGGTGTATAGCGGCGAGCACATCAGCATCGCCACGCTGCCTGGAATGGCCGATCGCACGATCACCATCAGCGGTGCAAGCAAGACGTTCTCGGTCACCGGATGGCGAGTCGGCTGGTTGATCGCATCGGCGTCGCTCACGGCCGGCATCCGCAAGGTCCACGACTTCCTGACCGTCGGCGCTGCCCACCCGCTCCAGATCGCGGTGGCCGCCGCCCTCGAGCTGCCTACCGACTTCTACGTCGAGCTGCTCGGCGATTACCGCGAACGCCGGGACGCCATCGTCACCGGCCTTCAGGAATGCGGCTTCGACGCCTCGGCTCCTGACGGCGCTTACTACGTCATGGCCGGGATCGCTGGATTTGGTTTCGACGACGATACTGCGATGGCGCGGCACCTGATCGAGAAGGTCGCTGTGGCGACGGTGCCGGGTTCGAGCTTCTTCCACGACCCGAGCGAGGGGCGAGGTCACCTGCGCTTCAGCTTTCCCAAGCGGATCGATACTATCGAGCGTGGCGTACAGGCCCTTCGAGCGCTGCGCTCTTAACAACCTGGGTTCACGCATCGCCACTAGCGGCCTAGCTTGGCCGCATGCGCAACATGCTACGAAAACCGCTTCCCTGGATGGTCGTCTCCGAGTGTGCAATCGTCGCAGCGCTGATGATGGTCGCCTGGCATATGGTCGCCAGCCCGCCGGCGCCTCAGGTCTTCAGAGCGCAGGGCGCCTCGCCGACCGCGCAAGCGCGTGAGCCTGAGACCGCCGGGCCCAAGACTGTCGCCGGCGCGGCCAAGGCGCCAGTCAATACATTGCTACCTGGCCTCAACCTCGATTCGAGCTTCTGGAGGCTGCGGCTTGCCGAGCTGAACCGCGGCGAGAGCTCACTCGAGCAGCTCGAGTGGAAGATCGTGCACTCCGCGATGGATGCGGCTCGCCGCTACGTGAAGTCAGTCGTGCTGCCCGCGTTGGCTCGAGCGGAGCATACGGGCCGCTAGCCGCCTGCCTCACGAAGCGCCGAGCGCATCAGCACGGAGAGAGTCGGGTAGGCGTGCATAGCTTTCGCGACGACCCTGACTGGCGTGCGAGCCGCCATCATCGCGACCGCCTCGTGGATCATGTCACCCGCGTTCTCGGAAACGATATGGCAACCGAGCAGCTCGCCCGTCTTGGCATCGGCGACGCATTTGACGTGCCCGTGCTCGATGCCGTCGATCTGGGCTTTCTCAGCGTCGATGAGCCGCGCGAAGCCGGTGCGAACCTTTCGACCACCCTTCTTGGCTGCGGCTTCCGTCAGGCCGACCGACGCCACCTCGGGGTCGGTGAAGGTCACCCTTGGCACGACGCGCAGGTCCATCCGCTCTGTGCCCCGCTTCATCGCGTTGCGGGCGGCGACCTGGCCCATCTCGGACGCGACATGCGTGAACAGCGGGCCCCCGACGACATCGCCGGCCGCCCACGCCCAGGGCTTGGTGGTCCTGAGCTGCTCGTTGACCTTGATGCCACGGGGTGACCAGTCGATTCCGGCCGTGTGAAGCCCAAGCGCTTTGCCATCGAGAGAACGGCCGACCGCGACCAGGATCTCGTCCACCTCGATCGAAGCGCCGCTCTCGAAGAAGATCCGCCTGACGCCGTCGCTGAGCTCGACCCGCGTCATCTTGATGCGCGTCCGCACCTCGATTCCTTCGGAATCGAACACCGTACGAATCGCGGCGGAAGTCTCCGGCTCTTCAGAGGAAAGGATGCGAGCTCCGTGCTCGATGAGCGTCACCTGCACCCCGAAGCGCGAAAAGATCTGTGCAAACTCCGCGCCAATCGGCCCGGAGCCGACCACCGCCAGCCGGTTCGGAAGCTCTTTCAGCTCGAGGATGCCTTCGTTGTCGAGGTAACCCGCCTCACGCAATCCAGGCACAGCGGGCACCACAGATTCGAGACCGGCAGCGATCAGCACCGACCTGGCCTCGATCTCGTCGGACCCGCCGATGAGCAGCCTGTGCTCTCCGATGAGCAGTGCCTGGCATGGAAAACGCACCTCCACGCCTGCTTTCTTGAAGGGGCTCGAGCCGAAGCGGAGCATGTGGTCGCGCACCTGGTACGCACGCCCTATTGCACGTTGCCATTCCACCTCCGGCGCGCCGACCTTGATCCCGTAGCGGTCTGCATCACGGATGAGATGGAGAAGCCGCGCGGTCCGCACAAGGGCTTTGGTGGGCACGCAGCCGTGATTGGTGCAGGTGCCACCGAAATGGTTGGCCTCCGCCAGAAGAATCTTTGACTTGCCGCCGTCTGCGACAGTGAACGCGGCTTCCGAGCCGGCCGCGCCGCCTCCGACGATTACGAGGTCGTAAGCGGGCTTTCGGCGCACTCCTGCCTTAAGCGCCTGGTTTGCCGCCCTAACCTTTTTCAGGCGTCATGGTGACGTTGCCGTTCAAAGTCGCTCCGTCTTCGACGGTGAGTCGAGCGACTTTAACCTCGCCGTTGAGGCGGCCCGAACCGCCAAGCGTCAGCCGCTTGCGGGCGGTCACATTGCCGTTGACCTGGCCCCTCACGTTGACGTTGCCTCCCTCGACGGAAGCCTGGACGGTGGCGGTCGGCTCGATGGTGACATCGCCGCTGACCTTGAGCTCGCCCTCGACATTGCCGTGGATCCTCAGGTCGCCATGGATATCCAGGCGCCCGTTGAGGCTGTCGCGAGGGCCGAGCGTGACTACGTTGGTACCGCCGTTTTGCGCAGTCCCGGCCGAGTGGGCCGCGGACTTCTCAGCTTGGGCCATGTGGGCCTCCTCTTGGGTTTGATGTGCTTCCCCGTCGCGTACTCAACTCCGCCTGAGAGCTTCATCTTGCGATGCTGCAAGTGTCTGTCAGGAGAACTCTGAATTTGGACGAGCTAGCATCGTAACAGGGTGCAGTTGAACGCAGAGAAAAGGAGAGGGAGGCCGCGCGGTCGGTCCGCGAACGGTTGCTCGGCGACGCACACCCCCCAGTGATGGACCCGGATGCCTCTGACGAGATGACAGACCACCTGGTCGATTTCTTCGACCAGATCGCCTCGGTATACGACAGTTGGGCAGGCGGACAGCATGGTCGGGTAGCGGCCCGGCTCGTCGAGCTCGCAGCCCCCAAGCGGGGCGAGCACGTTCTCGATGTCGCCACCGGTACGGGGCTGGTCGCTCACCTGGTGGCGGCCAAGGTCGCGCCCGGCAGCGTGATCGGGATCGACCTCTCGGATCGCATGCTCTCCATCGCGCGTGCAAAGCAGGGCAAGAACACCCAGTTCGTTGGCATGGCGGCGGAGCGGCTGGTTTTCCGGCCCGAGACATTCGACCTGGTGACGATGGGCGAAGCGCTCGCGTACCTCTCAGATCCGACGGACGCGCTCGCAGAGGCCAACCGCGTCCTTCGCCCCGGAGGCAGGCTGGCGGTTTCGTGCCAGCGGCGCAGCCTGAGCACGCGCGCGCAGGACCTCTTCTTCCAGGGGCTTGCCCCGCTGGCGCGGCGTCATTACCTGAGCCTGCCGCGATACAGCTCGGAGCGCGCTCGCTTCGGCGAGCCCGACGTGCTGCCACAGCTGCTGGCGGGCGCCGGTTTTGAGGTCACGCGAATCACCGAGATGGTGACGGGGGGTCGCACACAGAACGCGCGCGAATGGACCGAGCTGATGGCCGGCGCCGGCCCGCTCCCCTACACGTTGATCAGATCGCTGGGGCCTCGTTACCGGAGCGAGCTCGAGGCTGAGGTCGAGTCGGCGATGGACAGCCTCGGCGATCCCGACGACGCCTTTCGATATCACCATTCATATGTCATCGCGGTGGCGAGGAAGGTGTGAGCGAAAGCCGTGGCGTCTCGCGCCTGAGGGTGGCGAAGATGACAACCGCGGCCACGATGCACATGCCGGCCGCGATGGTGAAGATCTCACGGTATTCCTGCAGAAATGCCGCCGCGACGAGGCGGCCGAGATGCTCGATGCGTGCGCGCACGTCAGGGTCCGTGAGCTGCGGCGTGCCAAGGATCTGATGGAACCGAAAAAGCCCGAACGCGGTCAGCGCCGACAGTCCGATGAGCATGCCCATCACGCGCGCGAGCACCACGAGGCTCGAGGCAAGGCCGTGATGCTGTGCCCGCGTGAGCTGTAGCACTGTGGCCGCGAGCGGCGCGATCACGATGCCGAATCCAAGCCCGCACGCTGCGAGGGCGATGTCGGCCGACCTGAAGGGACCCGCGCGCATGGCGAGCTCGGTCGCCTGCCAGGTGGACATCTGAAGGAAGGCTGCGGCCGCCAGCAGGGTGCCGAGCACGGCGGTCAGCCGCTCTCCGATTCGGCCCGCCACGACCCCGCCCAGGATCGCTCCCACCGGGACCCCGACCAGGAACTGGGTCAGCAGCAACCCGGACGCAAGCTGGTCGAGATTGAAGACGAGCCTGCCGAGTATCGGCACGTCAACCAGCGCCACCATCAGGGCGGCGCCGATGAGCACGTTGGCGGCGGTGACGCCCGCGAAGCGCGGGCTTCGCAGCAGCTGGCGCGGGATCAAAGGCTCGAGCGCTCGCAGCTGGCGCCAGCCATACAGCGCGAGCACCAGGAGGCTGAGGATCCCAAGTGGGATGAACAGGCCGCTGGTCGCGCGATGGTCGGGGTCGTCGGGGTAAAGGGCGACCACCAATAGGCCGAGCCCAAGTCCAAGCAGGCACGCGCTTTTCCAATCGAAGGTCCGGGCCACTTCGCTGGCCCGGTTGTCGAATGTCCGGGCCTCTTCGTTGGCCCGGTTCTCAAATGTCCCGGCCGGTTCGCCGGCTACCCTGTTCACCCGCGTTCTTGAAATTCCCCTGTCGCGGCTGGCCACCAGCAGGCCCGCGGCACAGATCGCCGCGAGCGGCACGTTCAGCCAGAACACAAAGCGCCAGCCGCCTGCAGCTGAGGCAGCCGATGCCAAAGTGGCGCCATAAATCGGCCCGAAAACGCTGCCCGCCTCCTGCAACCCGGAAACCGCGCCGAGCGCGAGTGTGCGAGCGCGATCCTCATAGAGGTCGGCCGCCAGCGCCAGCGTCAACGGAACGAGGCCGCCGCCACCGAGGCCCTGCAGCACCCGGCCGGCCACGAGCCAGGGCAATGAGCCGGCGGTCGCAGTCACCACGGACCCGGCCGCGAAGACGACGACGCAAAGCGCATAGACAGGTGCGCGTCCGCGAACATCGGAGTAGGCACCGAGAAGGGGCATCGCGATCACGTAGCCGCAGAGAAAGCCGGTGAGAATCGGCGTCGCCTGCTCGAAGCGCTCGATGGTGAGGCCGACGTCGGTGATCATGGCCGGCAGCAACGTCACCACGAGGTATGCATCGAGGGCTGCGACGAACAGGCCCGCCCCGGCCAGTCCGAGCATGACCCCGCGCGCTGATCGCGCCTCCGTCACCTCAGGTCAGGGAGTGGGCGAGGCGATTGCGACAGCGGCGTTGAATGCGCTCAGGTCGATCTCCACCGAGCTGGCGGTCCCGCCGTCTCCGAAAGGCCCGCTCAGCACAGCTTTGCGAATCAGGTGGTCCGAACCCCCTACCCAGATGGTGGCTGCGACATCGCCTGACGAGCTCAGCTGGGGCAGCAGCTTCGCTATCTGGGCAGCGCTGTA
>DATCAV010000131.1:0-2705 GCA_036512415.1 Candidatus Dormiibacterota bacterium | reverse complement strand
CACCCGGCTCCCAGCGTCGCCCAGATCGGCAGCGACCTCAACTGCACCTCAGGGGACCACGGCTTTGAGGATGGCCAGGCCGGCTGGGGCTTTTGCTACCCCGCGACCTGGCAGTACCTGGAGCGGGTGGCGAACCCAGTGGACGCCGGACCAACCCACCTGGACATTCTCCTGAGCATCACCGACGTTCCGTGTGTCCCCGGCACGCCCGTGGCCGGCGCAACGCCCCGCCCCGTCTGCCAGCCGCAGGCAGGCCTGTTCGGGTTGATGGTGATCTCTACCTATGACCGAGGAACTGCCACGGACCTGGCCGGCTGGATGCTCGCCAACCTGAAGCCGGTGCCGACGGGAGAGTCCATCCAGTGGGGCAACGCGACCGAAGCGGACAAACTGACCGACGGCCGCCGCATCGCCCTGACGCCGCATCACGTCGTGGTCATGGAGCTCCGCTTCGGCAAGGATGGGCTCGACCTGGAGTCGCTGATGTCGACCAGGCTCAGCACCTGGAAGTTCCTCTACTGATCTAGGGGTGGCGGACGCCGAGCCGGGACGCCTGCAGTCCCATTACAAAACCAGTCGCGATCCGAGCCGGCCCGGGCTGTTCTAGCTCGGTCGCTTGAACAGGGTCTGGAGCTTGACCGCCAGTCCCATATCGCCCTTGACCTGCAGCTTGCGCGACATGAAGGCGGACATGCCGTCCATCTGGCCCAGCATGATCTTCACGAAGTCGCCCGAGTCGGCGACCAGCGTGAGGTTGGCGTTCTCGGGCGCATCGCCCTTGCCGGACTCGGCCTTGCCGTCGTGGATCTTGACCCACCACTTGCCGCCGTTGTCCCCGCTCAGGTCGAACTGGATGGTCGCTTTCGTCGTGCCTGCCTTCTCCACCACCAGGTAACGGGGCAGCGCTTCGACGATCTGGTCGGGTGTCAACTGGACTTCAGACATTTGATCCTCCTGAGCTAAGGGCAAGGAAAAAGCGATTCGGCATCTCTAGTGACTCTAAAGAATGCTAACCGCGCGCCATGCCAGATTGCGCGCCCTCCGGATCACCTCCCCGGCGAGCCGGGAGGGCAACCTTGCGACAATGCCGGAGAAATGGCGACCGAGCTTGGCTTGACCGAGGTCGCGGCTGACGTCTTCGAGCTGCGGGTGCCGATACCTTTCGAGGACGGCCTGGTCAACATCTTCCTGTTTCCGGACGGCGATGTCGTGGACCTCGTGGATTGTGGAATGAACACCGAGGAATCAGTCGATGCGATTAACGCCGCTGTAAAGCAGGTGGGGGCAAAACGGATTCGCCGCCTGGTGGTCACGCACATCCACCCAGACCACTACGGCGCCGCCGGTGTCTTCGCGGGCCCGGGACTCGCCGACCTCTACCTGCATCGCCTCGAGGTCCCGCTCGTGGAACCCCGGTACATCGAGCTGGAGCACCTCGTGCGCGAGGTGCGCACATACCTGTTGGTCAACGGCGTCCCCGAGGACGAAGCTGAGGTGCTGAGCAACTCTCAGCGCGCGCTCAGCGAGATCGTGAAACCCGCGACCCCAGCGGTCCAGCTGGAGGGAGCCGAAACGCTGCATGTGGGCCGCAGGCGAATGAGGGTGGAATGGACGCCTGGCCATTCCCCCGGTCACATCTGCCTGTACGACGAAAGCGACAAGCTGCTGCTCGCGGGCGACCACATGCTGCCCGAGCTGTCACCGAATATCGGCCTTCATCCGCAGAGCACGCCCGATCCGCTGCACGAGTACCTCGACGGCCTTCAGCGCCTGGCGGGCTACGAGCCTCGGCTCATCCTGCCGTCGCACGGTCGCCCGTTCGCAGACGCATCGACTCGAGTGACGGCTCTGCTCGCGCATCACAAGAGGCGCCTGGGTCAGATCGCTGCGATTGTCTCGCGAGGTGAGTGCAACGCATGGTCCGTGGCGCTCGAGCTGTGGGGTCCTCGCGACAACTCCTGGGAGAAGCGCGCGGCGCTGCAGGAAGGCCTCGCGCACCTGCAGGCTCTGGCCGTCGAGGGTCGTATCAAGAAGTTCGTCACGCCGACTTCCGTCCGGTGGAGTGGCTAGCGGGAAAAGTCCACGACCGATGTGAAGATCTGCGCCTTCGGCTGGTTGTTGATCGGGACGCCGCTGCCCCAGCTCAGCACCACCCTGCTGTCTGACAGCGTCGAGATCCCCGTCGTGTCTCCCGGCCAAACCGAGACGTCACCGGACTGGGTGGATACGAGGATAGGCGCGCTCAGCCAGCCCTTCGTGATGGAGTAGGGCCGCACGAACTGCTGGTAGGCGCCGGACACGTCGGTGAGCCAGCTCACGTAAGCGACACCGGAACCACCGCCGGCCACTTCCATGATGTGGACGGCATTGCCGTCAGACCCTGTCACTCGCACCAGGCCCGACCAGTGCTTGCCGCGGTCGGTCGAGAAAGACAGCCACCCAGCGTCCTCCGAGCCCTGCGCGTCCCACGTGGCATAGAGGTTGCCTGCCGAGTCTTCGCTGAAGGCGCCGTCGATCCACCACTCGGATAGAGACATCGTCAAATCGGGCGGTCCGACCAACACCGGCTTGGACCAGGTCGATCCTCCGTCACGGGAGGATGTGAAGTAGGTGTTCGCCGGGTCCATCGTGTACGTCGTCGTGTTGGTGATGTGATAGCCCTGGTACGTGAGGTCGATCCGCCCATTCGCCTCGACGAACAGGGG
>DATCAV010000130.1:0-12020 GCA_036512415.1 Candidatus Dormiibacterota bacterium | reverse complement strand
CCAGCACTCATCACTACCGGCCGCGGCCTTACGGCGACCCCGAAAAAGCGGGTTCGCCCGTCGAGGCTGGATCGCCCTTGCGGCAGTCCTCGCTGTCCTCTTCACCGCCGCCGGCGGTTTCGTCGTCTACGCCAACACCATGCCGACGGCCGTCACGCTCAACCTCAGGGACGGCCAAACCAACGTCGCCACCGACCTCCAGCTGGAGTTCAAGTTCTCCAGGCCAGTCGCGTTGGACACCCTTCAATCAGCCCTGACGGTCACCCCTTCGACAGAGGGGACCCTGCGGGCGCTTTCGGGCCAGACCGATTACGCGTGGTCGCCACCCGGGTTCTTTGCGCAGCTCACCACCTACAAGGTGACCATCAACGCGTTCACCGACCTGGGCCACCACCCATTCAAGGCGACTGAATGGACCTTCACGACGACCATCCAACCTCGAGTTGTATCGGTCACATCAGGCGGCGCCATGATTGGTGATGGCGGCGAGATCGACCCCGGCGCGCCGGTTCAGATCAACTTCAACGATGCGATGGACCACAGCACCGTCAGCGTCACCACCGGCACGAAGATCATCGATCTCAAGTGGTCGGCTGATGATCGAAGCGCAACGATCTCCACCACCGGCATGCCATCCGGACCGCTGGTGCTACTGCTCGCGGACGGCGCCCGCGATCAGACCGGACATTCGATGTCTAAGTTCACGCTGAACACCGGCATCTACTACCACGATCGCGAGAAGACGACGGCCCTGAAGTACCCCGCTCTGATCCAGATTCCAAACGATGAGTTCGCACGCGACCAGAACGGACTCCAGGCGGCCGGCATGGTGTTCGAGTACGTGGCCGAGGGCGGCATCACGCGCCTCACGGCCATCTTTCAGAACGCGCCGAAGGTTGTCGGCCCCATGAGATCGAGCCGATTCATCTCGCTCAAGATCGCCCGCCACTACGACGGCTTGCTGTTTCAATCCGGCGAGTCACAGGCGACTCGAAGCAAGGCCGCAGGCGATCCTGTCCCTCAGTTCTTCGACACGATCGGGTACACGTATCGCACCGGTGCGCGCTACGCGCCCGACAATCTGATGATCGCCGGCACCTCGGTCCGTAAGGCGGAAGGGTTGTACGGCATCGCCGCGTTCACGATTCCCAAAGCACGGCAGACCCTCACCGGAGGAGCTGCCGTCACCAGGGTCTCAGTGCCCGAGCACAGCTCGACGTATGCCTACGACGCGACTTATGGCACCTATCAGAAGACTGAGGACGGTCATCTCTACCGCGATGCCAACAGCCGCCAGCAACTGCGCATCGAGATGCTGATCCTCCTGCACACGCAGGTGCAGGTGCTCAACGTCGGAGACGGCCATGGCTCCTACATCCACGACTACGACCTCGAATCAACTGGCAAGGTCGACATCTACTACAAGGGACACAGGTTCTCGGGCACCTGGACCTCCCCCGGCGCGCATAAACCCCTGACCTTCAAGCTCTTCGGCGGCCAGGCGCTCAGCTTGCCGCCCGGATTGGTCTGGATCGACATCGTTTCGTAAGGTCTGACCGGCCGGCCGATTTCAGGCGCGCGCCGCGTCCTTGAGCGAAGTCACGTAATTCGACGCCGCGACCGCCGCGGTGGTGCCGTCGCCGACCGCTGTCGCGATTTGCTTCGTCAGCTGCGAGCGCACATCACCAACCGCCCAAATTCCCTCCACCGACGTCTGCAGATCGCGATCGGTAAGGATGTAGCCCGCTTCGTCGTGGTTGACGTGCATCTTGAACAGCCCTGAGTTGGGCACAAAGCCGACGAAGATGAACACTCCGCCGACGTTCAGCTCCTTGGGCTGTCCACCCTGCTCGTAGCGCAGGGCGTGGACCTTATCGTTGCCGGTGATCTCCTTCACCGCCGCCTCCAGGATGAATTCGATCTTTGGGTTCGCGCGCGCGCGCTCGACCAGGATCGGCTGCGCCCGCAGCTCGCTGCGGCGATGAATTATGTGAACTTTGGACGCGTACCTGGTGAGGAAGTCGCCCTCTTCGACTGCCGCGTCCCCCCCGCCGACCACGGCCAGCTCCTGCCCCTTGAAGAAGGCGCCATCGCAAACCGCGCAGTAGCTGACGCCGCGTCCCCAGAACTCCTTCTCGCCGGGGATCCCCAGGTATCGCGGCAGGCCGCCGGCGGCCATGATCAGGGCCGGAGCTCGCAGCTCCTCTCCCGACTCCAGCCGGACGACCTTGGTGTTGCCTTCGACGTCGATCTCGATCACCGGCTCGAAGTCGCGCACCTCGAGGCCGAACTTGCGGGCGTGGTCGCCCATCTTGGTCGCCAGCTCGGAGCCCAGGATGGTCTCGAAGCCGGGGTAGTCCTCGACCAGCTCGGTGTTCAGCAGCTGGCCGCCCAGGGGACCCCTGTCGACCAGCACCACCTTCAGGTTCATCCGGGCGGTGTACAGGCCGGCCGCCAGGCCCGCCGGGCCGCCTCCGACGATGATGACGTCGTAGCTCATTGCACTAATTGAAATGGGGCAAGTAGTGGTCGGTATTCCTACCCGTGCTTGAACTGCGCGCCGTAGCCCCCGCGGGGGCTGTGGCAGAGGATGTTGTCAAAAGGGCACCCGATTGAGCAGGCGCCGCACTCGATGCAGTTGCCGAAGCTGACCAGGGTCTTCTTCTGCTCCTCGTTCCACTCGTACACGCCCGCCGGGCAGAAGTGGGTGCAGTACTTGCCTTCGCACTTGGAGGCGCAGACGTCCTGGTCGACGATCTCGATGTGCGGCTTGCCGCTGTCCTCGTTGTACTTGACGGTGAACAGCTTGTCGGTGAGCTTCTCCATCAGGCGCCAAACCGCTCCCAGACTCGGCACATGAGGCGAATCGCGTTGATGTAGTCGGCGGCGTGAATGTTCTCGTTCGGTGCGTGGACACGGTTGTCAGGGCGCCCGACACCTACCGGCAGCACGGTCGGGATGCCCAGGTCGGCAACCACCGGATGCATGGGCCCCGTCGCCTGCATGAACGGCCACAGAATCGGCTCGCCGTGCAGCTCGCGGACGCACTCGATCATGGCCTTGGCGACATCGGAGTCTGGGTCTGACCGCGCCGGCTTCTCGGAATCGCTCCAGACGATCTCGACCTTTTCGAAACCGTGTGAATCGAGGTGCTTGCGAAGGCTGTCCAGGACGTGGGCCGGGTCCTGGTTGGGGATGAGCCGGAAATCCAGCTTGGCGGTTACCTCGGCAGGCAGCACCGTCTTCGACCCCGGGCCCTGGTAGCCGATGGTGACGCCGGCGATGTTGCAGGTCGGCGTGAAGAGCAGCTGCTCGATCACGTTCTCCGGCTTGGGGTCACGGACGAGACGCTGGAAGCCAACCAGCTTCCTGCGCTGTTCGACCTCGGGCTCGATCTTCGCCATCATCCGGCGATCCGCCTCGGTGGGCGGCACGACTCCGTCGTAGAAACCTTCGATCCGAATGTTCATGTCCTGGTCGCGCAGGCTCGCAAGCGCTTCGATCAGGTACATGGCCGCCGACGGATAAATAGAGGCGATGCCGGAATGCTGGTCGAAGTTGAGAAACCTCACACGCAGCTGCAGGTAGACGAGGCCCCGGCAGCCGAACTGAAGGGTGGGTCGGCCCGATTCGTCAAATGACGTTCCCGATTCCCACAGGCATCCGTCGGCGCTCAGCTTGCTCGAATGCTCGTGCGCGATCTTCTCGAAGGTCTTCGAGCCGATCTCCTCTTCGCCTTCGATCAAGAATCGCAACGTCACGGGTAGCTCGCCCACCTTCTTGAGCGTCTCCACCGCGTGGATCCGGGCCATCACGTCGGCTTTGTCGTCGGCGACTCCCCTGGCGATGATCCGGCCGTCCTTCTCCGTCGGTTCGAATGGCTTCGAATCCCAGAGCTCGATCGGGTCGACCGGCTGCACGTCGTAGTGCTGGTAGAGGAGCAGCTTGCGCCGTCCGGCGCCGGGCACCTCCGCATACAGGGCGGGCATGCCTCCGGCCTCCAGGGTCTCGACGCGGTCGGTGTAGCGCGCGAGTCGCTCGGCGAGCCAGTCACGCGCTGGCTTTACCGCCTCCGCCCCGTGGTTGGAGATGCTGGGGAATGCGCAGAGCTCCTTCAGCTCTTCGACGAACCGCGCGCTGTTCTTGTCGATGTACGCGTCGACGGCACTTGTTGAGATCACTGAGACATTGTTTCACCCGCGTAACCTTGTCGTGTGATCGAAAATGGGGGCGAATTCCACTTCTCGCCACGCCCGAATCGGGCGGCCGAGATCAATTGGCGCCCATGGTCTGAGAAAGCATTCGACGAGGCGCGACAGCTAAACCGCCCGATCCTGCTTTCCATCTCCGCAGTCTGGTGCCATTGGTGCCACGTGATGGACGAGACGACCTACTCGCACGCGGGGGTGATCGACCTGATCAACCGCGAGTACCTCCCCATCCGGGTCGACAACGACGTCCGGCCGGATATCAACCAGCGCTACAACATGGGCGGGTGGCCGACCACGGCCTTCCTCACGACTTCCGGCGACATCCTTACGGGCGCTACGTACATGCCTCCGGACCAGATGGCCGACGCGCTCACGCGGGTAGCGAGCTACTACCGCGCCAACCAGCCGGAGATCGCCAGCCGCGCGCTGGAAGCACGGAAGCGCGCCGGCTCCAGCATGGCGCGCAATGCCGGCGAGCTCGACGAAGGCATCGTCGATTCCGTCCTCGAATCCGTCACCAACGCTTACGACCCTGAGTACGGCGGGTTCGGCAACGCCCCCAAGTTCCCGCAGACGGAAGCCCTCCTTCTATTGCTTGAACAGGGCCAGGTGCGATCGGACCCGGCGCTGCGCCAGATGGCAGTCCACTCGCTCGAGCGCATGGCCGGCGGCGGCACGTACGACCACGTCGAAGGCGGCTTCTTCCGGTATTCGACCACCCAGGACTGGAGCGTCCCGCACTTCGAGAAGATGCTGGACGACCACGCCGGGCTCATCAGCGCCGTCGCCCTCGCCGGGCTCGACGACGTTCTCGATACGACGACTCGCTACCTCGATGGCGTTTTGCGCGACCAGAAAACCGGCCTGTACGCAGGCAGCCAGGACGCCGACGAGCACTACTACTCGCTGGGCGCCGGCGAGCGTGGGCCCGAGAACGCCCCTTACGTCGATCGCCGCATCTACACGTCGTGGAATGCCGCGCTCGGCGTGGCTTACCTCGAGGCTGCGGTCCTCCGCGAGCGTCCGACGCTTCACGCGCACGCCGCGAAGCTGCTCGACCGGTTGTTCCGCGAGAGGTACGCGGCCGGCAGCGGCTTGACCCATACCGATGGTGTGGCAGGACAGCTCGGCGACCAGGCCTGGGGCCTCCTCGCCGCCGTGCGCGCGCACCAGGCCGGCCTCGGCGATCGTTGGCTTCCGATCGCCATGGATATCGCGCAACACCTCGAGGACGCATACGCCGACCGCGAGCTGGGCGGGTATTTCGACCACGCGGGCCAGCGGCTCGGACGGCTCGGCGACCCAATCAAGCCCCTTGGAGAGAATTCGATCGCCGCCATGGCCCTGGGCGAGCTCGACGTTCTCACCGGCCAGCCTGACGCGCCCTATGCGATGCGCGCTCGTCGGGTCCTCGAATCGGTTGCCGGACTGCCACCTCAGTACGGCCTCATGGCGGCAGCGTTCGCGCGAGCTCTGGACCGCCAGCGCAACCCGATTAAGGTGAGCACTGGAAATGCGGACCTGATGCGGGCGGCCCGTCTCGCGCATCCGTATGCAGTGATCGACCCGAACGGAGACCTTCGCGCGGTCGCGTGCGTGGGGACCATATGCTTGGCGCCGGTGTCCACGCCCGCGGCGCTCGAAGAAGCAATCCAGGAAGCCTCGAAAGCGCGTGCCTGAGAGCCGGCGCCACTTCGCGAGGCGCGTCGACAAGGCCCTCGACAACCCCAGCCTGCAGCGAGCGTTGACGAGCGGGCTCACAGGGATTCGCGCCCGGCGTGATCGCGCGTTCGAGAGCTTTGACTTTGCCACAGGCCGGGAGGAGCTGAAGAAGCGTCGCCGTGCCAATCTCGACAACCTGCCGGAGCTGGCGGACCAGTTCAAGCAGAGGATGGAAGCGGCAGGCGGCGTGGTCCACTACGCAAAGGACGCGGCGGAAGCCCGCGAGATCATCGGCCGCATCTGCACGCAGGCGGGGGGCGCGTCGGGCTCGCGCGGCGCCGCAGGCCGGATGGTGGTCACCAAGGTCAAGTCGATGGCCAGCGAGGAGATCGAGCTCAACCCATACCTGGAGAGGCTCGGGATGGAAGTGGTCGAGACGGACCTAGGCGAGCGCATGGTCCAGCTGACCCACACTCATCCGTCGCACCTGATCGCGCCCGCCATCCACCTGACCAAAGAGGACGCGGCTGCAGTCTTCGGCACCGAGGCCACCGTCGACGCTATCCAGGCTCACGCCCGCGAGTCGCTGCGCCACAAGTTCATCGAAGCGACGGTCGGCATCAGCGGGGCCAACATGGCCATCGCTGAGACCGGCACCATCGTCCTCGTCACCAACGAAGGTAACGCCGACCTCACGACGACCCTGCCGCCCGTGCACATCGCGCTATTTGGTTTCGACAAGCTGGTCGCGACTCTGGAAGACGCTGTCGCGGTTCTTCGGATGCTGCCCCGCAGCGGCACCGGGCAGGTCATGACCAGTTACGTCAACTGGATCACCGGACCTTCGCGCTCGGCCGATATCGAGCAGTCTCTGACGATCGGGGTGCATGGACCGCGCGAGATGCATTGCGTGATCCTGGACAACGGTCGCACGGAGATGCTGGCGGATCCGATTTTCCGCGACGCCCTCACCTGCATTCGCTGCGGCGCCTGCTCCAACGCGTGTCCACCGTTCATGGCCGTCGGCGGGCATCAGTTCGGGCACATCTACAACGGACCGATCGGCCTGGTCCTCACCCCTTTCCACCATGGCATCGACAAAGCCGACCTGCCCAACACCCTTTGCACCCAATGCAACGCGTGCCAGGACATCTGCCCGGTGGACATCCCGCTGCCGCGCCAGATCCTCGAGCACCGTCGCAAAGGCCGCAAGTCGCTTCGTAAACAGGTTCTCACGGGCATCTGGGAGCGGCCGACCGTGGCCGACAGCCTACTGCGCGCCGGCGCGCCATTCAGCCGCCTGATGCCGGGGGCTCCGCCGCTGGCGCGCGTCCCCTACAGGGACCGTTCAGACGGCGTGGTTGCGGGCAAGGGCCAGGGTGGCGAGCCACTCACCATCTTTGCCTCTTGCATGGTCGACCGGATGCTGCCGGGGGCGGCGGTCGCGCTGCAGCAGATCGCAACCGTCGCGGGCTATGAGGTTGGGTTTCCCAAGGGTCAGTGGTGCTGCGGTTTGATCGCCGCCAACGCCGGGGACTTTGGCGGAGGCGCCAAGCTTCACGCCGACCTGGCCGCGAGCCTTGGAGATTCCAAGGGCCTGATCGTGACCCCCTCGGCCTCCTGCTTTGGCGCGTTCACCATCGACGCCCCCGACTGGGGCGCTCCTGCGAACGAGCCTCTGAGCTCGCGCTTCCGGGATTCCACGCGATTCGCGCTGGACCTCCTGACCGAACGGCCGGAGATCGTGCGGGAGACGGAAACGGGCCTCAAAGTCGCCTATCACGACTCGTGCCAGACCCTCCGACAGCTCGGTCTCAGGACCGAGCCCCGGCGCCTTCTTGGCCTCGCCGGGTACGAGGTGGTCGACATCCCAGACATCGCAAACTGCTGCGGGTTCGGTGGCACCTTCAGCCTTGACTGGCCACGCGTTGCGAGCCGGCTTGCGGACTGGAAGCTCGACGCGATCGCCAAGACCGGGTGCACCGTCGTCGCCTCCGACAACCCTGGGTGCCTCATCCACATCGCCACCGCGGCACGCCGCCGCGGCATCGAGCTGCGGGTGGCGCACGTGCTCGAGCTCGTGGCGGAGCGTCTGGCAGCCGTGGGCCGGTAGGGTTACTCACTGGTGAAGATCACGCTCGTCGGCACCGCCCCGGCTGACATCACGGCCGATGCATTAGCGGTCCCGATCGCCGCCGGCCAGCGTCTATCAGGGGCGGCGGTCGACCTCGATCGGGCGCTGGGCGGTCTTCTGTCGGAGCTGCTCAGTGGCGGTGAGTTCAAGGGTCGGATCCACGAAGTCCTGCCGGTGCCCACCAACGGGCGGATCGCCGCGCGCCGCTTGATCCTCTACGGGCTCGGCGCGATTCACGATCTCGACGGCCAGCGGTTGCGCTCGGCCCACCACGAGCTGGTGCGCGCCACCCGCACGTACGGCTACAGCCGCCTCGCGCTGGCGCGCGTCGAGCCGCTGGGCGCCGACAGCCTGCAGGCGGTGGTCGAGGGGTGCGTCATGGGCACCTTCGAGCGCAGGTCCCGCCAGACGGGCTCGCAGCCTGAGCGCGGCGAGCTGGACGAGCTGGTGCTCACCGGATTCGGGCAGGGCCGAGATCACGAGGTGGTGATGGCGCGGGAAGCCGGCGAGGCGACAAATCGCGCGCGCGAATGGCAGAACGCGCCAGCCAACGAGCTGACGCCCGATGTGCTGGCGCAGGAGGCCAAGAAGATCGCACAGCGCCACAACCTCGAGATCGAGGTCCTCGGCCCGGCCGAGCTCCGGGCCGGCGGCTACAACCTCCTCCTCGGGGTCGCCGCGGGCTCAACGCAGCCGGCGCGCATGATCCGGCTGCGCCACCGTGGACGGGAGCTGGCCGGCGAAGCGGAACAGGCCGACGCCCCGGTGCTTGCTCTTGTCGGCAAGGGCATCACATTCGACACCGGCGGCATCTCGTTGAAGGAGCCGCCATCGATGAGCCAGATGAAGGCAGACATGGCAGGCGCCGCAGCTGTTCTGGCAGCCATCGATGTCATCGCCTCCCGCAAGGTCCCGCTGGACGTCATGGCCGTCGTCGCCACGACAGAGAACATGGTAGGCCCGTCGGCTCAGCGTCCGGGCGATGTCGTCGTGAGTGCCGACGGCAAGACGGTCGAGATCCTGAACACCGATGCCGAAGGCAGGCTCGTGCTCGCCGACGCCATCACGCATGCGCTGCGCAACGGCGCCACGCATCTGGTAGACCTCGCCACGCTCACGGGCGCGGCCACCATCGCGATCGGTCACGGCGCCACCGCCGCCGTCAGCAACAACGATGAGTTCTGGCTGCTGGTCGAAGAGGCGGCGCGGCGCGCGGGCGACCGGGTCTGGCGCCTGCCGATATTCGCCGACTACCGCGTGCTGTTGCGCAGCCAGGTCGCCGACTTGAGGAACTCAGAGTACGGCGAGGCGGGGGCCATACTGGGCGGCATGTTCATCGGAGAGTTCGCCCGAGGCAAGCCGTGGGCGCACCTCGATATCGCCGCCTCGAGCTGGAACACGAACGCGGAGCTGACAACGGTCGTGCGCGGACCGTCCGGAGCAGGGACTCGGCTTTGCATCGAGCTGGCGGAACTCATGGGCGGGGCCAAGCGTTAAGGACCTAGATGGGAATCCTCGAGACCATCGAATCCCCGGCTGACCTTCGGAAGCTGGACCAGGCCCATCTCACGCAGCTCGCCGACGAGGTGCGCGCTTTCCTGGTCGAGCAGACGTCGCGCTCAGGTGGCCACCTGTCGCCAAACCTGGGTGTGGTCGAGCTCACCTTCGCGCTGCATCGGGTGTTCGACAGCCCGAAGGACGCGATCGTGTGGGACACCGGTCACCAGGCATACGTCCACAAGATCGTCACCGGGCGCTGGCGCGATTTCGCCCGGCTCCGCCAGGCCGACGGCCTCTCCGGATATCCATCACGCAAGGAATCCGTGCATGACTTCGTGGAGAACAGCCACGCGTCGACCTCTCTGAGCTACGCGCTCGGCATCGCCGAAGCGCGGCTGCGCAAAGGCATCGGCGGGCATGTGATCGCAGTCATCGGTGACGGCGCGCTCACCGGCGGCATGGCATATGAGGCTTTGAACCAGATTGCCCACCTCCAGCCGCCGAACCTGATCATCGTCATCAACGACAACGGCCGTTCCTACGCACCGACCGTCGGCGGCCTTGCGCGCCATCTGTCGCAGCTGCGAGTCGACCCGCGTTACGAGCGCATCAAGGAAGACATCTCACGCCTTCTCCGCGACCTGCCTCTGGTCGGACCGAAAGCCGATCAAGCCGCCTATCGCGTCAAAGAGGGCCTCAAGCAGCTCCTCCAGCCATCGACGATTTTTGAAAGTCTCGGCATCAAGTACGCAGGGATCGTCGACGGCCATGACGAGCCCGCGCTCGAAGAGGTGCTCTCTCGCTCAAAACGCCTGCGAGCGCCGACGGTCGTGCATGTGATCACGGAGAAGGGCCACGGATATCGCCCCGCCGTCGACGACGAGGTCGACAAGCTGCACGGCGTCAGCGCATTCGACCCGCTGACCGGCCGCCCTCGAACGACGGAGCTCACCTACACCGACGTCTTCGGCGAAGCCTTGATGACGGCGGCCGCCAGGCGGCCTGAGGTTGTCGCCATCACCGCGGCGATGGCCTCATCGACAGGGTTGCTGAACTTCGCCAAGGAATTTCCCGAGCGCTTCTTCGACGTCGGCATCTGCGAGCAGCATGCGGTGACGTTTGCGGCCGGCCTTGCGCTCGCCGGCATGCATCCAGTCGTCTGCATTTACTCGACGTTTCTTGCGCGAGCCTTCGACCAGACGATCATGGACGTCGCGCTGCACAACTTGCCGGTCGTTTTTGTGATCGACCGCGCCGGAGTGACCGGCCCCGACGGCCCTTCGCACCATGGCGTCTTCGATCTTTCTTTTCTTCGCCTCATCCCGAACCTCAAGATCGCGGCGCCCGCTGATGCCACCGAGCTGTGCGCCCTGCTCGAGACAGCGCTCGCTTCCGACGGGCCGATCGCGATTCGCTATCCAAAGGGCCCTGTGCCGTCGACGCCGGAGCTGCCGGTGGAGCCGCTGCCGATCGGCCGGTGGGAGGAGTTGCGCAAGGGATCTGACGCGGTGATCTTTGCGGTCGGCCGCATGGTCGAGGTCGCGATGGAAGCGGCAGAACGGCTCGAGATCCAGAAAGTCTCGTGCGCGGTCGTGAACTCGCGGTGGATCAAGCCGGTCGACCCCCGAATCGTGGACTGGGCGCGTACGCACCCTGTCGTGGTCACTGTCGAGGACAACGTCGGCGCCGGCGGCTTTGGCGGCGCAGTGCTCGAAACGCTCGCGCCGCACGGGCTTGCCGGCCGCGTGCGCACGCTGGCCCTGCCCGACGAATTCCTGCCGCAGGGCAAGGCATCGGACATCTTGAAGGCGCACGGCCTCGATTCAGCCGGCGTTGCGAAATCTGTCTACGAAGCGGTCAAAGGCAAGGTCCGAGCCGAGAGTTAGCTGTCGGCTACAGCTTTTTTCGGCCCGCGTAGCCCTCGCCGATATGGTGCCAATGCTCGACGCGCTCTTCGCCGAGCTTCCAGCACAGCTCCACCAGCTCGCCATCTCGGTACGACGGAAAATCGATAAGGCCTTCCAGCGGCCCCTTGAGCTGGATGCCCATTCCATTGAGATTCGCGACCGCTTTCAGAAGCTCTATCTCGGCGCCACCGACCGCATCGCGAGCCTGCTGCTGGCGCTCCTGATTCTCAGGACCCGCCTTCGGTCGTTTCGATTCGTATTCGGCGATGCGCGCCTGGTCTTCGAGCTCAGGTAGGAGAGCGGAGAGCTCGGCAATCTGGGCGACGATCCTGCGCACGCGCGGCAGCTCGTTGTTCGCCTCCTCGACCGTGTACGTGCGGAGCCTCTGCACGGGGTCAAAGATAATCTCCGCACGCCAGACTTCGCTCATGCAAGAGCAGGCCAAGCGGGTCGCCGATGCCACCACGTGGCTGCGGATACTCCTCCTCCCCGTCATGTGGATGTTCGCGCTGCTCGGCGAGGGTCGCGTCGTCGGGGCAGGCCTGATTGCCGCGGGCATCACCGATTTCCTCGATGGTCTCGTCGCACGGCGTTTCGGGCAGGCTT
>DATCAV010000129.1:0-12485 GCA_036512415.1 Candidatus Dormiibacterota bacterium | reverse complement strand
TGGCCAATGGTTCCGATGCCGGTCCTGTGCACCGTATCCATCTTGTTCACGGACCTGCGCGGCTTCACCCGTCTGACAGAGCGCTTCGCCCACGACCCCGCCGGCCTGATGGAAGTGCTCAATGCACATCTGAAGAAAGTCCTGAGGTCGATCTCAATTTGTGGAGGCGTCGTCGAAAAATTCGTCGGCGACGGAGTGATGGCCACCTTTGGCGCCAGCGGAGACCAGGGCGACCACGTCGGCAGAGCGATGGCGGCCGCGATCGGCTTGATCGGGGCAAATGAAGCGCTCAACCGCCGATCCGCGGCAGATTGGGGCTTTCGACTCGACGTCGGCGTCGGCATCGCGTCAGGACCCGTCGTGGTCGGCGCCGTCGGCTCGGGCGACCGCTCAGAGCTCGGCGTGCTTGGCGATGCGGTCAACGTGGCCGCCAGGCTGGTCACGCAAGCCGGGCCTGGCGAGGTACTTATGACCGGTACCGTTTATCGGGCGATGGAAAGCATGCTGCAGAGCGAGCTCACCTCGCAGTCCGCCGTGCGGGGGCGGTCAGGCCGTCTCGAGATCTACAGGATGTCCTTGCTCGGGGGCCGCGGCGACCTCGCCTGACGCGCCGTCGACATGCGCCGCCAGGCCCGCGTTCTCCACCAGGAGATGAGTGGCTTCGGATTCGTCAGCGGGCCTGCCGATCAAGAATCCCTGGGCGGCGTCGCATCCAGCTTCGATTAGGATCGCTTCGGCCGCTCGATCCTGAAGGCCCTCCGCGACGACTCGCAGGCCGAGGTTGTGGCCGAGCCCGACGGCGGAGCGCACGATCGCGCCGGAATCAGGGTCGGTCGCCAGCCCTGTCACGAACGAGCGATCGATCTTGATCTCGTTGACCGGCAGGCGCATCAGATAGAGGAGCGACGAGTATCCGGTGCCGAAATCGTCTAGCGAAAGCCGGATGCCCATCTCGCTCAGCCTGGCCAGCGCCTTGCCTGCGGCGGCAGCCATCGCCACTCCCTCTGTGATCTCGAGCGTCAGCCTGTGCGGCTCGATGCTCGAGGACTCGAGCGCGCGGGAGACCATCTCCTCGAGCGAGTGGTCCTCGATGCAGCGCGGCGACACGTTGACGGACATGCTGACGTCGAGCCCCAGCGCCAGCCACTTGCGCAGCTGGGTGAGCGCGTTGTCGAGGACCCAGGCCGTCAGCGGATGGATGATGCCCATGTCCTCGGCCAGGGGAAGGAATCGGTCCGGCGGCATCATGCCCTCTCGAGGGTGGTTCCATCGAACGAGCGCCTCCATGCTCTGGATCGCGCCGGTCGCCAGGGTGAGCTGCGGCTGGTACTGCAGGAAGAGCTCGCCCTGCGGGATCGAGCGACGCAGCTCGCCGGCCAACCCTGAGCGTCGAAGGGACTGCGCCTCCTGCTCCGGCGCATAGACCGCGTGTCCACCGCCCGATCGCTTGGCCACGTACATGGCCACGTCGGCGCGGCGCAGCAGGGTCGTCGGATCGTCACCGTGCACCGGGTACAGCGCGATGCCGATCGAAGCTCCGGTCTCGACCATCTGGTCGGCGATCGCGAACGGTCCTTCGAGCGCGGCGAGGATCTTGCGGGCCGTGGCGACCACGTCGTCGGGGTGCTTGGCGTCGGTGGTGAGAACCGCGAACTCGTCGCCGCCGAGTCGCGCGATGGTGTCGGTCGCGCGAAGCACACCACGCAAGCGCGCGGTGACCTCCTGAAGCAGCGTGTCGCCGCGATCGTGGCCGAGCGCATCGTTGATGTCCTTAAAGCGATCGAGGTCAAGCAGCAGGACCCCGAACATGTTCTGGTTTCGCCTCGCCGACAGCAATGCCTGGCGCAGCCGGTCGCCGAACAGGCTCCGGTTGGGCAGGCCGGTCAGGGCGTCGTGCAGGGCCTGGTACTCGAGCGCGTCGGTATGCGCCTTCCGCTCAGAGATGTCTCGCATCGTTGCGATGAACAGATGGCGCGAGCCCACCTGCATCGAGCTGACCACGAACTCCAGGGGAAACAGGCTGCCGCTCTTCCTCTTCCCCATCGACTCATGGGCGGCGCTGATCGGGATGTCCTGCGTCAGGCGGTGTTGCAGGTAGTTCGTGAACCCGCTGCGATGCGTGGTGGCGATGAGGATCTCCGCAGGCTGGCCGACAAGCTCCTGCTCCTCGTAGCCGAAGAGCTTCACCACCGCTGGGTTGGCGGATTCGATGATGCCCGCCTGGTCGATGGTCGCCAGTCCGTCCGAAACGTTGTCGAGGACCGATCGCATCCGTTTCTCGCTGTCCTGCAGCGCAACCTCGGCGCGCTTACGCTCGACGAACTCGCCGATCTGCGAGCTGACGTCGTTCATTACCGCTACCAGCCCTTCGTCGAGCTCGCGAGCCGCCCAGGTGTGGAGTGAGATCATGCCCACCACGCGGCGCCCGCTGCGTACCGGAAAGCCGGCGATGCCGTGGAGGCCGGCCGCCACCGCGGCCGCGGCGCGTGCTGAGCCGTCGGCTGTCAGGTCGCCGATGGAGAGTGGACTTCCGGCTTCCCAGACTCTGCCAGGCAGCCCTTCGCCGCGCCTGTACGTCGCCTCGGCCGCAGTGGCTTCGTAGGCAGACGTGTCGCGGCCTGGGCGCTTCCAGGCGGTGACGAAGTGCATGGCCTCTCGGGCGGGGTCCACCTCCCAGTATTCGGCGAGCTCCCAGTCGAGCGCCAGGCAAAGACCCTCGAGCACATTGGGGGCCGCCACATCCCAGCCGGGCGAAGTCACCAGCGCGTGCGTGACCGCAAAGCGTGCGGCCTGCAAGACCTCGTTTCGCTTGCGATCGCCGATGTCGACCGCGACTGTTTGGAAATGAAGCGGCTTGCCCGATTCGTCTCTGACCAGGCGCGCGTTGAGGTCAGCCCACAGTGCCTGGCCGTCTCGGCGGATGAACCGCTGGTCGAAGCGAAACCCAGGCGCCTCGCCGGCCATGACGCGACGCCATGCCTCCTGCGTCTTTGCCACATCCTCGGGGTGCGTGATGTCGAAGAGCGTCATGCTTCGGAGCTCGGCCTCCGTGTACCCGAGCCATTCGTAGAAGGCTGGGTTCACCGAGAAGATCTGGCCGTCGAGCCCGGCGAAGGCCATGGCCGCCTGCGCCTGCTCGAACAGAGTGCGGAAGCGCCTCTCGCTGTCGCGCTCCGCGACCTCGGAGCGATGCCGTTCGGTGATGTCGTGGACGAGAGCCAGCAGCCGGTGATCACCTTCAGCGCTGAGGGAACGCACCGCGGTCTCGACCTGGATGCGGCGTCCGTCCTTCGTGATCAGCGCGGATTCGTAACGGAACGGCACCACGCCACCTGTGAGCCGCATCGACAGCTGCTCGACCAGGTGCTGCCGCTCTTGCTCGGGCGCGAGCTCGATCAGCGAACCGAAGGCGGCAAGCTCGGCAGAGGTGTAACCGGTCAGCTGCTGGTACGCGGCGTTTCCGGCGACGAACCTGCCGTCCTCGGTGACGACCAAGCCCTCACCGATGTCGCTGATCGCGTTCAGCAGCGACGCCTGGCGCTGGGACTGCATGGTCAGGTTGCGCTCGACCACGTGGTGGGTGATGTAGGCAAGGAGCGCCAGGCCGAACAGGACGAGGGCCCAGCTGACGACCTCGCGGGTGGAGAGGTGGAGCATGACTGCCGCATCGATCCACAGGGCGGCCAGCCCGACTCCGGCGATGGCGACGATGTATAGAAAGTGGCGGGTCAGGAAGCCGAGGTCGAAGTAAAGGAGCATCGTCGCGAACAGCGCGGCCGACAGCGGCATCAAGTCGTTGCCGAGCCAGGGCGCCGCGACTCCCAGGGCAGCGACCGCCAGCAGCACGTTGACCGCCATCAAGCCGAGCTGGACCGAGACTCGTCCCGACAGCCTCGACGCCCTGATGGCGACAGCGACGGCGCCGTACGCCACGCCGAAAACGACGAGGACGCCCTCTTCCTGGAGGACGACCTTTGGCAGGTTGGCCTCCCACAGACGGAGGGCCACCGCCCCGATGATCACGGCAGCGGCAAGGCTGGTGACAAGGGGGTAGCGCCAGGAGGCCAGGAAGGCCGGGCCCCGCTGCTGGACGGTGCCGGCGGAGGGCGCGCCGAACAGCGAGTCGGCGCCGGCCGGCTGTGACAGGGTCAGATCGCTCGCCAAACCACGACCACGATAGCGGTCAACGTACGGGCCTGGCGCTTTCCGGCGCCGCCAGACGGCGGCTCCGGGGTTACTTGCCGGACTTGGCCTTGGAACGCTGGGGGACGGAGCGCTTCAGGGGCGCCCTTCTGCCCGCATGGGCCGGGAGGGGTTTCTTGGACTCGGCATCTTCCAGGCTCTTGGGCCGGCTGGAGGCGGCATGGAGGGTGCGGAGCCTGTCCAGCCGCTCCTTCTTGGCCAGGAGGGCGGTTTTGAGGGCGTCCGACAGCTGGATGTCGTTCATGGGAACCACCCGGAGGCGGGCTTCCAGCTCCAGGACCTCCACCTCGGCCCTGGTCAGCTCGAGATCAATAATTTTTGCCACTTCTTCCTCTTTTCTTAATACGTTTGAGAGCTACTTAACCTAATAACTACCCCGCGGAGCCACAGGTTATGCCTAAAACCTTAGAAGTGCCTGAGAGTCCCGCTTCAGCCGGAGTCAGGCGACCGTAATGGTGGCCTTTGCGGAGCCGTATTTACCGGCCCCGCATGGATCCTTGTCGGTGATCAGCAGTTTCAGGGTTCCGGTGGTGGTGGGCCAGCTAACCAGCGCCGCCATGAGCGCAGCGCATCCCCAGCGTTTTTGAAGGGCCTGGCAACGCACGAGCGATCGGAAGTCTATCCGCCTGCGCGCCGGCTGCAGGTCAATCGAGAGAGATCGCGTCGCGCAGCTTTTCGAAGAAGCCCTTGGAGACTTTCTCCGGCTTGCCGGTGAGCCCTCCGACCTTGCGCAGCAGCGCCTTCTGCTCCGCGCTCAGGTCCTTCGGCACCACCACCTGGACGACCACGTACTGGTCCCCGCGCCGTCCGCCGCGCACGTCGGGCATGCCTCGCCCCGCCATCCTGAAAGATTGCCCGTTCTGGGTGCCGGCGGGGATCGCAATCTCGACGGGACCGTCGAGCGTCGGAATCTCGATGCGGTCACCGAGCGCCGCCTGCACCATGTTGACCCGGAGCTCGTAGATGACCTCCTGGTCGCGCCTCGCGAGATGCGGGTGGGCCTTGACCCTGAGCACGACGTACAGATCGCCGGACGGCCCTCCCCTGATTCCGGCCTCGCCCTCGCCGCTGAGCCGGATCTGCGACCCGGTGTCGACGCCTGCCGGGATCCTGACCGAGAGCCGGTGGGCCCTCTCGAGCCGCCCCTGGCCCCTGCACTGAACGCAAGGGTTCTTGAGCAGGCGCCCCGCACCCCCGCACGTCGGGCAAGTCGCCGCGGTGACGACGGAACCGAATATCGACTGCGCGGTTCGCCTGATCTGGCCCGAGCCCCGGCATCCCGGACACGTCTCCTCACCACTTCCGGGCTCGGCGCCATTTCCACCGCACCGATCACAGGTCGCGAGTCGAGGCACGTCGATCTGTTTTTCGACGCCAAGGAACGCTTCTTCGAACGTGATCGTCATGTCGTAGCGAAGGTCATCGCCGCGATTGGAGCGCTGCCGGCGCGCTCCCCTGCCACCTCCCCCGAAGAAGGTGTCGAAGATGTCCGCGAACGGCATGTCGGAGAAGTCCACAACCGGACCGCTACCCTCGACTGCTGCGTGGCCGAACATGTCGTAGGTCCGCCTGCGGCCGGGGTCGGAGAGCACGGTGTACGCCTCGCTCGCTTCCTTGAAACGCGTCGCGGCGACGGCGTCATCCGGAAAGCGGTCGGGATGCGAGTCCATGGCGATCTTTCGAAACGCTTTCTTGAGGTCGTCGGCGGATGCCTGGCGGCCCACACCTAATACCTCGTAGTAATCGCGCTTGACCGCCACTGCCTAGCGCAGTTTAGTGAGAGCGGGAGCCGCCGTCGGCGGCGGGCAGGGCAGGCGGTCGCGCGACTTTGACGAGCGCCGGCCTGACCACGCGATCCCGGATGCGATAACCGCGGCGCAGCTCCTGGACGACAGTGTCTTCCGGGTGCTCCGCCGATTCCTCGTGGCCGATCGCCTCATGGACCGCCGGATCGAATGGCTTTCCGACCGAGTCGATGGCTTCGAGCCCATGGGCGCGCAGCGCCTCTTCGAGCTTACGAACGCTCAGCTCCAGGCCTCTGGCCCAGGCTTCGTCGAGGCCTTCGGGCTTGTGGTCGAGCGCCTTGTGGAGGTCGTCCAGCCCTGGCAACAGCCTGGCTATGAGGTCTGCCGATGCGTGCTGGATGGTCTCCAGGTGCTCCTGGCGCGAGCGCTTCTTGAAGTTGTCGAAGTCGGCGGCCAGCCGGAGGTACTTGTCCCTCGACTCGGCGAGCGCAGCCTCCAGCTCGGCCACCTTGGCCTCGAGCGAGTCGATTGGGGCTGCCTCCGAGGGCCGCGCCCCCTCGCCCCGAGCTTCCGCCTCGTGCGGATCGTAGGGGTGCTTACGCGTGGTCATGAGATGTAGATACCTCGCGCAGCGGTCGGGTCAAACCCCCAGCTCGGCCATCCGCTCGCTGGCACCGCGAGCAACCGCCTGCAGCCTGGCCACGGTCTGGCTGTACGCCATGCGCGTCGGGCCGATCACGCCAAGCACTCCCTTGAGCCGATTCGAAGGCCCGTAGCTGGTGAGCACCACCGCGCATCCCTGCAGCTGGCTCGATGCGTTCTCCGAGCCGATGACGATCTGGAGATCGGACTCACCGATCAGCTCACGCAGAAGCACCGTCAGGTAGCGGGTCTCCTCGAGCACCTCCAGGACCTGGCGCAGCCGGGACGATTCGGCGAACTCGGGCTGGCGCAGCAGGTTCCGCACGCCGTCATGGACGACCAGGCTTTCCGACCCTTTTTCGTACTGATCCAGGGCGACCACGATCAGCCCCAGCAACTCCTTGTCGAGGCCCAACGCCGCGCCCTCATAGGTCCGGCGGACCTCCTCGCTGGCCTTGCCACCGAGCGTCGCGTTGAGCCGAGTCGCCAGGGCGCTCAGCTCCGGCTGCGTCGCGGATTCGGTGACCTGGAGCACCTGCTGGCGCAGCAGGTTGCCCTCCAGCAGGAGGATGAGCAGAACCTCGGTCGGCTCCAGCGAGACGAGGTCGACGTGCTTGACCCGCGCCTGGGTGCCGTGCGGGGCGCTGGCCACAGACGCGTTCTGGGTCACCGCCGCCAGGGTCATCGCGACTTTCTCGACCAGGCCTTGCACGTCGGCGGGCGCCTTGCGGAGCTCCTCGCGAATGAAGACGGCGACGCTGTCAGGGATGGCTTCCAGGTCCATGAGGAAATCGACGAAGTAGCGGTAGCCGGAGTCGGTGGGGACTCGACCAGCCGACGTGTGCGGCTGGGCCAGGTACCCGAGGTCCGCCAGCTCCGCCAGCTCGCTGCGGATGGTGGCCGACGACAGGTTCACGAAGTAGCGACTCTGAAGCGCCTGAGAACCTACGGGCACGGCGCTGGTCGTGAACTCGTTCACCACCGCGCGCAGGATTGCTTGTTTTCTGTTCTCCATTGGGTTTCAGCACTCTGCCTCGCCGGGCGCGCGCAGGGCGCATGGGCCGACTGCTAGTTAGAGTACGACCAGCGCGATCTGGTTGTGGAGGTCCATCCCACGGCGGGTTGGCACTATGCGGCCGCCGCGCCGCTCGATCAAACCTCCTCGAACGAGCTCGTCGAGCTCGCTATCGAAACCGTCCGGCGCCTCCATGCCTTCTGCGGTCCGCAACCCGAGCATCAATGCCTCCCCCCGGGCCTTTCGCGGCGCCAGCTCCTCCCCATCCGCCATGGGTTGCTGCGCGGCGATGTACTCGCGCGGCCGCGCCACGTTCCACCAGCGAAGCGATGCGCTCCCGTCCGTCGCGTACGAGTGGGCGCCGGCTCCGGCACCGTAGACGGGGCGGCACCGCCAGTAAGCGTGGTTGTGCCGGGATTCGAAGCCAGGCTTCGCCCAGTTCGACACCTCGTAGCGGGCGAACCCGGCGCGGTCCAGCTCCTCGCAGGCGGCGTCCAGCTGGTCCCACTGGAGGTCGGTCTCGACCTCAGGCACGCCGCCCTCGGCGCGGCGCCGCCACAAAAGGGTGCCCTCTTCAAACGTCAGGCAATAGGTCGAGATGTGGTCCGGGCCGAGCGCGATGCCGCGCCGCAGGGTTTCGAGCCACGAATCTCGACTTTGAAACGGGACCGCGTAGATGAGGTCGATGCTGACGTTCGCCATTCCCATGGAACGCGCCAGGCCGAATGCGCGGGTGGCCTGCGCGGCATCGGTCCTCCTCTCCAGGACGGCCAGGGCGCGCGGTTCGAATCCCTGCACGCCGAGGCTGAGGCGATTGACGCCTCCGTCCAGCCACGCCTGCAGCTTTGCCTCGTCGGTGCTCGCGGGATTCGCCTCCAGCGTCACCTCCACGTCAGGCGCGAGATCAAAGTTGTCGCGGACGAAGCGCAACAGCCTCGTCATGAGCTCGGCCGGAAGCAGGCTCGGCGTCCCGCCGCCGAGGTACACCGTGTCCAGTCTTCCGAAAGAAAATTGTCCGCGCGCGGCGGAAAGCTCCCGCTCGAGTGCGCCGATGTAGTCCGGCATGAGCCGGTCCATGCCGGCATAGGCGTTGAAGTCGCAGTAGCCGCACTTGTGCTTGCAAAAAGGGATGTGGAGATAAAGATGTTGAAACGGGAGCCCCTCTCCACCTGAAGGCAGGGGGGTGCGCTGGGAACTGGCTCCGCCAGGCCCGGCGCCCTGAGGGGAGACGTCCCCCCCCAGCGGGAGGGCCAGGGTGGGGGGTCCGGATTTGCGCGGGCCGCTCATCAGACGCCCTTGATGGTGTAGCGCTGGCCGCGCGCCACCTCGAGCTCGCGGCGCAGCAGGTCGGCTGCCTGGCGCTCGTTCGGCACGAGCTGCTTGATGCGCGCTCCGATTCGATCTTCGACCCTGGCGATCTGGCGGCGGATCTGCTCCACGTTGGCCTGGTTGCTCCGATAGCGTTCCCGCTTGCGCCACAGGCGGGCGTGCTCATCGCGCAGGTCGGCCACCGACCTGCGAACGCGGCAGTCCAGGCAGAGCTGATCGCGAGCCTCGGAGCTCGGCACCTGCTTTCCGCAGTCCTTGCAGAAAATAAGGATGGAGCTCACACTGCGCTCGCTTTGAGGTCGGCGACCTCAGCGTGGCTGAGCTCGAGAAGTCGCTGTGGAGCGATCTCGAAGACCGAGTCGGGCCGCCCCGCCGCCGCCCACACCACGCTGTGACCAAGGAGGTCGCGGTCCATGAACACCGGGACGTCTGTGGCATGCCCGAACGGTGGAACACCTCCGATCGAGTAACCGGTCGCGGTTCGGGCGGTGCCGGCGTCGGCCTTCGCGACCGGTGCTCCGGCCACCGACGCAAGCAGGCTTTCATCCAGCCTGTTCGCGCCACTTACCAACGCGACCACCGGCCTTCCGGCCGCCACGAAGACCAGCGATTTCACGATCTGGCCCACCTCGCATCCGATCGCGTTCGCAGCATCGACGGCTGTGCGCGTGCCTGCAGGAAATTGCTTGACGGCGATGCCGACCCCCGAATCGGCCAGCCACGCTTCGAACCGGCTCATTTCTGTTTCAGGATAGGGTTGAGGCAACTTGAGAGTCGTCGTCACCGGAGCCGCGGGATTCATCGGATCTCACCTGAGCGAGCGGCTGCTGGCCGCAGGCCACGAAGTCGTCGGCATCGATTGCTTCGCCGACTACTACGAGAAGGCGCGGAAGGAACAGAATCTCGAGACCTCCAGAAGCAACGACAGGTTCCACTTCGCTGCCTCCGACCTTGTGGACGCCGATCTAGGTCCCCTCCTTGACGGCGCCGCCGTCGTTTACCACCTGGCCGGCCAGCCAGGAGTCCGGCCCAGCTGGGGCAACCAGTTCGACCGCTACGTTCGCGACAACGTGATCGCCACCCAGCGCCTGCTCGAAGCCCTGAAGGACGTTCCGATCAAGCGGTTCGTGTTCGCCGGCAGCTCGTCGGTGTATGGCGACGCCGAGAGATTTCCGACCAAGGAAACCGCGCTGCCACGCCCGGTATCGCCTTACGGCGTGACCAAGCTAGCCGCCGAGCACCTGACACTCCTCTACACCAGGAACTTCGGCATCCCCGGGGTTTCGGTCAGGTACTTCACCGTCTATGGACCGCGTCAACGACCCGACATGGCGTTCTCGCGCTTCATGCAGGCGATGACCGCGGGCGAGGACATCGAGGTCTTCGGCGATGGCGAGCAGACCCGCGAGTTCACCTACGTCTCCGATGCGGTCGACGGCACCATCAAAGCATCGACGGCGGACGTCGTCGGCGAGATCTTCAATCTGGGCGGTGGCAGCCGAGTCACTGTGAACAAGGTGCTCGCGACGCTGGAAGAGATCAGCGGGCTCAGCGTTCGCAGGCAGAACCTGCCGGCCGCACCAGGCGACCCCCGCCACACAGGCGCCTCCATCAATCTGGCCCGCGAGAGGTTGGGCTGGGAGCCGCGCGTGTCCCTGCGCGAGGGCCTTGCCAAGCAATGGGAGTGGTTCCGGGCGACGTGAGCTCGCGCGTCAGGCAGCCATCGCCGCCAGAATCACCCGGCCCTCAGTCCAGCTTGAGCACCGCCATGAAAGCCTCTTGGGGGATCTCGATCGATCCCACCCGCTTCATCCTCTTCTTGCCTTCCTTCTGCTTCTCCAGCAGCTTGCGCTTGCGGGTGATGTCGCCTCCGTAGCACTTGGCGAGCACATCCTTTCGCATTGCGGGGATCGTTTCGCGCGCGACGATCTTCCCCCCGATCGCGGCCTGGAGCGGAACTATGAACATCTGGCGCGGAATGATCGTCTTCAGCTTCTCGACCAGCTTGCGGCCCTGGTTCTGGGCTTTGCTGCGGTGCACGATCAGGGACAGCGCATCCACAGGTTCGCCCGCTACGAGCACGTCGAGCTTGACGAGGTCGCCCTCGCGAAACCCGATCATCTCGTAGTCCATCGACGCATACCCCTTGGACCGCGACTTGAGCTGGTCGTAGAAGTCATGGATGATCTCGCCAAGCGGCATCTCGTACTCGATGACGACCCGGTCGCCGGGCCTGTGCTCCAGGTGCTTGTAGACGCCGCGCCGCTCCTGGCACAGCTCCATCATCGGGCCCACGAAGTTCGACGGAACAATGATCGACAGCTTCACGAAGGGCTCCGCGATCGATTCGATCATCGTCGGATCCGGCATGAGGGCGGGATTGTCGACCTCGACGACCGCGCCGCTCTTGAGGGTCACGCGATACTCGACAGTCGGTGCCGTGGTGATGAGGTCGAGCTCGAATTCTCGCTCGAGGCGCTCCTGGACGATCTCGAGGTGCAGAAGCCCGAGGAATCCGCAGCGAAAGCCAAACCCGAGGGCTGCTGAGCTCTCAGGCTCGAATGACAGCGCGCCGTCATTGAGCTGCAGCTTTTCCAGCGCCTCTTTGAGGTCGCCGAACCGCTCGGAGTCTGTCGGAAAGAGCCCGGCAAAGACCATGGGCTTGACCTGCCGGTAACCGGGCAGCGGCGTCGCCGCGCCATTCTCGGCGGTGGTGATGGTGTCGCCGACGCGCGCGTCCGTAACATTCTTTATAGCTGCGGTGACGTAGCCGACCTCGCCTGCGGTCAGCTTCTCCGCGGGGCGGGGGCCCGGAGCAAACCATCCGACCTCGTCGACCTCGTGGACCTTGTCGGTGTTCATCATCCGGATCTTGGTGCGGGGAATGATTTCTCCGTCGACGACGCGGACGTAGGTGATCACGCCGCGATAGGTGTCGTAGTGGGAGTCGAAGATGAGCGCGCGCAGCGGGGCCGTCGGGTCGCCACGCGGTGGCGGCACCCTGGCGATCACCGCCTCGAGGATGTCCTGGGTGCCGATGCCCTGCTTGGCCGAGGCGAAGATGACCTGGTCCCGAGGAATCCCGGTGACGTCCGCGATCTCTTCCGCGACCATCTCAGGCTGGGCGGCGTCGAGGTCGATCTTGTTGACGACGGGCACGAGGGTGAGGCCGGCTTCAACCGCCTGGTAGAGGTTGGCCAGCGTCTGCGCCTCTATCCCCTGCGCCGCGTCGACGACCAGGATCGCGCCCTCGCAAGCGGCGAGCGACCGCGATACCTCGTAGGCGAAGTCGACGTGGCCCGGCGTGTCGATGAGGTTCAGCTCATACGTCTGGCCGTCGCGGGCGGGATAGGTCATGCGGACCGCCTGGAGCTTGATCGTGATCCCGCGCTCGCGCTCCAGGTCCATGGTGTCGAGGACCTGGTCCTGCATGTCTCGCTTGCTGATCGAGTTGGTGAACTCGAGGAGCCGGTCCGCGAGCGTGGACTTGCCGTGATCGATGTGGGCGATGATGCAGAAGTTCCGCACCAGCGCCTGCTTGACGGTTGACA
>DATCAV010000128.1:0-7980 GCA_036512415.1 Candidatus Dormiibacterota bacterium | reverse complement strand
GGTCCGGACTCGCTAGCGAAACGCCCACCGACCTATACAACGATGCGGCGACCAGAACGGTGGCAGCCGCGGCGGTTTCAGCTGATGGGCCTCAGCGGCGGTAGTCCTGCGGGAGCAGCCCGCTGCCCACCGCTATGAAGTAGAAGGCTACCGGAACAAAGGTCGCCCCAACCGAGGCCATGACCTTCGTCGGGAACCGCCAGGCGGTGCGCCAGATACCACAACCCAAGGGGATAGCAGGTCAAGAAGCTGATGATGAAGTAGGCGACGCTGGTGCCACCGTACTGCCAGTCCTTGTAGACGCGCTCTTCCTTGCTGTGCTGGATATAACGGCCTGCAGCCTACGCACAAGGCCCCGAGGTCGCAAGCCTTTGGGGCTGGGCGTCTACGGCCGCACATCCGGGGCTAGAGTGAGCCGATGTACAAAGTCGAGATCGCTTTTGGTCGCGGCCTGCGAATGGACCTCAAGAGCAAGGACATCGTCTTCGTGGTGTCCAACGAGCACGGCAAGATGGGCGAGCTGCGGATCAGCCGAGGCTCGGTCGACTGGTGGCCCAAGCGAAACAGGGCAACCCCGACGACCCTGAGCTGGGAGCGGTTCGCGGATGTAATGGAAGACCCGAGTTTGCCGAGACGGCGCAAAGTCCGGCGCCCAGTGAAAGCTAAGAGAGCGAGTTAGGAGTGCCTATGTCCTCGCCGCTTGCCGGGGAGGTGGCGCCGAAGGCGCCGGAGGGGATGCTCAGCTAGGCACTGACTAGTGGGCGTACAGCGGTCGATAGTTTCCACGGTGTGACGAGCACGACCCGGACCTTCCGCCCGAGTGACTGAACGTGAGATCACGGCACTGAATCACATAGCCCTTGGTCGACTTCCAGAAGCTCGCGATGCAGTGGAAGTAATGGCAGAAAGACGAGGGTGGCTTGTAGATCAGCTTTCCCGGCTTGCAAAAGCTGTAACGGAACGGATTCGCGGGCGCACCGCACCTAGCCGCCATCAGCTGTGCCGACGAAATGTCTACCGAGGCAGCCCGCTGACCGGCGGTCGAGCTAGAGGCTGACCCAGCGCCCGAAACTGCCATCAGGCCAAGGAGCCCCAGCGCGGCGACGGCCGCCACCACCTGGCGGGGTAATGACATGATCGGGCTGGCGGTTTCGCTAACGATAGTTACGATCCTAACACCTAACCGTAATAAATTCGATCTTGTTACCGCAATTCTGAGGAAGCTCGGCGCCAGTGGCCGGCATGGCCGGAGGTCGATCTTTTATGCGGGCTAAGCCGAGCGGCGCCAGATCAGCGTGCGAGTTACCGGCTCGCCATCGGCGCTTGTGGTTGCCAGCTCGATCGTGAGCGTGTCGCCATCGACGTGCATCTCACGCGTGACCACCTTGCCCACGTCGCCCCGCGATAGCGCCCCATGCAAGACCTGCGTCACCGAGCCCGAGGCCTCGTCCACCGTGTAGCTGCCGAAGTAAGCGTCGTAGCCGTTCACGGCCGCGCTGTTGTTGACACCAACCCGCTCCGTCACGGCGCCCGCATCGCTTGAACGATCTCGCTTCATGAACTGGGCAGCGAAATTGCCGGCGGCGTCGTAGACAAGAAGCGCAACAGGATCACCCCCTAGGCCTGGATCGATGCGGCGCTCGCCGGCTGCGGTCCGGTCCTCTCGCGACAAAAGCTGCCACGTGCCGATCAGTTGTGAGGCAAGCGTCTTCAAGTCGCCACTGCGCGCGCAATGGATCGGGGTTGCATCAGGCCGCTTAAGAGGCTTTCGCCGGCTCCAGCTCTCTGGTTTCCTCTTCGACCTCTTCTTCGCTCTGGGGGACCGGTGATCCCTCGCCCAGCTGCGTCCCCGGCCTCTTCTTCGCCGCCAGCAGCGGCACGGTCGGCATGAAGAGCGAGACGACGAGCGAGATGACGATCGCCACGGTGCCGATGAGGAACATCTCATGCAGCGTCAGCGCAAGGCCCGCCTTCACGGCCACGATCACCTGGTCGAACAGGGGTTGAGCCGCCGCGGGCAATGCCGCGCGGGTGGCCGCAAGGGTCGCCGGATTGAAGATCTGCTGCGCGCTCTGGCCGCCAATCTTGAAGGCGCTCGTGGCGGACGCCGGCAGGTTGAGGGCGGCGACCTGGCTCTGGATGTTCGGACCCAGCCGGCTGGCCAGGATCGAACCGAAGATCGCGGTCGCGATCGTGCCACCGACGTTGCGGAAGAACTGGATGTTGCTCGTCACGACGCCGAGGAACTTGCGGTCGACCGCACTCTGCACCGCCTGGATGTAGAGGGGCATGGTCACGCCGAGGCCGATGCCGACGAAGACCAGCGAGGCGGTGACCTGAAGCTGGGTCGAGTGAACGGTGATTTCAGACAGCAGGTACATCCCCACGGCCGTGACGGCCGCGCCGACGGTGCCCAGGTACTGGTAGCGCTTGATGCGGACCATGAGCTGGCCGGTGAGGACGCTGGCTCCGATCAGTCCGAACATCAGCGGGGTGATCAACGCCCCGGAGTTGGTGGCGCTGATGCCAAGCACGCCCTGGTAGATCAGCGGCACGAAGATGATCGTGCCGAACATCCCGAAGGACATGATGAATCCGATCAGGATCGACACCGCGTAGGCGCGGTTCCGGAAGAGGTGAATCGGGACGATCGGCTCCTTCTCGCGCAGCTCGACCCAGATGAAGATGAGGAGGACCACGATGCCACCGATCAGCGGCACAAGGGTCTGCCAGCTGGTCCATCCGTAGGTGGTCGTGCTGGAAAGGGCGATCAGGATCGGGGTCAGGCCAAGCGCCAGAAGGCCGGCGCCGGCGAAGTCGATGTTGCGCCACGAGGCCTTGGTCCGAACGAAGGGCAGGAACATCGCGAGCAGCGCGATGCCGAGAACGCCGACGGGGAGGTTCACGTAGAACACCCAGCGCCAGCCCCAGTTGTCGGTGATGAAGCCGCCCGCCGTTGGGCCGATGATCGACGCGAGGCCGAACACGCCACCGAACACGCCCTGCATTCGGGCCCTGGTCTGCGGGGTGAAGATGTCGGCGAGGACGGTGAACACGGAGGCGAAGAGAACGCCGCCGAAGAGGCCTTGCGCACCGCGGAAGAGGATCAGCTCGGTCATGTTCTGGCTGAGTCCGCACAACCAGCTCATGGCCATGAAACCGGCCATGCCGGCGATGATGAAAGGCTTGCGGCCGAACAGGTCGCCCAGCTTGCCCGCGATCGGGACCGTGATGGTGGAGGTGAGCAGGTATGCGGTGGTGACCCAGGCGTAGCGGTCGAAGCCGTTGAGCTCGGCGATGATCCTGGGCATCGCGGTGCCGACGATAGTCTGGTCGAGCGCGGCCAGAAGCAGCGCCAGCATGACGCCAACGGTGACGAGGATCAATCGGCGACGCGGCATCTCCAACATCTCGGTCATACCTTTTCGAGCTCCTTGCTTGCAGTTAGATTGCGGACCAATTTCAGACAGAGGTGACGGAGCTCCTTCAGCTCGTCGTTGGTGAACCCTGCAACCAGGCCACTGTTCTGGTTAGCCATTTGCTCCTTGACGGCGGCCAGCTTCTGCTTGGCGGCCGGTGCGAGGCGCACGCGGGTCGCGCGGCGGTCCTCGGGGTCGGGAAAGCGCTCGATGAGGCCGTCAGCCTCGAGGTGGTCGACCAGGCCGGTGATGTTGCGCGGGCTGACGTCGAGCTCCTCGGCGAGGTCGCCCAGCGTCATCGATTCTTTGTGGCGCAGGCGCCACAGGACGCCCATCCGCCCCTCGCTCAGGCCGTGGTGCTCGAGCCAGCGGTCCATGGCGGTGTGGAGGGCGTGAGAGGCCGTCCGCAGCGCAGCCAGTGCCTCCGTGGAGTCGGCCTCGTCAGCGGGTACATCCTGCTTCATGCGGTCGCGGACGCGGCGGTCATACAAACAGCCGGTCGCGTCGGTCTCGATAAAGGGCTCGTGCATCTCTGAAGTACTTCAATATTACCTACTTCAGGGTTATTCCAACCCAACCAGGTCGTCCTCCCCGCTTGCGGGGGAGGTGGCGGCGAAGCCGCCGGAGGGTAGGTCGGCGAATAGACGACCGGTTGTCCTCCCCGCTCGCCGGGGAGGTGGCCCGAAGGGCCGGAGGGGATGTCCAGGTTGGCACCGCCCCCGTGAATCAAACCCTCTCACGCCGAGTTGTAGAAGTTGTGAACGACAAAGCCACCCTTATCCCCGACATCAGCAAAGCCCTCTCCCACGGCGGCGTGATCGACATCACGACGGCCGGCGCCAAGTCCGGCACGCCCCGCCGTATCGAGATCGTCTTCCACAAAATCGACGGCCGGACCTATATCAGCGGCATGCCCGGGTTCCCCCGCGGTTGGCTGGCCAATCTCAAGAAGGACCCCCACTTCACGTTCCACCTGAAGGGCCCTGTGAGCGCCGACCTCCCGGCCACCGCCCGGGTCATCAGCGAGGACGCGGAGCGGCGCCAGGTCCTCCCCCACATCGCCAAGATCTGGAAGCGCAAGGACCTGGAAAACATGGTCGGGACGAGCCCCCTGATCGAGGTGACCTTCTAAGGGGGCAGCCGAAGGCTAAGCGACCGCTTAAGACGGCGTTCACTCCGCCCCCTTCGGGAGTATCGTGGCGCCGGAAAGGACGTGGAGGGCCAAAACCCCGCCGAGCCAGGGACCCCCGGAGACGTAACGAGCGGTGAGGCACAGCCCGCCGTCGAGGCGCCGCAGCCGGTCGCCGACCCGCAGCCGGCCTACTCCCCACCCCCGGCCTTCTCTCCAGCCCCGGCCTACTCCCCGCCCCCCGCCTACTCCCCATCCCCCGAATACGCGCCCTACCCCGTAGCTCCCCCACCGGCCAAGCCGCGCCGGACCGGCCGGCTGCTCCTGATCATCGGCCTCATCGTGGTGCTGCTCCTGGCGGCAGGCGGCGTGGGAGCCGTGCTCGCCAATGCATCGCTAGCCAGCACCTACAGCGCTGATAGGACCGTGACCGACTACTTCGCCGCCCAGAAGAGCGGCAACACCGCCTACATGATCGCCAACGCCAACTACCTCAAAGGCGACGGCTCCTACAGCCAGTACTTCAACGAGGGCGGTCTGAGCGCGATGCTGGCGATCCCGCAGAACACCGACATCCAGGACGTCAAGGTCGCGTCAACGACCATCGTCGATACCAACACCAGCACGGTCAACGTGACGATGACCTGGGCGGAGCATCACGTGGTGCAGGCCTTCACGGTTCACCGCGACCTCGCGCGCGTCCATTACAACTTCTACAACTCCTGGCGCGTCGACATCCCGTTCGCCTCGATCAACCTGACGCTGCCCAACCAGCCAGGCAGCATTGCCGTGGATGGCCTGACGCTGCCCCAGGGCGCCCTCAAGGACATCCAGGTAATCCAGGGCTTCCACAAGGTGGCGATGGACGCCACCGATCTCTATGACAAGGCCTCGGCGGACGCGGACGCGATCGTCGCCGGCACAACAGTGGTCTTTGCAAGCGCGATCAGCGCGACCGCCACCGCCTCAGCCAAGAGCACCATCAAGAAGGCCTTCAGCACCTGCGACACAGCGACGAACGCGCGCCAGGATTGCCTGAACCACACCTACAACGCGCCGAACGCCGCGAACACCATCTACTTCTTCAATCTGCCTGGCTACGGGCAGGTTTTCTACACGAGGTACGTGCTCTCGCTGACCAGCGACCCGACGAAGAACATGAAGCTCAGCGTCAGCGCCGACTCTGGCAAGGTGGCCGCCAGCGGAACCTGCGCTTACACGATGACTATCGACGGCAGTCGGAAATACAACTTCAAGGGCACCTGGACGGCGACGCTGACCATGTCCTCCGGCACGTTCGGCTACGACCTTGTTTACGACTGCCAGAAGTCGAAGGCCTAGGCCCCGCCGCTAGACGGTCGCGGTCGCGGTGCCTTTGAGGAGCCTCTCAGCCTGCTCGGCCAGCTCCGCCACGATCTCGGCCGCGGGCTGCACCCCCCGCACCTCGCCCACCGACTGCCCGGCGTAGCACGCCATCGCTCCGATGTTGCCGGTGAAACCCTTGGTCGGAACGGTGCCGCGGAACCTGGCGACGGGCTCGCCTTCGAACTCGGCGACAAAGGAACCGTCGTACGCCTCGGCGGCATCGAGCGCCGAGCGCAGCACGCCGTGGGTCGAGGGGCACAGCGGGCACTCGACCTCGAAGCGGTTGGTGCGAATGCTGTCCTCGGCCTGCGCGGAGATGATCGCCCTCACGTAGTCGGGGTGAGCGTTGGACTCGGCAGCGGCGATGAAACGGGTGCCCATCCGCACGCCCGCAGCCCCCGATGCAAGCACCGCGGCGATACCGCGCCCGCTGCCGATGCCGCCCGCGCCGAGCACCGGTATCGAAACCTTGTCCAGCACCTGCGCCAGCAGCGGCATCAGACCAAGCGTGCCCCGAATGTGGCCGCCGGCCTCGACGCCCTGGGCGATGATGAAATCGCAACCCGCCTTCTCCGCGGCCATCGCCTCCACCACCGAGCCGACCTGCCAGGAGGCAAGCGCGCCGGCATCATGGACGATGCGAACGAGCTCGGGGTCGGGATCACCCCAGAAGAAGTCGATCACCTTGGCCTTGTGGGCGGACAGCTCGAGGATGTCGCGGTTCAGGTAAGGGATCAGCTGGTTGATGCCGAAAGGCTTGCTGGTCAGCGAGGCGAGGCGGTCGAGGCGCGCTTTGGCGTCATCCACCTCGATTCCGGCAAAGGTGAGCTGGCCGAGGGCGCCGGTGTTGGACACGGCAGCGGCGAGCTCGGGAGAAAGGATGCTGCCCATGCCCGCGAGCTGGATCGGTACCGTGCAACCGACAAGCCGGGTGAATGCAGTCTCGAGCATGGCCAACGCAAGGTATCAAATGAGCGGCCGATCTGAATCCCCCTAAACGAAGGGGCCGGAGGGTAGGTCGGCAGCCGACCGGTTGTCCTCCCCGCTTGCCGGGGAGGTGACGGGCGAAGCCCGCCGGAGGGGACGCCCAGCCTGGCTACTACTGGGCGCCCCCGGCCGCTCCTACTCGCAGAAGATCCGGATCTTGACGTCGTCCTCTTCCTGGTCGACGTCGATGGTGAGGTCCTGCAGCTGGTCGATGACCTCGTTGAGGTTTTCAGGCTTGATCTGCCTGATGTCGAAGTCCATCCCGTTCTTCCGAAGCTCCTCATTCAACTTGTCCTGGGCACCGGCCGGTATGAGACTTGCCAGCCGAACCCCTGCGCGTAGTAGCGCGATCGGCACCCGCAGGTTGATGTGGACCGGCTTGTCGCTCTTGCCTTCCTTGGCGTCGACCATCACGCGGATGAACTTGGGCGCCTTGGACGGCGCTGTCGCGACGGCCGTGGCGGTCGAGGACCCTCCCTGCACCGCACCGAGGAGGCGGTCGGCCTCGCCCGCGTTGATCTTGCCCGAGGCCAGCATCTCCAGGATCTGCCTGCGCTCTTCTGTCATTTCAATTCCTCCAATAGGCGAATGGCGCCGTCGGCCGTGATCTCGCCGCGGCTGAGCCGCTCAAGGATCTCCACGCGCGACGGCGCAGGGTTGTTATCAACAAAGTCGAGCTGCTCGCCGATGCGGTTCAATCGCGCTTTGATCGTGGGGTAGCTAACCCCAAAGACCCTCTCCATCTCTTTGATGGAGCCGTGCGAGCGAACGAACGCGATGACGAACACCTGGTCGTCGGCGCTGAGGCGTGCGAGCTGGGGCAGCTCCCAAGCCCCTTCGATGGCAGCCCCACTCTCGCCAAGCCGAACCCGCTCCACGACCACCTGTCGACCCTGGGTGATCATGGTGAGTTCTTGCCATTCTTGAGTCTTTGCCATCGCTGAATTGATATTATTAAGGCAAATACCACGATTTGTCAAGTTTCTTCATCGCCAGGCTCGGAACCGGGCTTGGAGCAGAATATGTCGATGCCTTACTCCATCGACCTCAAAGCGATCCAGGCCCCCCTCAAAGAGAGCT
>DATCAV010000127.1:0-6468 GCA_036512415.1 Candidatus Dormiibacterota bacterium | reverse complement strand
ATCGCCTCGCGCGATGTCGTCAACGCATTGGTGGAGGCGGCAACGGCCGCCGGCGCTCCTTATCACCTCGGCGTCATCCGCTCGGTGGACGCCCTCTACTCCGACCTGGTGCCAGATCAAATGCCGCGCTCCACCGAACTGAAGGAGGAGCTGGCGATGTGGTCGCGTGCCGGCATCCTCTGCAACGAGATGGAATCGTCGACGTTGTTCGTCGTCTCCCGGATCCGGCGTGTGCGAGCGGGCACGCTGAATCTGTGCGTCGACGAGATGAATGCGGGCGAGATCCACCACGTGGACGCTTCCTACATGGACCGCATGTTCAAGGTCGCGGTGGACGCGATCCGGCTCCTCATCGAGATGGATCGTGCCGCTACAGGTCAGTAAGCACCCGCTGGTTGCGGACAGCCTCGCCGGTCTTCGCGACCGAACTACGGAGCCGGAGGAGTTCCGCCAGCTGGCCCGAAAGGTGATCACGCTTCTGCTGTACGAGGCGACGGCGGATCTGCCAGTCAGGCACGGGACTGTCCGGACGCCCTTGAAGGAGGCGCTGGCGACGTTTGTCGAGCGAGAGGTGGTAGCGATCCCGGTGCTTCGAGCGGGCCTTGGAATCCTTGGGCCGGCGCTGGAGCTCCTGCCTCGGGTCAGCGTCGGCTACATCGGGCTCGAGCGTGACGAGGAGACAGCCGTGGCTCGAATCTACTACCAGAAGCTGCCGAACCTGCTCGGCAAAGTGCCCCTGCTGCTCGATCCGATGCTGGCAACTGGTGGCTCCGCTGCTCAGGCGCTAGACCTGATCAAGGAGGCCGGCGGCCGCGACCCCCGCATGGTGTGCATCGTGGCAGCGCCCGAGGGCGTGAAGGTGCTCGAGGCACGCCATCCAGAGGTCAAAATCTATACAGCGGCCCTGGACGAGGGGCTGAATGACAAGTCGTTCATAGTGCCTGGTCTTGGTGACTTCGGAGATCGCCTTTTCGGCACGGGCTAACCGAACTTGGCCGAGTTGGCCACCTCGTTGCACCTCTTCAGCTCTTCATCGCTGAGGCCCATCTCGGAGGCGAGCTGGAACTCATGGCTCAACGTCGTGGCCGCCACGGTGCGCGAGTCGGTATTGATCGTGCAGCGGACGCCGGCTCGAACCAGCGCCGGGAGCGGGTGTTCCGCCAGGCTCGCCACCGCCTTGCACCTCCAGTTCGCGGTCGGGCACAGGTCGAGGGCCACGCCCTGCGAACGAATCCTCTCGACGATGCGCGGGTCGCCGGCTCCGATCACCCCGTGCGCGATGCGCTCCACTCCGAGGTTCAGCGCCTCCTCGACATGCGACGGATCGCCCGCCTCTCCGGCGTGGCAGGTGAGCCTCAGGCCCGATGCCCGCGCAGCCTCGAATGCCGGCCGCTGGGGCGCCGCCGGGTAGCGGATCTCGTCGCCGGCAAGGTCGAAGCCGACCACCCCGCGGCCGGCAAACTGCCCGGCCGCCCTGGCGAGTGCGATGTTCTCCTCGACGGAGTGGTGGCGCATCGCGCAGACGATGGCGACAGCGCGCAGGGGAGCGGCTGCGAGCCCTGCGAGGACCGCCTCGATGACCTCCGGCACGGTCAGGCCGTTGCGTAAATGGAGGCGAGGCGCCCATCTCACCTCCAGGTAGTCGATGTTCTCTTCCGCCGAATCAATGCCGAGCTCCAACGCTGCTCTCTCGAGCGCGCTCGCTGTCTGAAGGACGGCTATCGCATCGTCGAAATAGGAGATGTAGACGGCCTGCGAAGGACAGTCCTCAGGCGCAGCCATGCGCAGCGGCCTCTGTAGATCCAGCCCCTGCTCCGAGGCCAGCTCCTCAGCGGTCGACGGACGCACCGCCCCATCGAGGTGGCAGTGCAACTCCGCCTTATGCCAGCTCTTGTACTTGCCTATGACAGCGAATAGATGCCGGGCAGCTCTCGATAGAGCCCGGCGTAGTCGAGGCCGTATCCGATGACGAACTTGTCCGGGATCACGAATCCCGTGAAGTCGATCTTCACCTCGACCTCGCGCCGGGCCGGCCGGTCGAGGAGCGCCGCCAGGCGTAATGACGCAGGCCCAAGCCGATTGAGTCGCTTCGCGATCGCGCCGATGGTGCGTCCCGAGTCCACGATGTCCTCGACCAAAAGGACATGGCGTCCGACCAGCGGGCCCTCGACCATGTGCGCCAGGCGCAGGCGGCCGCCGCTGGTGCCGGAGCCGTAGCTCGCTGCGCGCATGAACTCGAGCTCCGCGGGAATGGTGAGGCTCCGCAGCAGGTCGGCCGCAAAGACGGTGGCGCCTTTGAGGATGACGACCATCACAAGAGGCGTGTCGATGTCCGCATAGGTCTCGGAGATCTGCTTGCCGAGCTCACGCACCCGCTTGTCGATGCGCGCCGACGAGATCATCGCCCTGGCATTGCCGCGGACTGAAACCGGAGGCTTCTTGGTCACGACCTCAGGCATGCGAGTACAGCTTAGTGGCTCTCGTCACACCCCTATGGGGTGCCAGATCGTCTTCATCTCCATGAACGCTGTGACGAGGTGCGGGCTGCGCTCGCCGGCCGGCAGCTTCACCACACGCTTCACGTTGTCAGCCGCGGCTGCCTCGACGAGTGCGACCTCATCCGGAGTGCAGCCACTGACGTCGATTGCGTTCACGTCCATGTGCGAGGCCAGCCATGGCAGCAGCTCCTTGTGCTGGCCGCTGAGCACGTTGACGACACCCGAAGGAAAGTCGCTGGTGGCGAGCACCTCGGCCAGAGTCAGAGCCGGTACTGGCCGAGCTTCCGGTGCGAGGGCGACGACAACGTTGCCTCCGCAGAGGGCCGGTGCAAGGCGGCGCACCAGCCCGGCGAGCGACGGCTCCTCCGGCGCGACGATGCCGACGACGCCTGTCGGCTCCGGGATGGTGAAGTTGAAATAAGGACCGCTGACCGGGTTGACCGTGCCGGTCACCTGGGCCAGCTTGTCAGTCCAGCCGGCGTACCAGACGAGGACCTCCACCGCTTCATCCAGCTCATTCCGAGCCCGCGCGCCTCCGCCCAGCAGCTCCACGAACTGCGTGCGGCGCCCATCGAGCATCTCGGCGGCGCGGTAAAGAATCTGGCCGCGGTTCATCGCCGTGCGCACGGACCACGCTGCGAACGCCGTGCGGGCCGCGCGAACCGCATCGCGCAGGTCTTTGCGCGAGCCCCGCGGCACGTTCACCGAGCCATCGGGCCTGTAGGCACGTCCGGACTCCGACCGCACGAACTCACCGCCCACGTATTGCTTGTAGGTCTTGCGGACGTCGATTCGATCGCCGCCGTTTTTCCCAGCCACTAGACCAGCTCCAGGTAGGGCAGCAATCCGTGCACGCCGCCTTCGCGCCCATAGCCCGACTCCTTATAGCCGCCGAAAGGCGAGGTCGGGTCGAAGCGGTTGAAGGTGTTGGCCCAGACGACGCCGGCGCGCATGCGCTCCGCCATCCAAAGGATGCGCGACCCTTTGTCGGTCCACACACCCGCGGAGAGGCCGTAGGGCGTGTTGTTGGCTTTCTCCACCGCCTCAGCGGGAGTGCGGAAGGTGAGCACCGACAGCACCGGTCCGAAGATCTCTTCGCGCGCGATCCGGTACGACTGGGACACGTTCGTGAAGACTGTCGGCGGGAACCAGTACCCGCGCTCCGGGAGCTTGCATTCGGGCTGGTAGATCTCGGCCCCTTCCTCGATGCCTGAGTCGACAAGGCGCTGGATCTTCTCCAGCTGCGCCTTTGAGTTGATGGCGCCGATGTCGGTGTTCTTGTCCAGCGGATCGCCAAGCCGCAGCGTCGACAGGCGCTGCTTCAGCTTCTCCAGCAGGGGTTTGGCAATCGACTCCTGGACCAAGAGACGGCTACCGGCGCAGCAGACATGGCCCTGGTTGAAGTAGATGCCGTTCACGATGCCCTCGACCGCCTGGTCGAGCGGCGCGTCCTCGAAGACTATGTTCGCCGCCTTGCCGCCAAGCTCCAGGGTCAGCCGCTTGTCGCTGCCGGCGAGCGCGCGCTGGATGAGCTTGCCGACTTCGGTTGAGCCGGTGAACGCCACTTTCTTGACGCCCGGATGGGATACGAGCAGCGACCCCGTCTTGCCTGCTCCCGTGATGATGTTGACGACCCCCGCGGGAAGCTCGGCCTGCTGGCAGATCTCGGCAAACAGCAGGGCGGACAGCGGTGTCGTCTCAGCGGGCTTGAGCACGACAGTGTTGCCGGCGGCCAGCGCGGGCGCGATCTTCCAGGCCAGCATCAAGAGAGGAAAGTTCCACGGGATCACCTGGCCCGCCACTCCCAGCGGGCGCGGCCGCCGGTTGGGGAATGCCCACTCCAGCTTGTCCGCCCAGCCTGCGTAATAGAAGAAGTGGGCCGCGCTGAGCGGGACGTCGACGTCCCGCGACTCCTTGATGGGCTTGCCGCCGTCCATGGTCTCGACCACCGCCAGCTCGCGCGCTCGTTCCTGGATGAGGCGCGAGATCCGAAACAGGTAGCGAGCCCGGCGCGAGGGCGCCATCCGCGACCACGACGTGAAGGCCGTGCCGGCGGCGGAGACCGCCCTGCCGACGTCGACGGCGTCGGCCTCGGCCACCTCGGAGAGCTTCTGCTCGGTGGCGGGATTGATGGTCGGGAAGCGCTTCTTGCTGTGGGGCTCGACCATCTTGCCGCCGATGAACAGTCCGTAGCGTGGCTGGATGCGGACATGGTCGATCGCTTCAGGAGCGGGGGCATATTCGAACGTCTGCTTGGCGAGCTCGGCGGCCTGGCGCTTGATGATGGCCATCAGTCGATGGTGAAGTAATCGGCCGATTGGTACACGCCGCTGCGCTCCTTCTCGATCTGCATGAGCACGTCGTTGAGCAGGGTCGACGCGCCGAGGCGGAATCGGTCCGGGGTCATCCAGTCGGCTCCGAGGGTTTCGTACAGGACGACGAGGTAAGCGATCGCCTGCTTGGACGTGCGGATGCCGCCGGCTGCCTTGAAGCCCACCGGGCGCCCGGTCTCGCGCATGAAATCGCGAATCGCCTCCATCATCACCAGGCTCACTGGCAGCGTTGCCGCCGGCTGGACCTTGCCTGTGGAGGTCTTGATGAAGTCGGCGCCGGCGGCCATCGCCAGAATGCTTGCCCGGCGCACGGCGTCATACGTGCCGAGCTCTCCGGCTTCCAGGATCACCTTGAGATGCGCCGGACCGCACGCCTCTTTGACGGCCACGATCTCGTCGTACACCTTCTGGTAGTCGCCGGAGAGAAATGCGGCACGGTCGATGACCATGTCGATCTCGTCTGCACCGGCGGTCACCGCGTCCTTGGTCTCGGCCAGTTTGATCGAGATGAAGCTCTGTCCGGATGGAAATGCAGTTGCGACTGAGGCGACCTTGACGCCGCTTCCCTGCAGTCGCTCACGAGCGTCCGCGACTCGGGCGGGATAAACGCAGAGAGCCGCCACCGAGGGGATCGAAGCGTCACCGGGTTGAGGGCGGATCGCCTTCGCCGAGAGGGCTGCAATCTTGCCAGGGGTGTCCGATCCCTCGAGCGTCGTGAGGTCCATGCACCGGATGGAGAGGTCGAGCGCCCACAGCTTCGACGACTTCTTGATGGAGCGTTTCGCCAGGGACGCGGCGCGCTCGTTGGCGCCCACCTCGTCGACGCTGCGCACGCCGCGCATCAGCGAACCGAGATGAGAAAGCGACAGTGCGGTAGCCACTCTTGGGATTATGCGCCGGGCCGAACGGCGTCTTTCCTCTGCGTCGAGATGCGTCTAAACCCGGCAGCCGCCTGCAGACGGGTGTGTCACCGGAGATCCGTGCGCATGCCTTCCCACCGGAACCGGTGGGGCCGCGCTCGTCGGATTGCCATCGCAGACGCGGTTCGCGTGATGGGCACCAGTTGAGGGCGGCTGGGCGGCGGGTGCGGGCGGGATGACGCTGACTGTTGGGCTGGCGCCGGTCAAAAGGTCAGCCGGCGCCATTCTTGGTGCCTGAGCCGCATCGGAGTTCGAAAGCAGCGCTGGAGAAGACCGCACAACGTGCACGCTGTCGAGCGGAGGGGACCTTGGGACCTGCGTTGGCTATGGAGCATGGGGGTTCCGACCCGAGGCTGGAACCGGGCACGGGTTGCGGGTCAAGGTGGTCGTCAAGTTCAAGGCCGTGACCCCCGCACTGGCGCAGATCGCCGGTGCAGCGTCCCAGGGCGTCATCTACCTGGTCCAGACAGCGACGGGCGAGGAGCTTTACTTCTAACCGAGCCAGGATCCTGGTGGATCCATGCTGCCTGGCGGCCTACCGCCTGCGGCTGCCGGCGAAGACATCCCGACCCAGGTCGTCGAGCATCGCGCGCGGGGTCTTGAGCACGAACCCAACCTCTCGCAGGAGTCGGCGCCAGACTGCGCGGGAAAAGAGTCCGTAGGTATGCCGGTCGTGCTCGACACGCATCACACCCTCGTGGTCGCGTATGAGAATCG
>DATCAV010000126.1:0-2438 GCA_036512415.1 Candidatus Dormiibacterota bacterium | reverse complement strand
GGCAGGGGTTAAGCCTGCCTGGCAGAGGTTGGCAACCAGCCGGAACCGAGTGTTGCGTGGTCCAAGGGCGACCTTGGCTGCGAAGCGTACACAGGGGGTCGCTAGTCTTACTGTGTCAGTAATATCATGGCATTATCCACGCTTCTTCGTCTACTGGGTGAGGATGCATGGACAAGGAGCAGGAGTTTGCGAAGTACGTGAGCGCGCTGGCGGTGACGCTCGAGCACGCGGATCGGGTCGAACCGCTCGGCGACTATTGCCGGGGGCTGATGCTGTCGGGGGATCGCAAGAGCGTCGAGCCGATGGCGGCGCTGGTGGCGCCGCGGCGAGCGAGTGCGAAGCATCAGTCGATGCATCATTTTGTGGCCAAGGCCGAGTGGAGCGATACCGCATTGCTGGCAGCGGTGCGGCAAGCGGTGCTGCCGGCGCTCGGGGCGATCGAGGCGTGGATCGTGGATGACACCGGCTATCCGAAGAAGGGCACGCATTCGGTGGGCGTGGCGCGACAATACTGCGGCCAGCTCGGCAAGCAGGACAACTGTCAGGTGGCGGTGAGCGTCTCGGTGGCGAACGAGCGTTCGAGTCTGCCGATCGGCTATCAACTGTATCTGCCCCGCGAGTGGGCCGAGGATGCAGCGCGTCGCAAAAAAACCGAAGTGCCGACGCGCGTAGGCTTTGCGACCAAGGGTGCGATCGCGCTCGAGCAGCTGCGTGCGGCGCGCGATGCGCGCGTCCCGGTGGGCGTGGTGCTGGCGGATGCGGGCTACGGTAACGACAGCGGCTTTCGGCTCGGCATCCGCGCGCTGGGGCTGACCTACGCGGTCGGTATCCAGAGCAGTACCACGGTGTGGGCCGAAGGCCACGAGCCTCTGCCACCGCGACCGTACGCGGGACGAGGTTTTCCGGCCAAGCGCCTGCGCCGCAACCGCACGCATCAGCCGATCGATGCGAACAGTCTCGCCCACGAGTTGCCGGGCCGCACGTGGCGTCGCATCGAATGGCGCGAAGGCACCGACGGAGTGCTGGCCTCGCGCTTCGCGCGCGTACGGGTGAGGGCTGCGCATCGGGATCATGTGCATCCCGAAGAGTGGCTCGTGATCGAGTGGCCGCTCGCCGAAATCGAGCCCACCAAGTACTGGCTCACGACGCTGCCGCCGAGCATTGCCTTCCAGGAACTCGTGCGCCTGATCAAGCTGCGCTGGCGTATCGAGCGCGACTATCAAGAACTGAAGCAGGAACTCGGACTCGGGCACTACGAGGGGCGCAACTGGCGCGGCTTTCACCATCACGCCACGCTTACCATCGCCGCCTACGGCTTCTTGATGCGAGCGCGCCTGACCGGTCGCGCCAAAAAAAACGCTGCTCTCCGGCCGAGCGAACCGTTGCTGCGCCTCCCGCCGCGGCCCAAGAACTTTATCCCGCGCGGCTCTCCCCGTGCGGCCTGAGAGACATACTCCTGACTCGATCCGCACGATGCGTCTTGAACTCGCCACGCTGCTCGTCCGTAAGCTACCGATCTGTCCGTGCTGCCGGCGGGTCATGCAGCCCCTTAACTTAATGACACAGTAAGATTAGGACGCTGTCGAGTTAGCACCATCCCATTTTACTCGGGCGTGTGCAGATCCTCTTCCCAGAATTCACGCTCATGCCGCTCGCCAACGCCGCGCTGTAGCTCCGCCTGGCGCAGCTCGACGCGCCGGATCTTCCCGGATATTGTCTTGGGCAAATCGGCGAATTCAATGCGCCGGACCCGTTTGAAGGGCGATACTCGGGATCTGACGTGAGCAAGAATCGCGCGGGCCGTGGCTGCATCGGGAACAAACCCGGATGCCAGGACGACAAATGCTTTTGGTACGGCGAGGCGTAAGGCGTCAGGGCTCGGCACGACTGCGGCTTCCACCACTGACGGATGCTCGATCAAGACGCTCTCAAGTTCGAAGGGGCTGATTCGGTAGTCCGAGCATTTGAAGACGTCGTCGGTTCGGCCGACATAGGTCAGATATCCGTCACCGTCGCGACTCGCCACATCGCCCGTGTGATAGTAGCCGTCGGGCGTGGCTTTGTGGGTGTCCTCCGGATCGTCGAGGTAGCTCTGCATGAGGCCGAGCGGTCGGGCATCCAGCGCGAGACAGATTTCACCGTCATTGGTCGGCGCGCCATCGGGGTCGAGCAGGACGACCGGGTAACCTGGCAGAGGCCGACCCATCGAGCCGGGTTTCAGCGGCTGGCCGGGCAAATTGCCGATCACTGCTGTCGTCTCAGTCTGACCAAAACCGTCGCGGATCGTGAGACCCCAGGCTGCTTTGACGTGCGCGATCACTTCGGGATTGAGCGGCTCCCCGGCGCTCGTGACCTCTCGCAGCGCGACGGGCCGGCGGCCAAGATCCCCCTGAATCAGCATCCGCCAGACCGTGGGCGGCGCGCAGAACGTACTTACG
>DATCAV010000125.1:0-9200 GCA_036512415.1 Candidatus Dormiibacterota bacterium | reverse complement strand
ATCCGGCCTGGCGGAGCCAGCTCCGGACGCACCCCCCTGCCTTGGGGCGTCCGGCCCGGCGGAGCCGGACCCCGGCGCGTTTGCCGGCGGGAGAAGATCCTCGTCTGGCGCGCCGGGCCCGGCCGCACCCCCCTTGTCAGCGGGCACGCCGGCGGTCCAGGTGGGCTTGGAGCATCAGGGTGGCGGCGACGCGGTCCACGCTGAGACGGCGCTTGTCCCGGCGCATGCCGCCGGCGATGAGCGAGCGCTCCGCCGCCACCGTGGTCAACCGCTCGTCGACCAGCTCGACGGGTAGGCCCGACTCCGTCCGGATGGCGTCAGCCAGCGCTTGCGCCGCCTTGGCCTCCGGCCCGCGTGAGCCGTCGAGCCGCTTCGGCAGGCCGACCACGATCCTGGCGGCCTCGTTGTCGCGCGCAAGCGTGGCGATGCGCGACGCGAGCGTTGCCGCCGGCTCGGCGGGCATCGTCGTCAACGCTTGCGCGATGGTGGCCGTGGGGTCGCTCAACGCGACTCCGACACGCTTTGAGCCGGGGTCGATGGCGAGGATCCGCACCTAGCCTGTCGGTGGCAGGGCCGGCACCGCCCCCTGCTCGACAACGTAGTGGATCGAGATGCGGCCCGCCAGCAGGGGCATCAGCGGCAAGGTCATGGGCTGCTCCTTGATGCTGACCGACCGAACGTTCAGGCCCTGCAGGTAGAACCTGGCCTGGGCGATTGGACGCCCTACGACCTGGGCCCGGATCTTGTCCATGTCGAGCTTGGGCGCAACGAACGCGGCTGTATCGCCGACGAAGACGAGCTGGCCGCCCTTGGTCGCGCTGAGGATTCTGTAGTCGACCTGGATCGGCCCATCGGTAAGCAGCTGCTGGTTGTTGGGCACCCGCTGGGCGAGGTAGCTCTCAAAAGCTTTGTGCACGTCAGAGTCGAAGTAGAAGTCGCCCTCACCCTGCAACGACATCGTCGCGTTGAACACCCCGACCTTGTCGCTCGGCTGATGGTCGGTGCTGAATTGGGGCGCTCCATAGATCAGCGTCTCGCTCAGGGTCTCACCCGCCTTCTTCGACGCCGAGATCTGTTGCGCGATCGACTGCCGCAGCTCCTGCTCGAGGACCGCGCGTGCGGCGTCGAAGTCGGCGACGGTCTCGATCGGCGTGTTGGAGGCGTTGGCGCCATTGCCCGTAGCCTGCGGGTTGGTCACCGAGAATTTATTGGGGTCAAAGCTGCTGTTCCGTATCACGTTGATCGTTCCGGAGCCGACATTGCCTGCTGAGCCCTGGGTGGTCGCCATGACCCTGGCCTGCGCCGTCCCATTCCACGGAACCACAATGCTCCCCGTGGTCTGTGCAAATTCGATGCCATTGGTGTTGAGCAAGCGCTGACCGTAGTTGACAACCAGGCCAGGTGAGCCGCAGTTCGGACCTGGGCAATTGGGCGGGTCGATGCTGTTCGTGTAGACGACAATCCCAATCGCAGGCGCAAGCAGCACACGGATGGACCCAGTCGTTTTGAAACCCTGCGACTCGGAGCGCGAGATGGTGACGGGCCGTACTCGTATCGGGGCCTTTCCTGGCTGCGCCTGAATCTCGACAGCCTTTTGCGAGAAAGGCTGGGCCTGAGCCAGCAATGTCACCGAGGCAGACGGCACATAGACCACGGTCGCGAACAGACCCGCCACCAGGAGGGCAGCCGCCGCCAGGTAAAGCAGGAACCGGCCGGGCCTCATCTCGGTCGCGCGTTTGGTGATGAGCCTGGTCGGCGCCGCGATGCCGATGTGGGTCGACTGCTCGGCCTGCCCGCGCTGCCACCAGCGTGGTGCCGGGGGATCCTCTTCAGGCGCGGAAGGTATGCCCTCGCCCTGGACGCCGACTGCCCCAAAAACGGTGAAGCCGCTCTCGGAGGCCATTTTCTGGACAGCCGGGTCGTCACAAACGACAGTGACCCTCTTGCCCATGCCCGCGGCGTAGTTGCGAAGGAGCTGGAAGTTGAACCGGCTTTGCCCTATGCGCGATCGGAGGGGCAGAACGAGCATCGTGTCGTCGCCGTCATATCGGCGCAGACGTTCGACGAGCTCGGGAATCTCTTCCTCGGTTTCAACGTAAATAGGGTTCGTTGCCATGGCGTTAATCGGTCTCCTGGGGAGGTCCGCTCAAACCTTTATAGCGCTTAGGACCCGGCGCATGACCGTGTTCACGTTGTCACGCTCCTCGGCCTCAGTCCTCAGCGCATGGTTTGCGAGGCCCATCGGGGCGATGTCTTGGGGGCTCGAAAGCTGGCCCGTCGAGTCGGTCACGTTGCGTACGTCGGGGGGCACGAGGTGCCTGATGTGCGGCTCTTTCGGGAACGGCAATCCGGCAGCCCAATTGTTCTTGACCATCTCCAACGTCAGCTCAGGCAGCAGGCTGCCTCCGCCGCACAGGTAGATGCTCGTCGGGAGCCGCTCGCCGCGAGAGAGCTCTTTGAGGCTGAGCGCGAGACCCTGGAGCAGGACCTCCGCATCGGCGCTCAACAGCTCCGATACCTGGCGATGCTGCTCGGCCGACAGAAGACCTTCGGAGTGGCGGAGCTTGCGCGCCTCGGCCTCTTCGTAGCTGAGCCCGAAAGCAAGCGCGAGGCGGCGGGTGAACGCTCGCCCACCCAGGTTGAACATGCGGGTTCCCTCGACGCCGCCGTCACGGATCAGGGCCACGTCGGTCGTCCCACCGCCGATGTCGATGAAGATCCCGCCCTCCGCCCAGGTCTCTTCGCTTGCGCAGGCTCTTGCGAGCGCGTACGGCTGGGCGACCGCTCCGGCCAGCTCGAGGTCGAGCTCGCGCACCACGGTGTCGATCGCGTTGATGTGCGTCATCGGCGCGAAGGTGTTGAAGACGGTGACCTCGAGGTTCTTGCCCGTGAACCCGACGGGGTTGGTGACCGGGTATCCATCGACCCGCACGTTGGTGATCGATGAGTGAACGAGGCGGGCTTCCAACTGGCCGTAGCTGCGCTCGAGCTCAAGCAGGTGCTGGGCTTCGCGCAGCGCCCGGCGCTGCACCATCTGCAGCATCGTCGAGATTTCGGAAGACCTGACACGCGCCTTGGAGTTCTCCCGGGGATAGGCGATGGTCGAGGAAAAGCCCTTGATCAGCTCACCCGCGATGCCGACGATCACCTGGCCGGGGACGGTCTTGGCCATGTCCTCGGCGGCCTCGAGCGCGCGGTTGGATGACTGGATCACGGATTCCAGGTCGGCGATGGCGCCACCGGACATGGCGGCAGGCGCCTGGGGTTCACGCCCGACGCCAAGGACCTCGCCGTCGGCGCCGTCACGGCGAACCACCAGAACCTTGATGAGGTCCGTGCCGATGTCGAGCACGGTGAAGTGCTTGTAGTACTCGCTCCGCTTACGTAGGAACTTGAACTTGGTCATCGCAGGGCCTCTTCGAGGCGCGTGAAAGCCTCGTCCGCCGATACGGTCAGCTTGCCGCTGACCAGCTGCGGGCGCCCGCCGCCGGTCCCAAACAGGGACTTGAGAGTGTTGGCATCGTATTGGGGGACAAGGTCATTGGACACCTTGATCACAAACATCCCGCCGCCGACAACGGTTACGATGCCCGACTTCACGATCTCGAGATACCGATCTGCATAGGCTTTCAACTCGTCAAGGTTAGAGGCGTCGACGGTTTGGGTCACATAGTCCACCTTGCCGTGCTTGATCGCAGCGGCGGACCCGGCGCCGTCTCCCCCACCGATCCGGGCGCTCCGAACCTCTTCCCGGAGCCTGTCACGTTCCTTTTCGCTGTCCTTGAGCTGGGCGCGGAGAGCCTTAATACGGTCGGGCAATTGATCTGGAGTGGCGTTGAACAATCGCGCCAGCTCGGCCAGGAGGTCACGGTCTTTCCTGACCAGGTCGTCAGCGGCCTCGCCGACGACCATGTCGATGCGCCGCAGGCTGGACCCGATGCTGGTTTCGGAGACGATCACCACCGTCCCGATGTCAGCGGTGTTCTTCACGTGGATGCCGCCGCAGAGCTCACACGTCCAATCGCCGAAGCACACGACGCGGACAACATCGCCGTACTTCTCCTCGAACAGGTGCATCGCGCCTTGCGCGACGGCCTCCTTGTAAGGCAGCTGCTGTTCGTGGAAGGGCAGCGCCTCGCGCACCTTCTCCATCACCCGGCGGTTTATGCGGGTCAGCTCATCTTTTGTCACCGCCCGATTGAGCGGGATGTCAAAAGTCGTGTGATCAGGTCCCACCCATGAGCCTCTCTGGACCACCTGCTCACCGATCGTCTCGCGCAATGCCTTGTGCAGAAGGTGCGTCGCGGAGTGGTGGCGGGCGATCTGATGTCTCCGGCCGGCGTCGACGGCCGCGGTCGCCTTCTCGCCGACGCGAATCTCGCCGGTGATCACGGTGCCGATATGCGCGATGACCCCGTCCGCCGGCTTCTGAGTGTCCTCGACCCGGACGCGCCCCGACGGAGTCGTGATCGTCCCGGTGTCGCCGACCTGCCCGCCCGACTCCGCATAGAAAGGAGAGCGCTGCAGGAAGACTTCGACGACGTCACCTTCAGCCGCAACCTCTGTCGCATTACCGCCCTTGCGGAGCGCGGTGATCACGCTCTCGATGACGAGCTCGCCATAGCCGGTGAACTCCGACTTCGGCAGGTCTTTTGGCGCGGCCATGTGCTTCGTGCCTTTGGCGCGAGAACGCTCGCGCTGCTCCGCCATCGCGGCGCGAAATCCGTCCTCGTCGACCTCAATGCCGCGCTCCTGCGCCAGCTCGCGAGTCAGGTCGAAAGGAAAGCCAAAGGTATCGTGCAGTTTGAATGCATCGCCGCCGGGAATCGTCTTTCCATGCTTCGCGGCGATGCGCTCGAAGAGCTCCATGCCCTGTTCGAGCGTGCGCTGAAATCTCTCTTCTTCCGAGTTGATGCCGTCACGGATCATGGCTTGCTGCTCCCGCAGCTCTTGGTACGGGACCTCCATCACCTTGACGACCTCATCGACCAGGCCACCAAGCTGTGAGTGCATGTTCAACCTTCGGGCATGAACGGTGGCGCGCCGGATCAGACGGCGAAGAACGTAGCCACGACCCTCGTTGCTGGGGGTGATCCGCTCCAACATGACAAAGCATGCAGCGCGAATGTGGTCGGCGACCACGCGCTCCGACACCGTCGATTGTTTGTCCGACAGCCCGCGGATCCGATCGATGATCGGCGCCAGGAGATCCGTCTCGAAAACGTCGGTCTTGCCCTGCAAGATGTAGCTGATCCGCTCCAGCCCCATGCCGGTATCGATCGCAGGGTGGACCAAGGGGACGAGGCTCCCATCTTCCTGCTGGTCGTACTGAGGAAACACCAGGTTCCAGAACTCTATGAAACGCTCGCAGTGGTCGGGCACGCAGTCCTCGCTGCCGCAACCAGTCTCCCGACCCCTGTCCCACCAGATCTCCGAGTCTGGGCCGCACGGCCCGCGACCGAGACCCCACCAGTTGTCCTCCAGCCGTGTGATGTATGCAGCGGGGACCCCTGTATTGACCCAGATCTCGTTAGCCTCGTCGTCGGTTGGGTGGATCGTCACGCGAAGGCGGTCGGCAGGCATCTCAAAACCTTTGGTGACGAGCTCCCACGCGAGGGGGATCGCGGTCTCCTTGAAATAGTCCCCGGTGGGCGCGAAGTTGCCAAGCATCTCGAAAAAGGTGTTGTGTCGATCGGTCTTTCCGACCTCGTCGATGTCGCCGGTGCGCAGGCATTTCTGGCAGCTCGCGAGCCTGGGCGCGGGCGGCTGGCTATAACCCTGGTAATAGGGCTGAAGCGGTTGCATCCCGGCCGAGATGAAGAGCGTGCTCGGGTCCCCTTTTGGCACCAGCGGCGCACTCGGTAGGACCACATGCTCCCGGCTCGCGAAATGCTCTAGAAAACGTTTGCGGATCTCGTTCCCGGTCATGTCGGGGCCGATCTAGCTTACGGTGCCAGCCGCTCTGACCGCCAAGCGCCACCAGGCAGGCGGACGTAGCGGAGCCTGTCGTGGAGCCGGTCGGCGCGGTTCTCCCAGAATTCGATCCACACCGGGCGCAGCGTGTACCCACCCCAGTCGGCGGGAATTGGCACGGCATTCGGGTATCGCTTGTCAAGATCGGCCACGGCCCGCTCGAGGACGGTTCGCGACGCCACCACGCGGCTCTGCCTGGAGGCCAGCGCCGACAGCTGCGCGCCGCGCGGGCGGCCGTGAAAGTAGTCGAGCGAAGCCGAGCGGCTGACGCGCCGGACGGTGCCGGAGACCCTCACCTGGTGCCGGGTGACCGACCAGTAGAAGACGAGTGCCGCCTTTCGATTCACTGCGAGGTCGCGACCCTTGCGGCTTTCGTAGTTGGAGAAGAAGAGGAATGCGCCGGCTTCGATCTCTTTGAACAGCACCATGCGCGCCGACGGCGTGCAGCCCGGTCCAGCTGTCGCCAGCGTCATCGCATCAGGTTGGAGAGCCCCGGCGCGCTCAGCCTGCCGGTACCAGCGCTTGAACAGGGCGATCGGCTCGGCTGGAGCGTGCGACTCGATGAGCGGCATGCCTCAGGACGCTTCTTGAGGTACGTACTTCCGCAGCTGCTCGAGCGCCGCACGCTGCAGGCGTGACACGTGCATCTGGCTGATTCCCAGACGCCGCGCAATCTCCGATTGCGACATCTGCTCGTAGAACCGCATGGCCATGATCGCCCGCTCGCGCGGGGTCAGGTGCACCATCGCGCGATCGAGCAGGTCGCGCATCTCGACGCGGTCGAGCTCGGGATCCGCCGTCCCGATCCGCTCAGCGATGGCGCGGCCTTCCTGTCCGTCCGCCGATCCCACAGGTTGATCGAGCGACAGCGGCATATAGGCGGGGCCGATTTCCATCGCCTCGGTCACCTCCTCCGGTGTGACGCCGAGGCGTTCGGCCAGCTCTGACACGGTCGGTTCGCGCCCCAGCTGGTTCTTCATCTCTTCGTTCACGCGCACGACCGATTGGTGCAGCTCCTGAAGTCGGCGTGGGAAGCGAATCGCGGTGCCCTTGTCGCGAAAATGGCGCTTGATCTCGCCCGCCACAGTCAAGGTCGCGAAGGTTGTGAACTCGAATCCGAGGTCGGGGTCGAAGCGTTCGATGGCCTTGATCAGGCCGAGGTAGCCGACCTGGACGATGTCGTCAAGTGGCTCGCCCCGATTCTGGAACTTGCGCGCCAGGAAGTACACGAAGTCGTGATACGCATCCACCAGCTGGGCGCGGATGCGGTCGCGCTCGGCGGGGTCCGTCGTGTCTTTGTAGCGACGATGAAGGGCCCGCAGCTCCTCGCGGGAAGGTCGAGGCTTCGAACCCACTTTTAATTAATCAACACGTAGTCGTAAGGCCGAATTCACTTCGGCCGGCACCCAAGCGTCGCAGTTTCAATACGCCTCCCAGCGTTGCGTGGAACCGGTGGGGGTCCCGCGGGGGAGGCCTGCTTCCCCCGCGCCTCGGCGGCCAGCAGGCCGGATTCACTCCGGCCGTCACTAAGCGTTGCAGTTTCAAAACGCCTCCCAACGTTGCATCAAACCGGTGGGGGTCCCGCGGGGGAGGCCTGACTCCCCCGCGCTCTCAAGCGATGTACTTGACCATCCGGAAGCGGACGTGCCCCGTCTGGGGCTCGACGAGCGGGCGGAAGTCGTCGACGAAGCAGCGGATCATCTCGTACGCGAGCCTCTGCAGCTCGGCGTCCGCTTCCGGGTGGACACGCGGCGCCGGCAGCACCTCGCCCGCTGTGGGTACGAGGTCCACGTCCACCACGAGGGCCCGATTGGTTGCGAAGTAGGTCAGCTTGAGGTCGGCATGGCCGTCGAGGTCGTTAGCCGCCTCGATAGCACTGTCGCAGGCCTGGGTCAACGCGATCGTCAGCTCGTCGAGGTCGACGAGGCTGAGCCCCAGCTGGCTCCCCAGCGTCGTGGCCACCCGCTTGGCGACGGGAATGAAGTCCGACGACGCGGGAATCTTGAGCTCGGCGAGATTGCGCTTCGCCAACCGTTAGGCCCCCGAGCCTTTCTTGGAGTCTTCGCTGTTGATGGTCGCTTCGATCTTGCGCGCGGCCGCGGCTTCCAACTCTTCGCGGCGACGCTTCGCAGCGGCCACTCCGTCCTGGATCGCCTTGCCGACCGGGTTCCCGGGATCCGTCACCGCGACACGAGCGCGCTGGGCCGCTTGCTTGGCTCGCTGCACAGGCTCGCTGGAGTTCAGCTCTATGGTCTTGCTCCGCAGGCTGTCCACCTGGCCACGCCCGGGGCCCGACGCGATGTAAGCGCCGGCGGCCAACCCGACGATCCCGCCGAGGATGAACCATCCGAAACCGCCCCCGCCACCGCTACCGCCGCTCTTCTCATCCGACATTGCCTAACCTCCTAATACAGTGCGAACTAGGCTCTGACCCGCCACCCTCACGCCATGAGCCGCGGCTTTGATGCCATGACCGACCGAGGATGCCCCGCTTCCCGCTGCGCGCAGCCCGACGTTGACACCGGCGGTGATGTCGTTCACGTTGCCAATCGTCTGTCTCACCTCGGGCAGGGTCTCCTTCAACTCTTCATTTGTCGTTTCGAGCAGCTCTTCAACGGCCCCAAGGGTCCCTCGTAGCCGAATCAGCACGGCGGCCAGAGCGAGCGCCACCAGGAGGGCGGCGACCCCGAACGCAAGCCACATGAAGTTCTGCAAGTGGTGAATACCCCCTTACCGGAGCCGGCAAACAGGCTTCATGTTAAGTGTGTGGCTCCGGTTGCTTGGAGTCTTTTGGGTCTTTGGGTTCTTTCGGCTCCCGCTTCGGGCGTGGCACGAAACGGGCGAGCGGCTGGAGGAGGAGCGCAAAAGCGATGGCGGGGATCATATTCGCCTGGCCGAGGCGAAGCGCCGGCAACCCCAGGAAATCCCAGAGCTGGCCGAGCCCAAAGCCGGCCGCGGTCATGACCAGGATCGGGACGTAAGCCCGGCGCCGATAGGGCAGCAGCGCGTAGAAGACCAGGGAGAAGATGAGGGCCGCCAAAACCGCCACGACCAGGCCGGGCGCGATCAGCTTCAACAGGGCCAAGGTGCTCCCTCCGGGCCACGGGGGTGGGTTGTCCTGAGCGAGCTCAGGTGGGTCCCCTGCCTTGGCTCTCCAAGTCCCGTCAAGCGGGCTTTTGGTCGGCGACCGGACTCCGAGGTCCCTAAATGCTGTCTATTGGGCAACG
>DATCAV010000124.1:0-9132 GCA_036512415.1 Candidatus Dormiibacterota bacterium | reverse complement strand
CACTCCTGGGGGAATCCTATCGCGCTGCCTGTGCCCGAGCCTTCAGCTTCCGCTTCTTCGTCCGGCGCTTCGCCAGCGCCACCCGCTTCCTTTTGTTCACGGCTCTCCTAATAACGAAAAGAGCCGGGGAACCCGGCTCGGGGATTGCTGCGATTAAGTTGCGGAGGTCGGATTCGAACCGACGACCTTCGGGTTATGAGCCCGACGAGCTGCCGCTGCTCCACTCCGCGTCGTGAATTATACCGCCGGCCCTGTGGGCTCCCTAAATGAGCTGGTCAGGGCGCCGGCGTGGCGGCCGGCGGCGAAGGCGACGGTGAGGGAGGGTCAGTTAACAGGTACACGCGTTCGCCGGCGCGGGCATAGCCGTTTTGGCGGGCTTCTTCCTCATTGGCGGCGCCCGATATCAACGATAGGACATCTTTGCGATATCCCTTATTCTCCGCCGCCATGCGCGCGTTCTGCCGGTGAAGGTCGGCCACTTGTTGGCTCAGCTTGTGCCCTATGTATGCCTCCTGTGCAAATGCATAGGAGACCCACACGGCGATGACTGCAACCACCGCAACGATGATGGTGCGACGTACTCCGCGTCCGCTTGAGCGGACGCTGCCCGCGGCAACTATTGCTTTGCTGTGTCTCATGCTGCGTCGTTGGTGGAAATCCGCGAAGACGAGTGCCGACTATAACAAACGCCCCCCGGTTTGGCGTCAGGGGGGTGCGCCGCGAGCTGGCTCCGCCAGGCCCGCCGCCCTAAAGGGGGACGTCCCCCTTCAAAGTGTCTAGCTGGTTTCCCTCCAGCGGCGAGCCTGCTCGTCGCGATCGAGATTGTTGAACGTAACTCCGTCTTTGCGAAGCGTGGCTTCGGCCTGCGCGAAGCGCTTGCGGAATCGGTGACCGGCGACCCGCAGTGCGTCCTCGGGGTTGACCTTCAGCCGGCGGGCGAGCGAAACGACCGCAAACAGCAGGTCGCCCATCTCCTCGAACGTCTGGCGCGGATCAGCCGCGGCCGAGAGCTCGCGCGCCTCTTCGGCAACGGCTTCGGCAGTGTCGGCGGGTGAAGCGAAATCGAAACCAACTCGTGCAGCACGCTTCTGCAGGCCGAGAGCCCAGGCCAAGGCAGGCAGCGTGACAGGCACCCTGTCGACCACAGACTCGTCCTCGCGCCCGGCCTTGCGAGCCTCACGCGCCTTCTGGTGCTCCCAGTTGCGCAGGACGTCTTCGGCGTTGTCCACCTTGGTCGACCCAAATACGTGCGGGTGCCGCGCCACCATCTTGGCGGCGACCACCTCCGACACCTCGGCCGCGTCAAAGCGCGACTCGCTGGCAGCGATCTCGGCGTGCATCGCCACCTGTAGTAGGAGGTCGCCGAGCTCTTCCTTTATCTTGCCGTCGTCGCCTGAGTCGATCGCCTCGAGCAGCTCATAGGTCTCTTCGAGCAGATACGGCCGAAGCGACTCGTGGGTTTGCTCGCGGTCCCACGGGCATCCGTCCGGCGCGCGAAGTCGTTTGACAACCTCAAAAATGGCGGTGACGCCGGGCGAAAACGGCCGCTCGTCTGGGTCTGGCATCGGTCGTGATTCTGGCATGTAACCTCAGCCGCCCGGCACCGCGGCGGCAGCCCTCCCAGACTCGTACAGCTGGGCCATCTCGTCGAGAAGCGTGAGCAGGTCGCGCTGCCAGCCTTCTCCTTGGCGGCGCAATTTGAGCCGGTTGGGCAGGACCGAGATACGGCCGGCCATGCGGCGCGCCAGCTCGTCGACGTCCATGTACCTCTCCGGGTCGACCCGGATGACGATGTCGTGGCCTTCGGCAACCACCGCCTTGAGGCCCAATCGCTGCCCTCTCAATTTGATCCGCAACGAGTAAGCGAGGTTGTTGAGCTGCGCCGGGCCAGGGCCGTAGCGATCCTCGAGCGAGCGCAAGACCGCTTCCAGCTCCTCCTCGTCCTCGGTTCCCGCCAGCTGGCGGTACGCCCCGAGGCGAAGCTTCTCGTCGCGGATGTATGAGCGAGGGATGAAGTGGTCGAGTGGCAGGTCCAGGTTCATCTCCGTCGTCGACAGCACGTCGCCCATAGCGGTGCCCTCCGATCCGGACCGCATCTTCGTCACGGCGCTCTGGAGCATCTGGAGGTACATCTCAAATCCGACCGCCGCGATCGCGCCATGCTGCTCGGTGCCGAGCAGATTGCCCGCCCCTCGGATCTCGAGGTCGCGGAGCGCGATCTTGAATCCTTGCCCTAGCTCGTGCAGACCTGAGATGACGTCAAGACGTTTGTCGGCCTGCTCGGTCAGCGAGCGGCGCGGGTCATAAAGGAAATAGGCGTATGCACGCCTTCCCGAACGCCCGACACGGCCACGCAACTGGTAAAGCTGGGCCAGGCCGAAACGGTCAGACCGCTCGACGATGATCGTATTGACGTTCGGGATGTCGAGGCCCGACTCGATGATCGTCGTGCAGACGAGCACATCATGCTTGGCCGACTCGAAGTCGACCATCACGTTGGCCAGCTCGTCCTCGCCCATCTGGCCGTGGCCGATGGCGACGCGTGCTTTGGGCACGAGCCGGCGGATCCGCTCGGCGGCCTTCTGGATGGTTCGCACCCGGTTGTGGACGTAATACACCTGGCCTCCGCGCTGCAGCTCGCGGGTGATCGCCTCACCGACCAGCTCGTCGTCGTCGGCCGTGACGTACGTCTTGATCGGCTGGCGTTCCTCTGGCGGAGTCTGGATCACGCTCATGTCACGAATCCCACCGACGGCCATGTGCAGCGTTCGCGGTATGGGGGTTGCGGAGAGTGAGAGCACATCGAGCTGCGTGCGCAGCTTTTTCAAGCGCTCCTTCTGCATCACGCCGAACCGGTGCTCCTCGTCGACGATGAGCAGCCCCAGTCGCTTGAACCGGACATCCCTCTGCAACAGACGATGGGTCCCGACGACGATGTCGACCTGACCGGCCTTGATGCCTTCGATGGTGCGGGCCTGGGTTTCGTCATCGACGAATCGGGAGAGCATCTCGACGACCACTGGGAACTTTGCCAGCCGCTCGCGAAAGACATGGAAGTGCTGTTGGGCCAGCACTGTCGTCGGCGCGAGCAGCGCGACCTGCTTTCCACTCATCGCCGCCTTGAACGCCGCCCGCAGGGCGAGCTCCGTCTTGCCAAACCCGACGTCGCCACACAGGAGGCGATCCATCGGACGATCGGACTCCATGTCGGCCTTGATTTCTGCCAACGCGGCGACCTGGTCGGGAGTCTCTTCAAAAGGAAAGGACGCTTCGAGCTCCTGCTGCCAGGCAGTGTCGGGCGCGAAAGCAATGCCAGGCCTGGCCTCTCGCAACGCATACACCTTGAGCAGCTCGTCAGCGACGTCCTGGACCACTTTCCGCGCGCGCCCTCGCGCGCGTGTCCAATCACCTGTGCCCAGCCGATGAAGCGCCGGCTGCCCCTCGCCTCCAAGATATTTCTGGACGCGGTCGAGGTTCTCGACCGGAACAAAGAGCTTGTCGCCCTCGGCGTACTCCAACTCGAGATACTCGCGCTGCGCGCCTTCAGATTCGATGAGCCGCATCCCCTTGAAGCGAGCGATGCCGTGATCGACGTGGACGACGAGCTCATCGGGAGCGAAGTCGAGCGTGAACTCCTTGGTGAGATCTGCGGCTCGGGTGCGCGCGCCGCGAGAAGAACGCGAAGGTCTGCGCAGCCGGCCGAAGAGCTCGGCATCGGTGGCAAGGTGAAACCCGATTTCGGGTTGCGAACAGCCGGCGCTGATGTCGATGTCCGCCACTTCCAACGCGGGCTTGAGCTCGAGATCGAGGTCGAGGTCAACCTGCGCGATTCGCGCCCTGGCGCCACTCTCGTCGAGCAGCGCCCGCAGCCGCTCGTCCTGTTCTGTTGCGAACACGACTGTCGCTGAACCACTCAAGGCGGCGAGGTCGGCGAGGGCCTTTGGCCGGCCGACAAACGGCTGGACCTCGACCCAGCCCAGGTCAACGGCATCTGCCGTGGACTCGCCGGCCAGTAGTCGGATCCGGGGGCGATCTGCCAAATCGGCAAGGCGTTCCAGGCTGACGGTGGGCAGCCTGAACCCTGGAGGCAGCTCAGCCCCACCGGATTCTGCTGCCGCGAGCATCTCGGTTTCTTCGATTACGGAACGAGCGTCCGCGAGCTGGCGCTCCGGGTCGAAATCCAGCACTCCCACGCCTGCTGGAATGTGGTCGAGCAACGATGGTCGCGAGGCGTCGAGGTACGCGGCGTAGAACTCCACACCCGGAAAAGCCGCGCCTGATTCCAGGCGAGCAAGATCGTCCTCCCACTCCGAGCGAACATCCGCCCGCAGGCTGTCGAGCGCGAGCGATTCGCGCAGCCGGGCGACGGCCGCCGGCCCCCGGTCCGGCCCAAGAAGAAGCTCGCGGCCCGTATGGATGGAAGCCTCCTGAATCGCCATGACGGAGCGCTGGTTTTCGGGATCGAAGAGCCGGAGAGTTTCGATCAGGTCGCCTTCCCATTCGGCTCGGACCGGCGCGTCCGCGACCGTCGGGAACACGTCGAGGATTCCGCCGCGCAGAGAGAACTGCCCGCGACCCTCGACCAGCGCCTCTCGTGAATAGCCAAGCTCGATCAGGCGGTAAGCAACGGCGACCGGATCCGGACCTTTGCCGGGGGCAAGCAAGAGCGTCCCGTCCGCCAGGTCTTCGGGAGAAATCGTTTGGCGAGTCATCGCGCGCCGTGAGGAGACGATTACGGTCGGCTCCTCGCCCGAACGCGCCAGCGCAGCCAGCGCCTCTAGGCGCTTGTTGACGGACTCATCGAAGGCGGGCGGGCGGTCCAAGAAGGAAACGCCGACTTCAGAGAAGACATGGACCGAGGGATGCCCGGCCAGCCAGGGCCGCAGCTCATCCGCGAATCGCTCTGGCGCGGGGACCAGGATCACTATGGACCGGCGGAGCGCGGCAGATGCGCGCGCCAGTGCCGCGGCGACGATCGGCCATGCCGGCCGGGGCAGCCGTCCGACGTCGAGCTGTGATGCGTTGCCGCCGACCCAACGCTCCAAAGCGGGCGCGGCTGAGATCGTGCTCTCCCAGAGGGTGCTCATGCGAGCTCCTCGCAGCCGAGCGAGCCGGCCCTGTTGTAGCGGTCCATTGCACGCTCGACGCCGGCCTCTAGCGCCAGCTCCAAAGCGCTGGCGACCCCATCGACGATGGCTGGAATCCTCTCGGATTCGGCTTTGGTAAACCGCCCGAGGACGTAATGTCGACCCGACTGGGACCCCTTGCGCGCAGGCTTTCCGATGCCGACCCGGAAGCGGACGAAGTCTGGCGTGCCGAGGGAGTCGATGATCGACAGCACCCCGTTGTGCCCCGCCCCAGAACCACCCCGTCTGATGCGCATTCGGCACAGAGGCAGGTCGAGCTCGTCGTAGACCACACACACTTGTTGAGGCGGGACGCGGATGTCTCGCACCGCCTTCGCCACCGCCTGCCCGGAGAGGTTCATGTAGGTCTGTGGCATCACAAGCCACACGCCACGCGCCTCCGAATGACCCACCAGCGAATCCCATCGCTTGCGCTCCACCTTTACTCCGAGGCGCTTGGCGAACTCCCGGACACAGGCAAAACCAAGGTTATGGCGCGTGTCGGCATACTCCGACTCCGGATTGCCAAGGCCGACTATCAGCAGCTCTTCTCGAACCAATTCCTGACCCATTTCAAATCTCAATAGACGCAAATAGGCCCGCGGCGAGCGCCGCAGACCTGTCTCCTCCCCGTCCGGGAGAGTGAGTTGAGTCTACGCGCAGCTCAAACGCGACCTGCCGGCAATCGCACGCCTGAGAGCTCGAGTGCAGCAGTCGTGAGCCGCACCATCTCCTTGCGCTCGGATGCGGCCGCGTGGTCCCAGCCCAACAGGTGCAGCATGCCGTGCACGCAGAGGAGGGCGAACTCGGCCAGTGGCGAGTGCTTGAACTCGGCCGCCTGGCGGACCGCGGTGTCCCAGGAGATCGCGAGGTCGCCAAGGTGGGCGCCCGAACCGGCGAACGAGAGGACGTCAGTGACGGAATCGTTGCCTGCATAGGTCTTGTTGAGCCGGCGCAGCTCGCGGTCGCCGGTGATCCTGACCGCGATGCTGGAAGTCCCCTCGGGCAGGCGGGCGGCGACCTCCTGCAGCGAGGCTGTGCGAGCCAGCACCGACCGCACAAACGAAGGCGGCACCGGCGCCCGCGCGGCTTTCACCACTTCAACCTCCAGCCGGGGCGAGTCAGGCACCACCATCAAGTAAACCCGTTAGAGTCAAGTGCAGTGCGGATTCTGGTGACGGGCGGTGCCGGTTTCATCGGTTCCCACGTCGTCGACGCATACGTCGCGGCGGGCCACGAGGTGGCCGTCCTCGACAACTTCAGCACCGGCAACGAGGCCAATATCAACCCGGCGGCGGAAGTGCATCGGGTCGACTTGCGTGATCAGGCCGGCGTCGAAAAGGCCGTCGCTTCGTTCCGACCCGAGATCGTGAACCATCACGCCGCCCAGTCAGAGGTACCGAAGTCAGTCGCCGACCCTGGGTTCGACGCTCAGGTCAACATCGTCGGCGGGCTGAACCTCCTGAAAGCGAGCGTTGACCACAAGATCAAGAAGATGATCTTCATCTCCACTGGCGGGGCGCTTTACGGCGAACCGGACGTGGTGCCCGCGGACGAGGACCATCCGGTGCGGCCGCTCTCCCCCTACGGCACCAGCAAGTTCAGCTTCGAGCAGTATCTCGGCACCTTCAAGCGCACCTTCGGACTGGAGTTCACCGTGCTGCGCTACGCCAACATCTACGGCCCTCGCCAGGACTTCTATGCAGAAGAGGGCAGGGTCGTGGCGATCTTCGCCAGCCGGATGCTGGCGGGAAAACCGGTCACCATCGATGGCGACGGCGAGCAGTCGCGGGACATGCTCCACGTCGGCGACGCCGCGACCGCCAACCTGGCCGCCCTCGAGCGTGGCGACGGCGAGATTTTTCATATCAGCACTGGAGTACCGGTATCGGTCAACGACCTGTTTCGCAAGCTGGCGATCCTTACGGATTACAAGCTGGCGCCCAACATCGGGCCTCGGCGCAGGGGCGACGTCTACCGGATCGCCCTCGACAACACCCGGGCACGCCGAGGCCTTGGCTGGGAGCCTCGTGTCAACCTCGAGGAAGGCTTGAGCCTGACGGTCGACTATTTCCGGGCGCAGGTCTCGCAGGCTCCGGCATGAGCTTTGACCGTGTGATCCCAGCGTCGTGACAGGAACGCTCGGCTCGCTCCATGGCTTTGGCGCTCGCGTCCTACTTGCGTACGCGGTGGCGCTTGCCATCTGGGGCACTTACAAATACTTCCGGAACCAGGAGCTGGGAGGCGGATTCAGAGCGAGCTACTTGATAATGGCCGGCTTCACGGCGCTCCAGGGACTGCTCGGCCTCGCGACATTCTTATTGGGCGCACGGCCGGCGGTGTTGCTGCACCTCGTGTACGGCATATTCGCGGTGATCTTCCTGCCCGGCGCTTACCTGTACGCCCAGGGCGGATCGCGCCGTCGCGAAGCCGTGATCCTGGCGGGTGCGGCGTGGATTGTGAGCATCGCCTACCTGCGCGGCATCGCCACGGGCTGAGGCTAGGCTCGGAAGAGAACGCCCACCGCGTATGTGATCGCGGCCACCGCAGTGCCCACAGCCAGCATCTCAACGCCTGAGCGCACCCCGGCTTTTCCTGTAAAGAACGACCTAGCGGATCCGATCAGGAACAGGAATACCGCGCACAGGACGAAAGTGATGGCCAGCGCTGCAAGGCCGGAAAAGGTCGCCCCCACAAGCGCGCGGCCGCCGAGGTAGCCGAGCACCGGAATCACACCACCAACCAGGGTCGAGACACCCGCCACGACACCCTCGCGGATGGGGTTCTCGAACTGGGCGACGTCGAGGCCCAGCTCCTCGCGGGCCTGCGTCTCGAGCCACACCTTCTTGTCGGCAGTGATGCGGGCAACGATCGTCTTGGCTTCCTCGGGAGTCAGGCCCTTAGACCGATAGATCTTCACCAGCTCTGCGCGCTCGAGGTCGGGCATCGCCTCGATCTCGGCAGCTTCGCGCGCCAGCTGACCCTCGTACACCTCGCGTTGCGACTTGCTCGCCAGATACGCTCCGCCGGCCATCGAGATGCCCGAGGCGACCATCGCCGACAAACCACCAATCAAAACGACGCGCGGATTGACGGTGGCGCCGCCCACTCCGGCGAGAACGCCTAGGGTCGCGGTCAGCCCGTCGTTGACGCCGTAAATGACATTTCGGATGCTTTCGATGCCACTGCCGTGCCACGCCTCGTCGGTGAACTCGCCTTCCGAACCATCGTCGATTGAGACACTGCCTGCCGCCGTGGGCGAATCGCTTTTGTCGGCGATCTCCTCAGGCGACTGATGGTCGAGCTCCTCGGGCAGCACCTTTCGAAGCACACCCTGCGCACCCGCATCCGACACCGTGGTGACCTGGCCGAGATATGCGCGTAAGACCTGGCCCTCCGCCGCGCCTGCAAGCGCCAGCGCCGGACCTATGCCAGCCACGCGCGCAAGGGCGGCAAGGGCTTGCGCGGTCAGCCGCGGTTGACGCGCTGGAAGCTTGACGCCTCCGCGCGTGAGCAGCTCGGCCCAGGCGTCGGCATGTCGCTTCTCCGTCGTGGCCAGTGATTGCAACCGTCGTTTGAGGCCTGAGTCCGAGGCAACTCCAGCGAGCGCCTCGTAGACGCCGGCCATTCGCGTCTCACTCTCCCAGTTCGAACGCAGCGATTTGCTGTCTGGCTCTGACAGGGCTCGGTTGGGGGACGCCACGTGTCTATCGTAGGGATGGGTCGCGGATGCCCTCAGCTGGCCCGATGCCGGACGGGCGAATCTGGCACCTGTTCATCCAGGGTCGGGCGACGCAACCGATGGTCGCGGCCGATTGTCTTAAGGTAGGGACCCTCCATGACGCCCGCCAACCTGCGCGCCGACTCCGGTCTCACCCCACGTTCCAAGCCCAGGAAGGCGCGTGCAGCCGAACACGGGCCGGCGCGCCGGATCCTCATCACCGGCGGAGCGGGATTCCTCGGCGTCAACGCTGCAGTGCGAATGATCGAGGACGGTTGGCACGTC
>DATCAV010000123.1:0-5316 GCA_036512415.1 Candidatus Dormiibacterota bacterium | reverse complement strand
TCGAAGAAGTTCGAGGCGGTGCCGATGTAGTACGGGTAGTCGGGCCCGACCTGTCGCTGGTTCGCGCTCCACACGATGTTGCTCGGCGGGTCGTAGATCTGCGGGATGTCGTCGTAGGGCACGGTGCCGGTGACGTCGTACTCGCCGGTGCCCGGCATCGGCAGCCACGGCTGGCCCTGCGCCACCAGCGGGTAGTAGCCCGCGGAGATCAGGCCGATGTTGCCCGCATCATCCGCGTAGACGAAGTTGTGCGTCGGCGAGTGCCAGTCGCGCAACGCGTCGCGAAACTCCTGGTAGTTGGAAGCCTGGCCGACATGCATCAGGACGCTGAAGTCCTGCGATGGAATGTTGCCCGCCCACCACACCGATGTGGTCAGGCCGCGCTCGCTGATCACCGGTCCATGGGTGCTGAGCTTTACGACAAGGTGGTCGGTGGTGCCGCCCAGGACGGGGATGTCGTAGCTGACCGAAGTGTAGTTGTGCCACGCGTCCTTCCAGAAGTACTGGCCTGGATGAGCGCTGTCCTCCTTCTCCTCGTAGAAGAAGGTCTGCTGGTTCTGGGCGTCGGTCAGGCTCCAGGAGATGTGCTGGTTGTGGCCGATCAGCACCACTGGTGTGCCGGGGATGCTGACGCCGCTCGTGTGATAGTCGGGCGAGTCCTCGGTCAGCTGGAACCAGATCGAGGGCAGGGTGAGGTGGAGGTGCGGGTCGCCCGCCATCAGCGCGCCGCCGCTCACGCTCTTGGCTCCGGCCACCGCCCAGTTGTTGCTGGCGCCGCCGGTGGCGACGAGGCTTGGCGGGAGGTTCGCCAGCCGGTTGTGCAGGGCTAGCGCAGTCGCGGCTTCGGAGTCGGTGACCGAGCTCAGCACGGTGATCGGGGCGGGCTTGGCCTGGGTCGGATAGGGGCCCGGGTCGTAGGGCGATTGAGGGTTCGGGGGGAGGACCGGGAACCACTGCTGGGTGAGGTTTGGGCCGAGAGACTTGTTGAGCAGCTCCATCACCAGTGGCGTATCGGTGAAGTTGAGCGTCTGCGTCATGTCGCCTTTGACGATGAGGGTGTCGATCGGCGTCCATGGCTGGGGCTGGTAGCCGAGCAACGTGAACATCACATCGAGCTGATGCGTTTTCTTCGCCTCGTCGATCCTGTCGTTGACGCCCTTGGCGTAGGCGGTCAGCGCGATTTTGGTGGTGTCGTCGGCTTGGGCCCATTCCAGCTGCGCGGTTCGCAGGAGGCCAAGCTGTAGCTCGAAGCGGTCGCTGTCGAGCGCGGCCTTACCGACGACCTGCGACAGAAGGCCCTCGCCCTGGCGCCGCTCCAGGTCCATCTGGAAGAGGCGGAAGCGGGCGTGAACATAGCCAACGGCCAGGAAGAGGTCGGCGTCGGTTTGCGCTACGACGTGGGCGGTGCCGTCTTTTTCGAACATGACGCGGACCGGTTGCTGGAGGCCGGGGATGGTGAGGGTCTGGCTCTGGACGGTGGCGGCGTCGGCGGCCATGGTCCAGGCTCCGGTGGCGGGGTTGAAGGCGGGGCCGAGGGCCGGGAGGGGGCCGGCGCCGATGAAGGAGGCGTACAGGACGGCAGCGGAGACGAGGAGGGCCAAGAGGGCGTTGATCGCGCTCAGGGAGCGGGGTGGGCGGCGTGCGGCGCTTTGCGTGTGGGTAGGCACGTCCGGAATGTCGGGGGTTTTTGGGTCGTCAGTTTTAAGAGGGGCTTCGCCGGCGGGGTCGAGCGTCACTCCGGAAAAGTGTGAGCCAACGGTGATCGGGCCGTGCGCTGAGGCGACTTACCCCCCTTCTTTCGCCGCTTCCTCTCTGCCCCGGCGCGCGATCTCTGCAACGACCGTTGGGTCAGCCAGCGTTGTCGTGCCCTTGGGCTTGGCGGTCGTCCCGCTCGTATATAGAAGGTAGAGGAGGTCCTCGGTGGCCGTCGCGACCCGTCACCCGGTAAACATCCCACGGGGTGGGTGAGGGCTGCAACCCTTTTGCAGACCCGCAGCGCACTCTGAAACGTTGGACGTAGCAGACCTCACTTGGGGCAGACTACCTGTCCTATCGCGTAATCCGGCAAATCTGGGTCGAATGATTTAGGAGAGCAAGCAGCCTATGCAGCCCGGCGTCGTTGTTTTGAGGGGTGCTATCACAGCCGCCTGGGAGGAGGACCTGCGTGCCGTCCGCCAGGACGGCTATGACACGGGTGTTGGCAAAGAGGCGCTGGTCTTCATTCAGCGCTTTTACTCGCTCGTCTCCCAGCTTCGTACGCCGATTCAGCGCGCATGGGGTCGGGGCGGCCTGGTTCACGTGGCCGACAACCCCGACGTCACAGGGCCCGGGCAGCGCGTTTCACAGACCAGGATCAAGCTGAGAAACCACGGCGACCTGGTCGCGGTCGAAGCCTTCACCTACAGCGACGGAGCGTCCAAGCCCAACCCTTCGCTCGGACTGGATGGCGAGATCAAGGTCGCGGGGGTGGGTGGTTTCGTCTTCGTCCAGGAGCTCTACCGCACGATGGTCGGCTTCCTAGAGGTCGCCCTGGGCGTGGACCTGCAGCTGAACGGTTCGGGCTGGCTTTATGAGCAGGCCGCGGCGAGCTACTTCGTCGCCAACGGTCGGTGGCCTACGGTCGGCGAGCTCTACCAGGGGGCGACGCGTGAGTTCGCCGTGGACGAGACCTTCGAGCGCGTGATCGCGATATTCGCGCCGGAAGAGGCGTCCAACGGCGAATCCGAGGTCAAGCTCAGCCTTGACCAGCTTCACCGCTCCCGAGACACCCAGGGCGAGCTCGACATCTTTGTCCAGGCGATCCGCCTGGCCGTCGACGCCGACCAGGCTGTCGAAAGGGTGACCAGCGACGACGCAGCTCGAGAGCTCAACCTCGATCCGCCGACCACGGCCAAGCTAGGGCGGCTGCTCAGCCTGGCCCCCGACATCTGCCGGGAAGGTGACGTGGTGGACGGCTTTTCGAGCTGGAGCTACCTCCCTTCCTACAACGTCCACTTCTTCCGCCGGGCCAAGACCATGGATGACTATCTGGCGGTCGTCGGCAACCTGAATCCAAGGGATGGCGCGGGCGACGTCGCTCTGACCGCCCCCGGTCCGGTCAACGGTGAGCTCCTGCCGGACGGCGTGGTCACCTTCTTGATGACCGACGTCGTCGAGTCGACGCCGATCTGGCTCCAGAAGCGGGCGCAGATGTACGCGGCGATGAAACGCCACGACCAGCTGCTGACCGCGGCCATCGAGGGCAACGGCGGCGTTGTGCTCAAGGAACGAGGGGAGGGGGACAGCTTCTTCGCCGTCTTCCTCCGGGCGACGGACGCGGTGGCGGCGGCCTTCGACGCCCAGAAGGCGCTCATGTCCGAGCCGTGGATCGACAGGATCCCGATCAGCGTCCGCATGGCGGTGCTCACGGGGGAGGCCGACGCGCAGGATCGCGACTACCGAGCGCCCGCTGTCAACCGGTGCGCCAAGCTGCGCCGCCGGGCGGTCGGCAACCAGATTCTGGTATCCCAGGCGACCTACTCGATAGTGGCCGACATCCTGCGAGACGACATCCGGCTGGTCAGCGTCGGCCAGCGCCGGCTGGAAGGGCACGACCGCGACGAGGAGGTCTACGTCGTGCAGCACCCCGACCTCGCATTGGAGGCGGCGGTCGCGGAGGACGAAGGCTAACCCCCCCAAAGAATTCGTGATGGAATTCGTGTTAAGCCGGATGAAATCTCTTCTGGCCGCACTATTCTTCAGGCAGCCCTTTCGCGGGGCGTAAGTGCACGAAGCAAAGAGGATGGGAGTGGCCGCTCGTTGAAGTTTGGAAACCTGGGTGTGTCGTGGGCGCTGGTGTGCGTGGCGCTCGTCGCCTCCGCGCTGTTACCGTCGGCAGGCGTTTTCGCGGCCACCGGCGGCGACAAGACCAACAACTCGTCGCAGGACGACTCCGAGCACGGCAATGCCTCGTCCAGAAAGCCGCGGACCGTCCCTCACTGGAGCTCCTCCTTCACCGATCCGACCAACCAGGTTGCCTACCCCTTCACGATGGTCGGCTCGGATCCCCGCCTTGGAGAGTCGACGAAGGTCGCGACCCGGATCATCCCGCTGAAGTTCACGTTCGTGGCCGGAGCCCAGGACGTATCGGTCCTCAACAGACCCAATTACTCTCCGACGGCGCTGGCGGTAACGATGAATGGCGCGGACAACGTGGCCGACACCATCGCCTCGCCCGTCTTCACGCCGACCAGCTTTGCGATCTCGGGCGACTCCGGAGTGCAGTTCGGCGACGCCTTTGCGAGGGCGCAGTTCGGCAAGGTCGGAACCGGTTATCACGTCATCCTCGGCCAGCCGCGCGTCAGCGAGACCGTGTCGATCCAGGTCCCTGTGATTAAGGGTGTCGCCGTTCTGAGCCCACTTGGCGTGCTGGTAGGTCGAGTCGATGCCACCTGGTTCAGGGAGCGCCTCGCGCAACTGATCGACGAGATGGAGCTCCAGCCAACCGTCCTTCCGATCTTCCTGACCAACAACGTCGTCCTCTACTCGGACTCCAATTACCTTCACTGCTGCTCGCTCGGCGGCCATGGCGCCGGATCGCCCGCCAGCAACGCGCCGATCTCCCTCGCCGGCAAGGAGAAGATCCGCACCTTCGTCTATGCCGCGTACTTGACGCCCAACGGCCTCTCGCCCAACCCCGCCATTTCCGACATCCTGGCGCTGAGCCACGAGATCGCCGAGTGGATCGACAACCCGTTCGGCATCAATGTGGTGCAGCGCTACCAGATCCCGACCGCACCCGGGGAATGCTCGTCTGCTCTCGAGACGGGCGATCCGCTGGTCGGCGTGGGGATCCCGGTTCCGGGCGCGGCGGCCGGCTTCTTCTGGCGCCCGCAGGACGAGCTGTTCCTGAACTGGTTTGCGCGCGATGGTGAGGCCCCAGGCCTGGCTCCTACTCCCCACCAGTACACCTTCGCCGGTCCGATGACCACCGGGATGGGCGTACCATTCGCGGCTTTCGGATACAGCGCCACGGCCTGCTTAGCCGCACCGTAAGCGACACTGGTGGGGTGTTCGCCAGCTCCAAATACCCACCCGACAAAGAGGCGGCTGACCGATTCGTGGCGGAGATGCGCCACGGCACGCTGATCGCGTGCCCGCCCGAAGGGTATCCGCAGGTGAGCATCCTGCCCTTCGTCAGGACAGACGACGTCATCGAGCTGCACTGCGTGCAGGCCGACCCGACATTTGAGGCAGTGAGAGCGAACCCGCACGTCACGTTCTTCGTCTCGGACTATCTGGCGTGGTCGCCCCACCATTGGGTCGACGAACGAGATG
>DATCAV010000122.1:0-13026 GCA_036512415.1 Candidatus Dormiibacterota bacterium | reverse complement strand
ACGGTGCTCATCACATAAACCGTGGCGTTGTAGCGGCCTGACGCCCACAGTTGCGTGCCGGCCGGGTTGAGCTGCAGCATGTCCGGGCTGCCACCTCCGGGTATGAACCACTTGGCGACAACTTTTCGAGTGGCGAAGTCGATGACCGAGAACGACCCCTCGAGCCGGTTCGACACGTACAGGGACTTGGCGTCGCGAGAAATCTGGAAACCGTGCGCGCCCTTTCCGGTGGGTATGAACTGGATCTCTTTCATCGCGATCGGGTCGACGACCGACACTCCCATGCGACCCTGGTTGCTCACGTAGAAGACGGTGCCGTCGGGTGACAGCTTCACGTCGATCGGCAGCCCGCCGACATGAACGGCGCCGACGAGCTTCATGTGAATGACGTCGACCTTGGCGAGCATCCCCGTGTACTCGGTCGAGATCATCAGATAGCTGCCGTCCGCGCTGAAGTCGAGGTGGTCGGCGCCGGCCCATGGAATCGAAACTGAGCCCAACAACCTCCACCCGTGGCGCGGGTCGCGGAACTCGATGCGTTGCAGGCGTTCGACGACGTCGATCGCCTTGGTGCCGTCAGGGGTGAAGTAGAGGTTGTACGGAAACGGAATCGAGATCGTGCCGGTGGGCTTGCCGGTGTGGATGTCGATCTTCGTCAGGCTGCTCGAGCCCTCGTTGTCGACGTACAGCGCGCTCATGTCCCATGCGGGCGCGACGTGGTGGGGAATCGAACCGACAGCGAAGTGGTCGATAACTTTGAAGGTCAGCGGGTTGATGACGTCCACGGTGCCGGCTCCGCTGTTGGGGACGTAAACGCGCGGCGGGAGTTTGCAGAGCGGGCAAGGCACGACGCCCGACATGATGTTGGCGTAGACGTTGACCGGTGTCGCCGGCAGGCTGCCGGGCTGGACGTCTGGCGCCGGGAGGACCCGTATCGGTCCCGTCGGAGCCGCTTCCTCGGCAGGCGCCGGAGCGCTCAGGTAAGGGGTCGTCCACACCACCGCGAAGACCACTCCGGCGGGGCTGAGAATCACGAGAGTGAAGATTGCCGCGACCAGCACGCGCATCGGCCGCGACCGCAGGGCTGAGACCAGGCGATTATTCGTCAGGGAGATCTTCCAGCTTGGGGGCAAGCTCGCAAACCCAGCGACCGTCATCGAGCCGCCGGATGAAACGACCGTAACCCTGGTTGCGTGCCACGTTGAAGAACTGCTCCTGAGTAATCAACGTACGCAGGCGGGCAAGGTCCGCATACGTGTTGTCTCGCATGATGCCGCCCACGACCCCGGCCAGCTCGCGCCACTGGCCTTCTGACAAAGGCTCGCCATAGCCTGCGATGGTGACCAGCAGCGCCGCAGTGGCGCCGGTGATCGTGTCCGGTAGCAGCTTCTCAGCCTTCGCCCTCGAGATGATCTCGCGACCCGTGCCGATGATGTCTGCGATGCGGTCTCGCCGCACCCCAATGATGTCGCGCCCGCTCCCTACCGTGGTTCCTTCGAGGTATCTAGGTCCTGCTTCCATGCCAGATTGCCTATTCTAGTTTGCCGTCAGTGGACCTGGATTTGGCGCCCCAGCACGCTAGCTTCCGAGACACCGTCCGCGAAGTGGCGCAGGGGGTGGTTCGACCTCATGCCGTCGAGGTCGATCGCGACCATCGATTCCCCGATGAAGCCATCGATGCAGCGAAGGCCGCGGGGCTTCTCGGCGTGCTCATCCCTCGCGAGTACGGCGGGGCGGGCCTGGATGCGATCGCCTTCGCCGTCTGCATCGAAGAGCTGGCTCAGGCGTGCGCCTCGACGTCGGTCATCGTCGACGTCCACACGAGCGTCGGTAGCGAACCGATCCTGCTGTTCGGCACCGAGGAGCAGAAACGCCGGTGGCTGCCGCCCCTCGCCTCGGGCGAGCTGCTCGGGGCATTTGCCCTGACAGAGCCGGCATCCGGCTCGGATGCGGCCTCGCTGAAGATGAGCGCCCGTCGAGATGGCGACCGGTACGTCCTCAACGGCACGAAGGTCTTCATCACCACAATCGGCCGCGCCGGCCTGTACATAGTGTTTGCGCGCACTGGTCCCGATGAGAGGGCGGCTGGGGTCAGCGCGTTCGTGGTGCCGGCCGACGCTCCCGGCGTTCGAGTCGGGCAGCTGTTCAAGAAGATGGGGCTTCGCGGTTCGCCCACTGGCGAGCTCGTCCTAGAGGATGTGGTGGTGCCGGCCGCCAACCGCCTGGCGGCTGAAGGACAGGGTTTCACCGTGGCGATGCGGGCGCTCGACTCTGGCCGGATCGGCATCTCAGGGCAAGCGCTCGGGATTGCGCAGGCAGCAGTCGATGAGTCGCGCGCATTGCTTCAGGGGCGAGGTCGGGAGCAGGGTGACGAGTTCATGCTCGCGGACATGGCGACGCGGTTGGAGTCGGCGCGCTTGCTCGCCTACCACGCCGCGTGGCTGTGCAGCCGCGGTCGGCCTTTCACGCGCCAGGCGTCGATGGCCAAGCTGCACTGCACCGACACCGCCATGGCGATCGCCCTCGACGGAGTGCAGCTTGCGGGCGAGGAAGGCACTGTCGGGGGCAGCCCGTTCGAGCGACACGTGCGCGACGCCAAAGCGCTCCAGATCTACGAGGGTTCAAACCAGGTCCAGCGCATCGTCATCGCCCGCGACTTGCTCAGCTAAGCTCACCCCGTGGATTTCGAGTTCTCGGAGGAGCAGATTGCGATCAGGGACACGATCCGGGAGCTAGTCCAGGACAAGGTCGCCCCCCGGGCCGCGGAAATCGACGAGAAGTCTGAATACCCGAAGGACATCGAGAAGCTGTTCGCCGAGAACGGCATCCTGGGCATCCCCTTCCCGGAGCAATACGGCGGGATCTCCGGCTCAAGCGTGTCGATCTGCATGGGTATCGAGGAGATCGCAAAGGCGTGCGCGACCTCATCGCTGATCCTCGCCGTCCAGGCACTCGGCGCCTATCCCATCCTGGTCGCGGGCTCGGAGGAGCAGAAGAAGCGCCTGTGCCCGCCGCTGGCGTCTGGAGAGAAGGTCGCCGCTTACGCCCTGTCGGAAACGGGAAGTGGCTCCGATGCCGCCGCGATGAAGACGCGCGCCGTGCGTCACGGCAACGAGTACGTGCTGAATGGCACCAAGCAGTTCATCAGTGGAGGCAGCATTGCCGGAACTCTCGTCGTTTTCGCGCAGACCGATCCTGAGGCGAACCAACGTGGCATTTCCGCCTTCGTGCTCGAGCGCGAGACCAGCCCTTGGAAGGCGGACAAGCTCGAGCACAAGCTCGGCATTCGCGGCTTTCCGACAGCGCAGCTGGTTTTCGAAGACGTCAAGGTGCCGGTTGCTAACCGGCTCGGCGAAGAAGGCACGGGCTTCAAGCTCGCGCTGGCTGTGCTCGACCGATCGCGGCCCGGCATCGGAGCGCAGGCTCTAGGCATCGCCGAGGGCGCGTTTGACTACGCACTGAACTACGTCAAGGAAAGGAAACAGTTCGGTCAGGCGATTGCCAGCTTCCAGGGCATCCAGTTCATGCTCGCCGACATCGCCACCCAGATCGAAGCGGCCCGGCATCTCGTTTATCGAGCGGCGACCAAGGTGGATGCCAAGGCTACGGATCTGACCAAAGTCGCGGCGATGGCCAAGCTGTTCGCATCGGACATGGCGATGAGGGTGACCACCGACTGCGTGCAGCTGCTCGGTGGCTATGGCTACATCAGCGACTACCCCGTAGAACGAATGATGCGTGACGCGAAAATCACGCAGATTTACGAAGGGACCAATCAGATCCAACGCGTCGTAATTGCCAGGTCGCTGTTGCGTTGAGCCTGGCGTGGCTCGTGCGGCTGCTGGCTGCGATCTCGGCCATGCCGACCCTCGGGTAGAAGCCATGGACCGAATCACCGAGGCCTTCACCTGGCCTTTTCGAGATCCCGAATGGGTATCCAAGCTGCTGATCATCGCGCTCACCCTTTTGATCCCGATCATCGGCTCGATCAACGGCCTTGGCTGGATGCTCGCGTCTCTCGACCGGCTGCGGGCGGGGGAGGAGAGGCTTGCCCCGGCCAACCTGTCGTACATCGGTCGAGGCATTCGACTGTTCGGGGTGGAGCTCATCTACACGCTGGTGATCGCGTTCATTGCCCTGGTGATCTTCGTTCCCGCGATTGTGTTGTCGACGAATCAGGGGCAAGGCTCGGCGAACAGCGGACTGATTGCGGCGGCGGTTCTGTTGAACCTCATCGGCTTCAGCGTGGTCACCGTGCTGAGCCTGGCGCTGACATTCCTGATGCCCGCCATCGTGCTGGCAACCGACAAGGCGGGAGTGGCCGCCGGAATCGATGTGCGCGCAGTCGTTCGGCGATCTCGATCGAATCTGAACCACACTCTGATCGCCGGCCTTATGCTGATCGCCGCCAGCTTCGTCGGCTCGATCGGATCAATCGCGTGCGGTATCGGTGTTCTGGTGACCTCGGCCTATGCGCTGGCGATGCAGGCGTGGATAATCCGCAGCTTCGAAAAGGGGTAGTGCGCCGCGGAAGCGGCGTAAGGAGGAGTTAGATGTCCGATTTGCCGCCGCCGCCGCCTCCGGGCGGAGGGTTTACGCCGCCGCCTCCGGGTGGAGGGTTTACGCCTCCACCTCCACCGCCGCCTGGGGGAGGCTTCACGCCACCGCCGCCACCGCCCGGAGGGTACGTGCCGCCACCGCCGGTTGGTTACACCGGAGCGGCTGTCGCCGGCCATCGGACCGACGGTCTTGCGATCGGCGCTCTCATCGCCGGCATCCTGTCATTGGTCTGTTTCTGGCCCCTGTGCCTCGGCATCATCCTTGGTCCTGCCGCCGCGATCATGGGATTCATCTCACGCCAGCGGATCGCCGCGAGCGGCGGCACCGTGGGTGGGGGCGGACTGGCACTCGCCGGCCTGATCCTTGGGATCGTCGGATTCATCGCCAGCGCGGCCTGGGCGATTTTCTCGATCGTGCTCGCCATGCACTCCACCACCAACACGATCACTCCCTGATTCGGCGCCGGTCGGCCGGCTGCTGATCGTCCCTCTCCCCGTCGGGGAGAGGGTTGGGGAGAGGGGCTGGTACCAGGCACGCCCCTAGCGGTTCCGTAACCCCCCGGGCCTCATCCTCGTTTCATAGGGCCTGGACGGTAAACTTCCCGTGCGCATGCTTAGGGCCAGGCCAAGGGCCAGGCGATCCCGCTACAACGTCACCTACCGCCTGACTCGGTCGGTCCCGGCGATGATCGTTGCCGCCCTGTTGATCATCGTTCTCGTCGGTGCAACCCTCACCTACAAACGGCTGGACGATTTCATCGCCGCCACCACTGGCCATCACCTCAATCCACTTGGTGAGGTAGTGCAAGTGCTCGAGCCTGCGCCCGGCACCATCGCTTACAAGCTCAAACACGGGCAGCGCGTCAACATCCTTCTGCTCGGCAGGGGCGGCTATGAGAACGACGCGCCTTACCTCACCGACTCGATCATGGCGGTGTCGATCGATCCGGTCAGCAACCGAGTGGTGCTCACATCGATCCCTCGCGACCTGGTCGTGAAAATGAACCTTCAGGGCCCAGGTCGCACGTGGGCCAACAAGATCAACGCGGCCTACGAGGTCCCCTACACGAACATCATCTGTTGTGTCGCCAAGGCGTACACGGGTCGCGACGGCGGCGGCCATGCGGCCGAGCATGAGGTCGGCAAGATCACGGGCCTCACCTTCGACAAGTACGTCGCCGTCGACTTCATCGCGTTTCGCGACATGGTGAACGCGCTGGGTGGCGTTGACGTCTGCCTCACGACAAATCTCGACGACACCTCATATCCGGACTACACGGGCGGTTACCATCCCATCCACTTCAAGGCTGGCTGCCAGCATCTCAACGGGGAGCAGGCCCTCGAGATCGCAAGGTCCCGGCACGCCATCCAGGCTGCGCAGTCATCCGACTTCGGCCGCGCTCGCCGACAGCAGGACATCATGGAGGCGATCAAGAAGAAGGCGACTTCGGTGAACGGTTTCTCCAAGGCGCCCCAGCTTCTTAACGCGCTTCAGAAGAACATCACGACCGATATGACTTTGTCCGACATGAAGGCCATCTACGACTGGGGGAAGAACCTCCCCAACACCTCGATCATCAGGTTCGCGCTGACCGCGCCGCAGCCAGGCACCGATGGCAATCTCCTTGACTTTGCGGACTGTGGGATGGGTCCTTATGTGTCGCAGCTCTGCCCGCTCGACCAGAGCTACACCATGATTCACCGCTACATCCACAACCTGCTGATCGATCCCGCCGTGCTTGCGGAGAAGGCGCCGATCCAGTTCGCAAATGGGTCGAACAACTTTGCGGGCCTCGAGAGCCGGGTCACCGGCATGTTCGACCCGACCGGTCTCATGCTCACCGATCCGATTCCACATTTGCCGTCGTCGAAGACGGTCATCCTCGACTACTCGGGTGGCCAGTTTCCGCTGACCGCGAAATGGCTGGCGGGATATTTCGGGGCCACCATCGTGCAGGCGACCCCCACCAAGCCCACGCCTTCCCGCCACCAGCAGACCTTCGGCCTCGTGGTCATCCTGGGCCACGACTTCGCGGCTCACTTCCTTGGGCAATAACCGAGCCTGACCTCAGACCCCGCCCGACTCACTGTTAAGTTGTCGATGGTGGCGAACACAACGGGTGACAGCGAGCTGGCGGCGCGGTTTCGCGCCGGCGACATCCGCGCTCTTGCCCGGGCCATTAGCCTCGTTGAGCGCCGCGACCCGTCGGTTCGCGCTCTTGAAACGCCGCCCAAGGGGCGGGACGGCGCAGCGTCCGTCGTCGGGTTCACCGGCGCGCCGGGGACAGGCAAGTCGACGCTCGTCGACGCGCTCGTCGCGCTGTTGCGGAAGCAGGACAAGTCGGTTGCGGTGATCGCCACCGACCCAAACTCCCCGTTCACGGGTGGAGCGATCCTCGGCGACAGGATCAGGATGCAGCGCCACGCGCTGGACCCGAAAGTCTTCATTCGCAGCATGGGGGCGCGGGGCCATCTCGGCGGCCTGTCGCTGGCAGCACGAGAGGCGATCAGGCTGCTCGAGGCCTTCGGCTTCGACCAGGTGATCCTGGAGACGGTCGGGGTTGGACAATCAGAGCTCGAGGTGGCGGCCGTCGCTGACACCACAGTCGTCGTGATGACGCCCAACCTTGGGGACGGCGTGCAGATGATCAAGGCGGGGATCCTGGAGATCGCCGACATCTTCGTCGTCAACAAGGCAGACCTCGACGGCCACCAGCGGGTCGTCATGGAGCTGCGCGGCATGCTCAGTCTCAACGCGCCCCGTGCCACCGGCGTTGGCGCGCCCAAGGCCTGGAAGCCGCCGATCATCACCGCGGTAGCGGCCCGCCAGGAGGGGATCGACGAGCTCTGGGCAGCCATCGAAGACCACCGGCGCTATCTCGAGTCGAGCGGTCGCAGGCACGAGCTGGCCGAGAAGCGGCTGAAGGATGAGACGGCCGAGGTCGTGGCGGACCTCGCCCGCCAGCAGGCGAGGCTGGCCCTCGGGGAGGATGGAGCGCTGACCGAGAAGCTCCTGAAGGACGGTTCCCCGTACCGGGCCGCCGAGGAGATCCTCGCCAGGATCGGAGGCGCGCGCAAGAAGGGGACGTGAGGACCCAGGCGGCAGACCTCACATAATGAATTTGTGAAAGTCCGCGCCCGCGACGCTAAAGAGGTGTGGAAGGAGGAGTTCGAGTCCAGCCCGTCCCGTGACGACGGCATCGAGACGTCGACCATCTCGGGGATCCCGCTCAAGCCTCTCTACACCGCCGACGACCTGCCCAAGCGCGAAGAGGAGATGCCAGGGCTCTTCCCCTACACGCGCGGCATCCACCCCGGCGGCTATCGCGGCCGGCTGTGGACCATGCGTCAGTTCTCGGGCTTCGCCACGGCAGAAGAAACGAACAAGCGCTACAAGTACCTGCTGGCGAACGGGCAGACCGGCCTGTCAGTGGCTTTCGACATGCCCACGCTGATGGGGCAGGACTCCGACGCTCCGACCAGTCGCGGAGAGATCGGCCACTGCGGCGTCGCCATCGATTCTCTGGCGGACATGGAGACGCTGTTCGACGGGATTCCGCTGGGCGAAATAACGACCTCCATGACCATCAATTCGCCGGCCGCGATCCTGCTCTGCATGTACATCGCGGTGGCAGAGAAGCAGGGCGTGCCTGCATCAGCCCTGGGTGGCACCTTGCAGAACGACATCCTGAAGGAGTTCATCGCCCAGAAGGAGTTCATCTTTCCGCCCGAACCCTCGATGCGCCTTGTCGTGGACTCGATCGAGTACTGCGCCAAAGAGGTGCCAAAGTGGAACACCATCTCGATCTCGGGCTATCACATACGCGAAGCCGGTTCCACGGCGGCGCAGGAGCTCGCCTTCACGCTGGCAGACGGCATGGCGTATGTCGATGCGTGTATCGAACGTGGGATGCGGATCGACGACTTTGCGTCTCGCCTCTCCTTCTTCTTTGACGCCCACATCGATTTCTTCGAGGAGATCGCGAAGTTCCGAGCGGCGCGGCGGATCTGGGCTCGCTGGATGCGCGACCGCTATGGCGCCCAGGACGAGCGATCCCTGAAGCTGCGCTTCCACACGCAGACGGCAGGTGTCTCGCTCACTGCCCAGCAGCCGGAGCTCAACATCGCGCGGACCGCGATCGAGGCGCTCTCTGCGGTGCTCGGCGGCACGCAGTCGTTGCACACGAATGCGATGGACGAGGTGCTCGCCCTGCCGACAGACAAAGCTGCACGCCTTGCGCTCCGCACGCAGCAGTTGCTCGCTTATGAGACGGGCGTGGCCAATACCATCGACCCGCTTGGCGGCAGCTACTTCGTCGAGGCGCTCACCGATGAGATCGAGCGCCAGGCCGAGGCCTATTTCAAGCGGATCGAGGAGCTTGGCGGGGTGATCCCCGCGATCGAGGCGAGCTTCTTCCAGAAGGAGATCGCGGACTCGGCTTTCAAGTACCAGCAGGAGCTCGAACAGAAGCGAAGGCTGATGGTCGGCGTCAACGAGTTCACAGTCGACGACGAGGAGCCGATGGAGATCCTGAGGATCGATCCCAAGCTGGAGGGTGAGCAAGTTGCGCGGGTCCAGAACGTGCGGCGCACACGCGATCAGGCGAGGTGCACCAAAGCCCTGGCAGCGTTGCGAAAAGCGGCCGAGGGCACGGACAACCTCATGCCCTACATCCTCGAATCAGTTCGCGCGTATGCCACCGAGGGCGAGATCATGAACACGTTGATCGAGGTCTTCGGCATCTACACAGAGAAGGCCGTGATCTAGGTGAGCGCGCAGACCGCGGTGAGGCCGGTGCGCATACTGGTCGCCAAAGTCGGGCTCGACGGTCACGACCGCGGCGTCAAGGTCGTTGCCCGCGCTCTCCGCGACGCCGGCTACGAGGTCATCTACACCGGCCTGCGGCAGACGCCCGAGATGGTCGTTGACGCCGCTCTTCAGGAGGATGCGCAGGTGATTGGGCTTTCCATCCACTCAGGCGCCCACATGACTTTGTTTCCGGCTGTCGTCCAGGAATTGAAGCGGCGCAAGGCCACGGACATCGTCGTGTTCGGTGGCGGCATCATCCCCGAGGACGACATCGCCGCCCTCAAGAAGAAAGGGGTGGCCGAGCTCTTCACCCCCGGCACCCCTCTTCAGGACATCGTCGACTGGCTGCGAAAGCGATTCCCCCAAGGGGGGAACTAAGCCGACCTCTGTTCGCCTACCTTCGGACGACCACCGTGCCGGCGATCTTGTCCATCCATCCCTGCTTGCGTGCATCGAACGCGACCCAGATCACGCCGATGAAGCAGACGAAGAACGAAATGATGAGACCGAGCCAGCGCAAGGCCGCTTTGCCAAAGCTGATCGGCTGCCCAGTGGTCGCGTCCACCACGTGCAGCCCGAGGACGCGCTGGCCGAGCGAGGCGCCCATATAGGACCACAGCAGCGTGAAATACACGAAGCTGAGTACCAGGTCGATCCCGTTTGAAGTCCGAGCCGACGCACTGTTCAGGCTGTTCACGTCACTGTAGTGGACGCCAAGCGGAACGCTAAAGATGCCCCCGATGATGCCGAGGATGATGGCGTCGATGATGTAGGCGACGACGCGAATCCAGAAGCCGCCGTAGGAACCCGGTGATGCGACGGCCACCGGCTGATAGCCGCTAGGCATCTGTGGCGGCGGTGGTGGTGCGTAGCCCGGTGGGGGAGGCGGCGGGTTCTGCATGTCGAAATTCTCCTTGAGAAGCCGATTCTTCCGTCAGTACTGCAGCACGACAGAGTTGGCGACCTTGTCGTGCCAGCCCTGCTTGCGCGGGTCGAATGCGACCCAGATCCAGCCGATGTAGCAGGCCCAGCTGTTGACGATGGTCATGAGGAATCGGACGGTGGCCCTCGCGTAGCCAATCGGCCCTCCTGTGTCGGCGTCGACGACCCTCAGGTGAAGCAATCGCATGCCCAGGGTCGCACCGCTCGTTCCCCAGAAGTAGATCCAGTAGCCGACCTGCAGCACGAGGGCGACCAGGTACAGGAGCAGGAAACCTCCGCCGAAGACGGCGGCCGCGGCGGCGTTTTGAGAATCCTGGCTGCTGGAGCTTGTGTTGTTGGCAAAGACGCCGCCGGCGACCGCGAACACACCGAACAAGATTCCGAAAGGGATGCCGACGATCAAACCGTCGAGCAGCCTCGCGACGAGTCGGATCCAGAAGCCGGCGTACCTCGGCTGGGGTCCCTGGTACTGCGGCGCCGCGTACTGCATGGGCGCCGGCGGGGGCGAGTAAACAGACGGCGTCGATGGCGGCGACTGGTATGAGCCGCCGGGTGGCGGAGGAGGAGGCGCCGGCGGAGGTGGTGGGTTCTGCATGCCTGAATCCTCCTACTGGCTGGACCGGTTCGCGGAATTCGCTCTCCGCGGTATCATAACGACGCCTCTCCACTCCGAGGCCCAACCATGCAACTGAAAGCTTCAACCCGCACGCTCCTCGGCAAGGCTTCGCGCCGCCTGCACGGCGAAGGCAAGCTCGCTGGGATCGTCTACGGGCACAATGCGACCCCGACGCCCCTGGTCCTCGATCGTCTCGAGTTCCAGAAGGTCTTCATCAAGTCAGGGCGGACCCACCTGGTCGACTTGGTCGTGGACGGCGATCGCACCGAGAAGGTGCTGGTCCGCGAGATCCAGACCCATCCCCGACGCCTGGGCCCGATCCACGTCGATTTCTACCAGGTGAGCCTCGAAGAGAAGATCACGGTCGAGGTGCCGGTCCACCTCGTCGGCGAGTCTGCCGCGGTAAAGCGCGGAGACGCTGATGTCTTGCAGCCGATTCACGCGGTGCGGGTGGAGTGCCTGCCCACCGACATCCCAGAGGCCTTCGAGGTCGACCTCACCCCGCTCGAGGACGTCGAGTCGGAGTTCCGAATCTCCGAGCTGAAGGTGCCCAAGGGCGTCACAGTGCTCATCGACCCGGAAGAGCTCGTGGTCAAGATCGTTCACCGCCGAGAGCTCAAGGTCGAAGAGGAAGCCCCGGCACCGGAGACAGCTCTCGTTGGAGAGGGCGAGGAAGGGGCAGAGGCAGGGGCGGAGGCCGCCGAGGAAGCCGAGACCGAGAAGTAGATGTCGCTTCGCGACATCGCTGCGAGCCCGCTGCTCTACATCTTGCTGGCGGGGCTGGTCTTCGTCGTCTTCGTTGTCGCCGCCCGGTTCGTCGCGCAGCAGGTGGCGGAAGCGCTGCGGCGCCGCGGGCTGCGAGAGAACGTCGTCATCGTCGGCAGCCGCGTCATCACGGTTGCCCTGATAGTCATCGGCGCGCTTTTCGCTTTCGGTATCGCCGTGCGCAGCGACAACGTAACGATCCTCGGCATAGTGGCGGCCATCGTCATCACGAGCTTTGGCGCCCAGGACCTGCTCAAGGACTACGTGTCCGGTTACTACATCCTGTTGGAGCGAAACATCAAGATCGGCGACCACATCTCGCTGGAGCGCGGCAGCGGCACCGTGTCCGAAGTGCGCTTACGAGTGACCTTGCTCCGCAACGAAACCGGCGACATGGTGATCGTCCCCAACTCGGAGCTGTTCACGCATCCGGTCACCATCCACGCGCACCCCGCGCCGCAGCCGGCAAGCGCGCCGGAGAAGAAGGCTAAGCCAGCGCCCCGAGCGTGATTCTCCAGAGGGCCTGAAGCTGGGCGCCGTCGATCCCTGTCTCCTCGGCCAGCAGCTCGCGGATCATCTGGGACGCCAGCTCGACGTGGATTCCCGCCGCCACCTGCGTGGCCAGCGACCGCAAGTGGTACGTGTGGTCGGGCTTGTCGGTCTCCAGGGCAAGGTCGGCGCTCACCTGGTCCAGCTGCACGAATTTCGCCCAGCGGGCGACCTCGGCGCTGCCCGACTCAGGAGAGTCCGACAGGTGTAGGCAGTTCACGCCTCCGAAGATGCCGTAGCGCTCGCGTAGCGATCCGGGCCGCGACTGGGCAATGCGCGTCTCGCCCAGATCGTGGCGCATCTGCTCCAGCGCCTCTCCCGAAGCCGTCACGCGTCCAACCGCGAGCGGCAGCGCGCTCATGAAGTCGACCAGCCAGGGAAAGAAGGGCCGGCCTTTCAGAAAGTCGTAGTGGCTTTCGATCAAGGACGCCGGCGGTTGGAACCAGGCGAGAGATTCCACCTTCCAATCTCGCTCGGTCGACAGCCAGCCCCATATGCCGGCCCGCGCGGCTAGCCGGTAAGACCCGTCGGGTTTGAAAATGACGAGGGCATCAGCCATGAGCGTGAAAGTCTACGGTTAGAACCAGCGTGGCAGGGTTGGCCGGGGTCTCCCCGGCCATGACTTTGTCTTTCTCGCTCCAAGTCGCCTTACCCCGGTTTCTTGTCCCTCGCGCCCGGCTTGTAGACCTTGCGTCCTTTGAGCTTCTCAGGCATGTGCGCCTGGTCCGCCACGCCGCCTTCGAAGTCGTGCGCGTACTTGTAGCCCTTGCCGTAGCCCATCGACT
>DATCAV010000121.1:0-8005 GCA_036512415.1 Candidatus Dormiibacterota bacterium | reverse complement strand
GCTCATCGCATGGACCCTGGCGACTGGTGTGCTGCCACAGGATGTCCCCGGACAGGGAGCCGGTGCCTACTGGGTGGCCGGAGCGGCCGGAGCGATCGTCTTCTACGCGTGCTTGCTTGCCCATGAGCTGTCGCACGCGCTCGTGGCGCGGCGGAATGGAATGAAGGTCGCCGGCATCACACTGTGGCTCTTCGGCGGCGTTTCTCAGCTGGAAGGCGAACCGAAGAGCGCCGGCGCCGAAGCCCTCATTGCCGGCGTCGGGCCGTTGACCAGCTTCGCTATCGCCCTGATCGCTTTGGGCATGGCGCTGGCAACATCGGCCAACGCCCTCGTTTCTGATCTATTGGGCTGGCTGGCGTTCGTGAATCTGGCCCTGGGCCTGTTCAACCTGGTCCCAGCCTTCCCGCTCGATGGGGGCCGCCTCCTGAGCTCCGTATTCTGGTGGCGATCCGGCAGCCGCCTGCGGGGTGTCCACACCGCGGTGCGGGTCGGCCGCGTATTCGCGTTTCTGATGATCGCGATCGGCTTGCTGGAACTGTTCACCGGAGCCGTCGTTGACGGAATATGGATCGCGTTCATCGGTTGGTTCCTGCTGTCCGCCGGTAGCTCTGAAGAGGCGGGAACTACGATCAAGGCACTGTTGAAGTCGGTCCCTGTGTCGGCCGCCATGACCTCGCCGGTGGTGACGGTTCCTGATTGGCTCACCGTCGGACAGTTCCTGGAGTCGGTCGCGCCGCAGCACAGCTTCACCACCTACCCGGTCCACGATCCGTCCGGCAAGCTGACCGGGATGGTGCGCCTTTCGGATCTGATCAGAGTCCAGAGCGATGATCGAGACCGGAAGCGACTGAGTGACAGCGCCGTGCCGATCTCACAGGTCCCCGTCACGCGACCAGGTGAGGAGCTCGCAGCCTTGATAGAACGCCTGGGAACGACATTCGCCCAGCGGGTGCTCGTTTTCGACCAGGATCAGCTCGTGGGAATCGTTTCACCCGCCGACGTGGCCCGCCTCCTTGCCGTCCGACAGTCCTTGCGCGGGGGTGCAGCCCAAGGCTGACCCATCCGAGTCACCGCTAGCGGCGGATCAGCTCACCAGCTCTCGCCGATCGGCAGGTTTAGCGGCCAGGGTGTCAGCGCGAGCAGGTCGCGGGCCGAGAGAAAGCCGATCACCCGACCCTCTTCGGTGACCGGAATGTGCCTCACGTGGTGTTTGATCATCATGGCCGCCGCCTCGACAGCCCGCTTATCGGCCTCGATTGTCCGCGGATCGTGAGTCATGTACTCGGAGACATGCGTGGACGCGGGGTCGCGGCCATCTGCAATCGCACGCATGAAATCACGCTCGGTGATGACGCCGACGATTGCCTGTCCATCGAGCACCGCCAGGACGCTGGTCCGGTGGGTCCGCATCAGGGCCGCAGCGTCCACCAGAGACTGCCGCGGGTCGGCGGACACCGTGGACTTGCCCATCAGCTCACGCGCGGTGGTGCTGGTGGCCGGGTAAGCGACACGCCGCACAATTCTCATCTCGACCTCACCCTAGCCTTGCGAGTCGACGTCCGGTGGCGGCTCATCCGGCCAGGAATTACCGCCCAAACCGGGACCCACCAGCACGGGGATACCCGCGGCCTTCAACTCGTACTCGACGTTCGGTGGTTCCGCCAGCATCTTGCGCGCGGGGCAGGAAAGCATAGCCAGCAGCAATTTCTGCCTGGTGCTCTCGCTGATTTCATCGGGCAGGGTGATTGACAGCCGAATGGATTCGACCCGGCGACCCTCGGCGGCCCAGACAAAGTCGGCTTCGACCTCGGTGAGATCGAAACTGGCGCCCTCTTCCATGAGGCTCTTGACGACCTCGTCGGCGGCGCAAGCAGCAAGGCCCGCGACCATCAGCTCGGTGGGGGTCGGGCCCTCGTCGTCGCCGCCCAAGGTGACTGGCTCATCGGACACAAGGCGATAGCCGCGTACGTGGATGTCGAAACTCTGACCGTGCCGGTGCTTGACGGTAATCCTGGCCATCGCAGTCCAGCCTGAACGCACCGGGGTCACCCCGAAAGGGCCCTTTGTCCCGTGGCGGCGGGGTACTTGGGCCCTGTGGTCAGGGCAGTGGTACTGCGAGCCTGATATCTGAGGCGAGAATGGAGCTAGACCTGGTCACGATCGGCGACCCCACCGTCGACACCTTCCTCAAGATTCACGATGCTCATCTCGCGCTCAAGGTGCAGCCAGACCAGACACAGCTATGCATCGACTATGCGGACAAGATCCCGGTGGATGAGTTCCACCGCATGGCCGGCGGCAATTGCGTCAACGCCGCGGTCGCCGCCGCACGCCTGGGCCTGCACGTCGCGGTCTATGGAGTCACCGGTGCGGACCCCGAGGGCCGCTCGATCAATAGCGACCTGGAGCGCGAGAGCATCGATACCTCGCTGATGGCTCTGGACCACCGGCATTCGACCAATGCGAGCACGGCGCTGGTGTTCCGCGGAGAACGCACGCTCTTCGTCTGGCACCAACCGCGGAGTTACCACTTACCGGATCTTCCGCCTGCGGCCTGGATCTATGCGACCTCCCTCGGGCCACGTGGCGTTGCGGTGAACCGACTGCACGAGGCTCTCCGCTGCCACCTCGACCGCCACCCCACCCGGCTCGCATTCAGCCCCGGCACCCACCAGCTGCAGATGGGTGCGCGCGCCCTTGCCCCACTTCTGCGCTTGAGCGAGCTTCTGCTCCTCAACCAGCACGAGGCGTCCGAGCTCACTGGCGTGAACGGCCACCCCAAGACGCAGTTGGAGGCGCTGCGGCGGCTGGGACCGAGGACCGTCGTGATGACCGATGGGACCCGCGGCTCATACGCATTCGATGGCGACCGCTTCTTTAGAACCGGGATTCTGTCAATGCCGGTCGTCGACCGGACAGGCGCGGGCGACGGCTACGGTGCGACCCTGATGGCGGCCCTTCAACTCGGCCGCCCACTCCCGGTCGCGATGGCCTGGGGTACAGCACAAGCCGCGTACGTGGTCGGCGTCTATGGAGGCACTCCTGGCCTTCTGCACCGGCGACGCCTCCAGGCCGCGGTGAGCCAGCACCCAGAGCTTGTCGCGGAAGAGTTCTGAGGGCGATGAGCACCGCCCTGTCAGGCGGTCTGACGCAACGATTCGTGCTGTGCTGCTGGTTGCGCTATCGGGGCCCTATGCGCTGCCGGCTCCGCACGTGGTGGCGCTACCGCTGGAGGCCAAGAGGCACCCAATAAGCGGTTCGGCCTGCGGTTCGAGGGACTGTCGTCCCTGTTCCAGAGCGCCCCCGGCAAGGATCATTTGATCAGGAGGTGATTGTCATGGTCACAAACCCGAACCAAGTGCGGAGATCCAGGTCTTCTGTCGGACCTGTTCTGCTGATCGTTATCGGTATCGGCGCCCTGCTGAGCAATCTTGGCGGCGATGTGTTTGGCGGAGGCTTTGTCCCGTTCGCAGTCGGCGTCGCATTTCTCGTCGCCTATGCCGCCACGCGGAAATACGGCTTCCTGGTGCCAGGAGGCATTCTGACTGGCATTGGAGCAGCCATCCTGGCCGCTACCCAGCTGAGCGCCACGGACACCGGAGCGTACGCGGCGATCGGTGGCGGAATCGGCTTCCTGCTCATCTACGCCCTCGATGTCGTCGTGTCAGGAACAGCGGCCCGCTGGTGGCCGGTGATACCCGGCGGCTTGATGGTCGTGGCCGGCGCCAGCATGGCAGGCGGAAACCAGGAACTGATCAGGCAGCTCGGCCTGTGGTCGCCTGTGGTGCTGATCGTGCTCGGCTTGGTCAGCTTGGTGGCCCGCTTCCGGCAGCCGAGCGCGTGACCGATACGGGATCAGGACGTTGAACCACATCACTAAGCGGCCGAAACCCGAAATGCGCCACAACCTGGTGGGATTCGGCATCGCCATCGGCTCCGCCCTGGGTCTTCTATTCGGACTGCTGTTTGGCAATCTCATTTTGGGAGTTGCCTGGGGGGCAGCTCTCGGCCTGGTGGTCAGTGCGATGGCCCAGTTCCGCTAACGAAACCACTCCAGCCGCCGCTTTGCGCCCTCAGGCCGCCGGCAGTACTTGAACGACCAGGATCCGTGCGCCTCCCTACCCGACTGGAGAGCACCTCCTACCAGTACACGGTCAGCCAGTAAGCGAAAGGGCGGCCGCCTCGTAGCGGCCGCCCTAACTTACTTGGCGACGGAGCAGCGCTGTACCCTGCGAACGCGCCATCATTAATCTGTGGCTAGGCTGCTGCGCGGCAGTACAAGACGTCTCATGCAAATGCGTGAGCTGATAAGCAGCGGTTCGCCGATGCTAGCCCCGGGATGCTACGACGCTCTCAGTGCTCGACTCGTCGAGGAGGCGGGTTTTCCAGGCGCTTACATGACCGGCTTTGGCTCTTCGGCCGGATACCTGGGGAGACCCGACGTTGGACTGATGACGATGGCGGAGATGGTCGACAACGCTCGCCGCATTGTCGATGCGGTCGACATCCCGGTGATCGCTGACGCCGACACTGGGTACGGCAACCCGATCAACGTCATCAGAACCGTTCAAGCGTACGAGAGGGCGGGAGTCGCGGCAATCCACATAGAAGATCAGGTGGCTCCCAAGAAGTGCGGGCACATGGAAGGCAAGCAGGTCATTCCGGCCGAGGAAATGGTCGCCAAGATCCACGCTGCGGCTGACGCGCGCAGCTCGCCAGACTTCCTGCTCATCGCTCGAACGGACGCCCGCGCAGTCGAGGGTCTGGCCGCCGCGATCGAACGGGCTCGGCTCTATCGGGAGGCCGGAGCCGACATTCTTTTCATCGAGGCGCCGCAATCGGAGGCGGAGATACGCACCGTTGCAGCCGCCTTCCCGAAAGTTCCACTTCTATTCAACTATGCCGAAGGGGGCAAGACGCCAGCGGTGGCGTACAGTCTGCTTGCCGAGCTGGGCTTTGCGATCATCATCTTTCCGATCAGCACCATGCTCGCTGCAACCAAGGCTATGCGCACAGTCCTAAAGAAGATCAAGGACGACGGCTCTCCAATCGCCGTCCTTCCCGACCTTCCTCGGTTCGGCGATTTCGTTGACTTCATCGGGTTGCCGGAGATTCTCGAGCTTGAGCAGCGGTACAAGGTTGTCGATATGGAGGAGAAACAATGAGTGAGACTTTCAACAAGGCCAGCATCAGCACAGAATCGGCGCATCGGATCGTCGCCGCAGCGGAGGCAAAGGCGAAGGCTATGGGTCATCCATTCGTGATCGCCGTCTGCGATGAGAGTGGTGTGCTGAAGGCCTTCAGTCGGATGGATGGCGCCGCCCTGCTCAGCGTTCAAATTGCCCAGGACAAGGCCTATACCGCGGTCGGTTTCGGGCTATCAACCGACGCCTGGCATGAGTTCATCAAGAATGATCCGCCGCTTGCGGCCGGGGCCGTCGGAGGGATTGACCGGCTCGTCGTTTTCGGAGGCGGATACCCGATCAAGGCCGGCGATGTGATCGTTGGCGCGATCGGTGTCAGTGGAGGCCACTACAAGCAAGACATGGAGGTGGCCGAGGCGGGGCTGGCGGCCGTCCGCTAACTCAATTCGTTAGTGAGGGAGCGACCGCAGCAACGACGAAGCTCCGACGGATGGTGGGCCCTCGACAGAAGACGACACGGGACCGCTCGAGTTGTCCAGGGCGGACAGGGTGCGCATGCCAACATCCTCGACGACGCCCTGCTGGTCAAAGGTTGCGTAGAGGCCGGCGGCGTCAGCCGGAGCGGTTTTTGTCAGAGGCGGCCGCCTTCAGACCAGTGACGGCGAGAATTTGCTCCTCGCCCAAAGAGTCCTCCTTCAACAGTGCCTGGACAAGGGCTTCCAATTGGTTTCGATGTTCGGTCAAGAGTCGCATGGCCTCGGCAAAACATTCATCGGCGATCCGCTTGACCTCGGTGTCAACTTCCCGCGCAGTGGCTTCGCTGTAGGGTCGCGTCAGCCCGAGACCATCGCCCGAACCCTCCTCCCTAAACGCGAGTGGCCCTATTTTCGGGCTCATTCCCCATCTCACAACCATCTCGTGAGCGATCATCGTGACCTGCTGCAGGTCGCTGGCCGCGCCAGTGGTCAGTGTCTTGTAGACCAACTGCTCCGCCGCCCTGCCGCCGAGGGCGCACACGATCCGAGCGCGCACGTAATCCTCGCCAAAGTTGAAGCGATCGTCGACAGGGCTCTGGACTGTGACTCCCAGCGCTCCCCCGTGCGGAATTATCGTCACTTTGCGCACCGGGTCCGCACCGGGTATCAGCAAGCCGAGGAGGGCATGCCCCGACTCGTGGTAGGCGATACGTTCGCGGTCGCTTGGGGTCATCATCAGGTGACGCTCGGTTCCAAGCAAAATCCTGTCGATGGCCTGGAAAAAGTCAGTGGAGGTGACGGCAGACTCGCCCTTACGAGCGGCGCCGAGGGCCGCCTCGTTGGCGAGGTTGCGGAGATCGGCACCCACCAGCCCGGGGGTGGCACCCGCGATCGCGTCGAGGTCGACGTCTGGGCCAAGCGGCACCTTTGCGGTGTGAATCTTCAGAATCGCGGCACGGCCGCGCCGGTCCGGCGGCTGCAGCGTCACGCGGCGATCGAAGCGACCGGGCCGGAGGAGAGCCTGGTCGAGAACATCAGCCCGGTTGGTTGCAGCCAGGACGATGACTCCTTTTCCTGGCTCGAACCCATCCATTTCCGTGAGGATCTGGTTGAGTGTCTGTTCCTGTTCATCATTGCCACCGATGCGAAAGCCGGAGCTGCGGCTACGGCCGACAGCGTCAAGCTCGTCGAGGAAAATGATCGCCGGCGCGGCTTGGCGCGCCTTTGTAAACAGATCGCGCACGCGCGAGGCGCCGACGCCAACAATTGCTTCCACGAACTCCGATGCGGATTGGCTGAAGAAGGGCACTTTTGCCTCCCCCGCCACGGCGCGAGCCAGCAAAGTCTTGCCGGTGCCTGGCGGCCCAATAAGGAGAACGCCCTTCGGGACCATGCCGCCAAGGCGCTCGTACTTCTGCGGCTCGCGCAGGAAGTCGACCAGCTCTTCGAGCTCTTGCTTGACCTCATCAATCCCTGCCACGTCAGCGAACGTCGTCCCAGGCCGCTCGGGATCATAGAGCCGCGCCCGGCTCTGACCAAACGCGCCGAGCAACCCACCCGCGCCACCAGCACTGGCAGCTCTGCGGATGAAGTACAGCACCGCAACCACGATCAAAAGCGTCGGCCCGAAGCTCAGAAGCAACGTCAACCAGAGTGGAGGCGGCGGGTTTTCGGGCTTGGCGTTGATGGTGACGCCGTGCTGCTCGAGAAGAGGCTCCAGGCTGTCATCGGCGAAGGAGGGCCGCTGCGTCGAGAAGTGAGTCGCGCTGACAGTGCTTGTTGGCGACTCCTTGACCGGAGTTTTGGTGACTCCGGTGATTGCATCGCCGGTTGTTGTCACGCTGATTACATTGCCGGCGGCGACCTGCTGCTTGAATACGTCGTAGGGCAGCGCCACGGTGGTTGGTTGTGCCGGCACAAACAGCACATTGGTCACGAAGATGTTGATCAGCAGGAGTACTAACAGGGTGATCCAAAAACGTCTCGAGCGGAGGAGGTTCTGTGGCATAGGCACGGGCCGGTTCTGCGACGCAGGCTTGGAAGGCCTTGGTGGACTGGCTGGCGTGGGCGGCGAGCTAGACATCAGGTGGCGCTAATCAGCGTAGGACAACCAAGGCGACGCCCTCGGCAGTTGACCGCGGCGCCGTCGAAACCGGCTTGCCACGAGAGGCGGGCGGAATCGGCTGCCAATTCGATCGGTTCGGATCTGTGATGAGCAAGCTCGAGCTCGGCCTGGACACCTTTGGCGATGTGACCGTCGCCGACGATGGGACCGTGGTGCCCCAGCCGCGGGTCATAAGGAATGTCGTTGACGAGGCTGTCTTCGCAGACCAGGTCGGCGTCGACTTCATCGGGGTGGGCGAGCATCACCGCCCAGACCTCGCG
>DATCAV010000120.1:0-9471 GCA_036512415.1 Candidatus Dormiibacterota bacterium | reverse complement strand
GGATGGTTTGTTGAGCTGGAGGGACCGCTCGAGGTTCTACCCGCCCATGCGCGAAGCCTGGGGTTGAACCCGGCGAAAGCGTTGAAGGACTCGTACTCGGTGCTGGCCCGCAAGCATTTGGCGAAAACCAAGCAGCCGGCGGCTGCGGAGGGCTAGGGCTCAACCATTCGGGCACAGATGGTCGTATCCCTGGCGATGGGTACAGCCAAAAGGGCACAGATGGTCGCGGTAAGTTAGGACAGCTCGAGCACGTAGCTTTCGGCATCGAACGAACCCAACCCGCCCTCCGGCCGCCAATCCAGCGGGCCGATGTGCTTGAAGCCCAGCTTTGTGGCGACGCGGCGGCTGGCGTTGTTTTCACGGCCGGCCCACAACGTGAGACGTTGCACATCCAGGGCGCGCGGCGCCCAATCGATGAGGGCTCTGCACGCTTCGGTGGTCAGGCCCTGTCGGGAACGATCGGAGCGGATCCAGTAGTGCAGCTCGGCCGAGCCGTCGCCATCGCGGTTCAAGCCGGCGACTCCAAGCACCTCGCCACTGCCCTTGTCGACCAGGCAGAAATGGAACTCGGTGTTGTCATCCCAATCCCGCCCGCTGTTGACGGTTTGCGAACCCGTTCCGTCGGGGGTTGGGTCGCGCGCCCACGGCATCCACGGGAGCAGCTCGGGCCGCGAGTCCACGACCGCCTTGAAAAGCGATTCGGCGTGGGCTGGTCCAATGGGCTCGAGAATCAAGCGTTCTGTTTTGAGGACTTCGCGCGCGACGACCACTGGCGAACTCTAGGTCTTGGCCGGGCCCACCCACACTGTCTGGATGTTGGTGAACTCTCGGATTCCCGCGGCCGACAGCTCTCGGCCGTAGCCTGACCTCTTCACGCCGCCGAACGGTAGGCGCGCGTCCGACGCCACCATCCCGTTGATGAACACCAGGCCCGCCTCCACCCGCTCCGCCATCAGCTGGCCGCGCTCGACGTCGCCCGTCCAGATGCTCGAGCCGAGACCGAAGTCCGTGTCGTTGGCGACGCGCAGCGCCTCTTCCGCATCGCGCACGCGAATCACCGCCGCCACCGGGCCGAAGGTCTCCTCGTTGTAGACCGGCATCCCGGGCTTCACGCCGGCCAGCACCGTGGGCTCGAAGAAGTTCCCGCCGTTTTTCAACCGGTGGCCGCCGGCCAGGACCTTGGCGCCTTTGCCGATGGATTCCTTGACCTGCCGCTCGAGGTCGTCGACCAGGTCGGGGCGTGCGAGCGGCCCCACCTGGTTGGCTCGGTCCGTCGGATCCCCCACCTTGAGCGCGGCGACCGCTTTCGAGAACAGCTCTTCGAACTCATCGGCGATGGGCTCGGCGACGATGAAGCGCTTCGCGGCGATACAGCTCTGGCCGTTGTTCTGGTTGCGAGCGCGACAGGCGACCGTGGCCGCCGTCTTGACGTCCGCATCCTCGAGCACGATGAACGGGTCCGAGCCGCCCAGCTCGAGCACCGACTTCTTCAACGCCTTGCCGGCTGCCGATGCGACCAGCTCGCCCGCGGCCTCAGAGCCGGTCAGCGTGACGCCGGCGATGCGGCGGTCGGCGACGATCCCCGCCACCGGGCCGGGACCGATGAGCAGGGTCTGGAAGACGCCCTTGGGAACGCCCGCCTCTCGGAAAACGTCCTCGATCGCCAGCGCGCACTGCGGCACGTTCGAGGCGTGCTTCAAGAGCATCACGTTGCCGGCCGCCAGCGCCGGCAGCCCGGCGCGGAAGGCCTGCCAGAAAGGGAAGTTCCAGGGCATGACGGCGAGGATCACGCCCAGCGGCTGATACCTCACATAGCTCTTGGTGGCGGTGCTCTCGAGCGGCTCGTCGGCCAGGAGGCGGGCGGCGTTGTCGGCGATCCAGATCGCGGTCCAAGCGCACTTTTCGACCTCACCCTCGGCCTCCGCGATGGGCTTGCCCATCTCGGCGGTCATCAGCGCCGCGAAGCGGGATTTCTCCGCCCTCAGGACGCCGGCAACGGACCGCAGCACGGCCGTGCGCAGGTCCATACCCGCATCGCGCCAGGCGTGGCGGGACGACCAGGCGCGCTCGACGGCGGCTTCGATGCCCGCCGAGTCCAGCTCTGGGAAGGTGGCCAGCTCCTTGCCGTTCGAAGGGTCGATTGATTTCAGCATGGGTTCAGATTAATGCTCCGCGGCCAACCCAAGTTGGCGCCCCTCCTTAGGATTGCAGTAATGGCCCGCTCACCAGTCAAAAGACGCCTTGACGTGCCTTCGGTTCAGACCGCCAAGGCGCCGGACGGCCAGGTGGAGGGACATCGCCGCGTGGCGATCGAGGCCATCTCGCCCCAGGTGGAGGCCGGCCGCTTTCCAGCCAAGCGCTCCCTGGGCGAGCGGGTGGCGGTCGAGGCTGACGTTTTCGTCGACGGCCACGACGCTGTCGCCTGCGTCACCCGCTACCGGCATCAGTCGGAGAGCGCCTGGACCGAGGTGCCGATGGTCGCCCTGGGCAACGACCGGTGGCGCGCCGAGATCATCGTCAGCCGGCTCGGCCGGTACCTCTACACCGTCCAGGGGTGGGCCGACCGCTTCCAGACGTGGCGGCTGCAGCTGGCCAAGCGCATCGCTGCCGGGCAGGACGTGGCGCCGGAGCTCAAAGTGGGCGCCCAGCTGGTCGAGGCGGCAGCAGCACGAGCGCAGGGCACGGACGCGGAACTCCTGAGGAAGCACGCTGGGGCTCTGCGGACTGCGGTCGTGCCTGGTCACGCCCCTCTCCCCAGCCCTCTCCCCCAAAGGGGAGAGGGAGCGAGTGCTGGTCCCGGCCCCCTCCCCTTGAGGGGAGAGGGTGCTAGTGCTGGTACCGCCACTCTTTCCCTTGAGCTGGTGCAGCTTATGGACCGCTATCCCGACCGGAGTGAGGCTGTCACCTATCCTCGCGAGCTCGAGATGCTCGTCGATCCCCAGCGCGCCCGCTTCAGCGCCTGGTACGAGCTGTTTCCGAGATCGGCCGGCGAGGCCGGACGGCACGGCACGTTCCGCGACGTCGAAAAGCGCCTCCCCTACATCGCGGGCATGGGCTTCGACGTCCTCTACATGCCGCCGATCCACTCGATAGGGCGGACCAATCGCAAGGGAGCCAACAACAGCGTCAAGGCTTCACGAGACGAGCCTGGCAGCCCATGGGCCATCGGATCGGCGGCGGGCGGGCACAAGTCGATCAATCCCGAGCTCGGCACGCTCGACGACTTCCGCCACCTGGTGGGCGCGGCGAAAGAGAAGGGACTCGACATGGCGCTCGATATCGCGTTCCAGTGCTCCCCCGACCACCCTTACGTCCGCGAGCACCCGGAGTGGTTCCGCCACCGGCCCGACGGCTCGATTCAATACGCGGAAAATCCGCCCAAGAAGTACGAGGACATCGTCCCCTTCGATTTCGAGTGCGAGGCGTGGCGCGAGCTGTGGGCCGAGCTTCTCTCCATCGTCACGTACTGGATCGACAAGGGAGTACGCATCTTTCGAATCGACAATCCGCACACCAAACCCTTCACGTTCTGGGAGTGGCTCATCGGCGAGGTCAAGCGCGACAACCCCGACATCATCTTTCTGGCCGAGGCGTTCACGCGCCCGAAGGTCATGTACCGGTTGGCGAAGTGCGGGTTCACCCAGTCCTACACGTATTTCGCGTGGCGCCATACGGCGTGGGAGATCACCCAGTACTTCACCGAGCTGACGCAGACGCCCGTGGCCGACTTCTTCCGGCCCAACCTGTGGACCAACACGCCAGACATCCTCACCGAGTACCTGCAGACCGGCGGCAGGCCCGCGTTCGCGGCGCGCCTGGTCCTGGCCGCCACGCTGGGCGCCAACTACGGGATCTACGGGCCGGCGTTCGAGCTGGGCGAGGCGCGCGCCAAGGAACCCGGCTCGGAGGAGTACCTCGACTCAGAGAAGTACCAGCTGCGCAACTGGAACATCGACTCTCCGGATAGCCTTCGCGAGATGATCACGCTGGTCAATGAGATCCGCCGCGAGAACCTGGCGCTCCAGAGCGACCGCGGCCTGCGGTTCCACACGACCGAGAACGAGAGCCTGATCGCCTACACGAAGAGCACAGCCGACCTTGCCGACGTGGTCCTGACCGTCGTCAACCTCGACCCGCATCACACGCAGGCGGGCATGGTCACGCTGCCGTTGAAGGAGCTTGGGCTGGACACCGAAAAGAGCTACCAGGCGCACGAGCTGCTGAGCGGCGCGCGCTACATGTGGAACGGCCCTCGCAACTACGTCGAGATCAACCCCCACGCCGCGCCCGCCCAGATCTTCAGGTTCCGGCGCCGCGTCCGCAGCGAGCACGACTTCGAGTACTTCCTGTGATAGCCGGGCGCGCGCAGGGGCAAACTCCCACGACTCCGTCGCGGGGACCCCAAATGAGGTCCAGCAAGCGCCGCAAGACCGAGACGTATCAGCTTGACGATGATCCACTCTGGTACAAGGACGCGATCATCTATGAGGTCCACGTCCGGGCCTTCAACGACAGCGACGGCGATGGGGGCGGCGACTTCAAGGGCCTGATCGAAAAGCTGCCCTATCTGCAGGAGCTTGGCGTCAACGCGATCTGGCTCCTGCCTTTCTACCCCTCCCCTCTTCGCGACGACGGCTACGACATCGCCGACTACGAGGACGTCAATCCGATGTATGGCCGGCTGGCCGACGTGCGCAAGTTCATCGCCGAGTCGCACAGGCGCGGCATGCGGGTGATCACCGAGCTTGTTTGCAATCACACGTCGGACCAGCACCCGTGGTTCCAGAAAGCGCGAAGGGCACGCCCGGGCAGCGCCATGCGCGAGATGTACGTCTGGAGCGAGACCAACCAGAAGTACCAGGACACCCGCATCATCTTCAAGGACTTCGAGGTCTCGAACTGGACCTGGGACCACGTCGCGAACGCTTACTACTGGCATCGCTTCTTCTCGCATCAGCCGGATCTCAACTACGACAACCCGCGTGTCAAGGAAGCGCTGTTCAAGGTGTGCGACTTCTGGCTCGACATGGGCATCGACGGGATGCGGCTCGACGCCGTTCCGTACCTGTATGAGCGGGAAGGCACCAACAGCGAGAACCTCCCCGAGACCCACGGGTTCCTGAAGGAGCTGCGCAAGCACATCGACGACGGCTACCGCAACCGGATGTTGCTGTCGGAAGCCAACCAGTGGCCGGAGGACGCGGTCGCCTACTTCGGGCAGGGCGACGAATGCAACATGGGCTTCCACTTCCCGCTGATGCCCCGGCTGTTCATGTCGATACGCATGGAGGACCGCTTCCCGATCATCGACATCCTGGCTCAGACGCCGGCCATCCCCGACACCTCGCAGTGGGCGCTGTTCCTGCGGAACCACGACGAGCTGACGCTCGAGATGGTGACCGACGAGGAGCGCGACTACATGTACCGCGCGTACACGCAGGACCGCGCCGCGCGCATCAACCTCGGCATCCGCCGGCGGCTGGCGCCGCTGCTGGGCAACGAGCGGCGGCGCATCGAGCTGATGAACGGCCTGCTGTTCTCACTGCCAGGGACGCCCGTCATCTACTACGGCGACGAGATCGGGATGGGCGACAACATCTTTCTTGGCGACCGCAACGGAGTGCGCACGCCGATGCAGTGGAGCGGCGACCGCAACGCAGGCTTCTCCGACGCCAACCGGCAGCGGCTCTATCTGCCGGTGATCACCGACCCCGAATACCACTACGAGACCGTCAACGTCGAGACGCAGCACCAGAATCCCCACTCCCTGCTGTCGTGGATGAAGAGGGTGATCGCGCTGCGCAAGCGCCACCGCGCATTCGGGCGGGGCACGCTGGAGCTGCTGCGCCCAGAGAACCGGAAGATCCTCGCATTCGTCCGCCGCTACGAGTCCGAGCAGATACTCGTCATTGCCAACCTTTCGCGATTCCTCCAGACCGTGGAGCTCGACCTGTCCGCCTGGAAGGGCATGGTGCCGCTGGAGCTGTTCGGCTCGACTGAGCTCCCGGTGATCGGCGACGCCCCGTACTTCCTCACGCTCGGCCCGCACTCTTTCTTCTGGTTCAGCCTCCAGCCGCGCGCGACCGCGCAGGTCCCCGGCGACGGGCAGGCCCCGGCGGCCACGCTCCCCGAGATCAAGGTGAGCTCAGACTGGGAGTCAGTGTTCGTGGGCAGGGCCCGCGAACGACTGGAGACGGTCCTGTTGGGCTACATCAAGCAACGCCGCTGGTTCGCCGGTAAGGCGAGGCGGCTCAAGGCGGCATTGATCAAGGACGTGATCAATGTGCCGGGTGTGGATGGAAGCGCCTACCTGGTCACGGTGGTGGTGTCGTACGCCGAGGGCGATCCGGACACCTACCTCGTGCCGATGGCTTACGCCAGCGGGGCGGAATCGCCACAGATCCTCGAGCGGTGGCCGCATGCGGCGATCGCCTGGCTGCGCTCCGTGGACAGCGACCAGCGCGGCCTGCTTTACGACGCTCTGGGGCCACCCGAGTTCACGGAGGGGATGCTCGATACGATCGCCCGCCGTCGCCGTGCGACGAGTCCGGGCGGAACGCTCGTGGGTTCCACGACCAAGGCCTTCGCGCGATTGCGCGGACCCGAGACCATCAGGCTCGAGGCCGCCCTCTCGGTGACGGAGCAGACCAACAACTCGGTGGTGTTCGGCGATCGACTGATCCTCAAGATCTCACGGCGACTCGAAGAGGGCCTCAATCCGGAGCTTGAGGTCGGCCGCTTCCTCACCGAAAAGACCAGCTTCAGCCAGATTGCGCCGATTGCGGGGAGTCTTGAGTTCCGTCGCGCCAAGGCCGAGCCGCTGACGCTGGCGATTCTCCAGGGCTACGTGCCCAACCAGGGCGATGCCTGGCAGTACACGCTGACGACCCTCGCTCATTTCCTGACGGGCGGCGAGGTGGTCTCCACCGATGCGCCTCCGCGAATCCGCCGGAGCTTGGCGCAGGCGATCGCAAACGACCTGCCGGAGGTGGCGACACGGACAGTCGGCGCCTATCTCGAGTCGGCCCGCCTGCTCGGACAGCGAACCGCCGAGCTGCATGCGGCGCTCGCGTCGGACCCTGACGACCCCGCCTTCGCTCCTGAGCGCATATCGCAGCAGGACCAGCGCTCGATCTATCAGTCCCTGAATGGCGTTGCCCTGCGGTCCATGGAGCTGCTGCGCTCGCAGCTCAAGAGACTTCCAGAGAACGCGCGCGATGAGGCGCGGCAGGTGCTGGAGCTGGAACCGCGGATCATGTCTGCGCTGCGCGCGTTCTTGGGCCGCCGGCTGACGACGACGAGAATCCGCGTTCATGGCGACTATCACCTCGGCCAGGTGCTGTACACCGGCTCCGATTTCGTGATCATCGATTTCGAGGGGGAACCGACCCGCTCGCTCTACGAGCGGCGTCTCAAGCGACTTGCCCTTCGGGACGTGGCAGGAATGCTGCGCTCGTTCCATTACGCGAGCCAGACCGCATTGAACTCGGAGAACATCCCGGCGGAGTCAACCGAGCGCTCGCAGGCCTGGTCGCGGCTGTGGGTCGATTCGGTGTCGGCAACGTTCTTGCGCAGCTACATGAGCACCGCCGGCACCGCCTCGTTCATCCCCCACGGCGCCGACGACCTCGAGATGCAGCTGAAGACGATGCTGCTCGAGAAGGCGCTGTACGAGCTTCGCTACGAGCTGAACACGAGGCCCGATTGGGTGGGCATCCCGCTTCGTGGCATCCTTGACCTCATGGCGCCCGCATGATCGCGCCCTCGTTGCTCACCCCCTTCGACCTTCACCTTTTCAACGAGGGCACCCACGGCCACCTGTACGAGAAGCTCGGCGCGCACCTTTCGACGGAACCGGAGGGCGCCTCGTTCGCCGTCTGGGCGCCCAATGCGGACTCGGTCAGCGTGATCGGCGACTTCAACTCCTGGGACAAGACCGCCAACCAGCTGCACCCGCGTGAGCAGTCAGGAATCTGGGAGGGCTTCGTGCCGGGCGTGCGCCACGGGGCGCTGTACAAGTACCACGTCCATTCGCGGGTCACCCGCACCGGCATGGACAAGGCGGACCCGTTCGCCGCGTTCGCCGAGGCGCCACCTCGCCAGGCCTCGATTGTCTGGGACCTCGCCTACGACTGGGGCGACGGGGCGTGGATGCAGGAGCGCTCGCGCGCCAATGGGCGCCAGGCGCCGTGGTCCGTGTACGAGCTCCACATCGGTTCGTGGATGCGCGTGCCGGAGGACAACAACCGGTGGCTGACCTACCGTGAGCTGGCGCCGAAGCTGGCCGATTACGCGCTGAGCCTCGGCTTCACCCACGTCGAGCTGATGCCCGTGATGGAGCACCCGCTGTACATCTCGTGGGGCTACCAGGTCGAGGGCTACTTCGCGCCGACCAGCCGGTACGGGACCCCGCAGGACTTCATGTACCTCATGGATCACCTGCACCAGAGGGGCCTTGGCGTGATCCTCGACTGGGTGCCCTCGCACTTTCCCACCGACGAGTTTGGGCTTCAGCTTTTCGACGGCACGCACCTGTACGAGCATGCGGACCCTCGGCTTGGACTGCACCCCGACTGGGGCAGCTCGATCTTCAACTACGGGCGCAACGAGGTCCGCGGCTTCCTGATGAGCAGCGCGTTGTGCTGGCTCAACCGATATCACGCCGATGGGCTGCGGGTGGACGGCGTCGCATCGATGCTTTACCTGGACTACTCGCGCAAGCAGGGGGAGTGGATCCCGAACAAGTTCGGCGGCCGCGAGAACCTCGAGGCGGTGGATTTCCTGCGTCGCTTCAACATCGAGGTCTATAAGGAGCAACCTCACACGCAGACGATCGCCGAGGAATCGACGTCGTGGCCGATGGTGTCGCGTCCGACTTACCTGGGTGGCCTGGGCTTCGGGATGAAGTGGGACATGGGCTGGATGCACGACACGTTGAAGTACATGTCCGAGGATCCGGTCCACCGCAAGTTCCATCACAACGACCTCACGTTTCGGATGCTTTACGCCTTCAACGAGAACTTCATGCTGCCGCTGTCGCACGACGAGGTCGTGCATGGCAAGGGCTCGCTCATCAGGAAGATGCCGGGGGACGAGTGGCAGAAGTTCGCCAACCTGCGCCTCCTGTACGCGTGGATGTATGCGCAGCCCGGCAAGAAGCTGATGTTCATGGGCGGGGAGTTCGGGCAGTGGGACGAGTGGAATGTGGAGAGCAGCCTCGACTGGCACCTGCTGAACCACGCGCCGCACGCAGGTCTGAGCCATTGGGTCGGTGACCTCAACCGCGTGCTTCGCGAGGAGGGCGCGCTTCATGAGATCGACTTCGACCCGTCGGGCTTCAGCTGGATCGATGCGAGCGACAACGAGCAGAGCGTCGTCAGCGTGCTGCGCAAGGGCTCGGCGCCCAACGACATGGTCATCGCGGCGTTCAACTTCACGCCCGTGCCCCGGCACAACTATCAGATCGGAGCG
>DATCAV010000119.1:0-4584 GCA_036512415.1 Candidatus Dormiibacterota bacterium | reverse complement strand
CCTGATTGGTGTCGGGCTGGCGCTCTGGATGGCATCAATGGTGATAGGGCTGGTGATCAAGTAAACCAATGGCATATTCCGCCACATATACCGTCACCATCAAGGCTCCCCAGGCGAAGGTGTTCGAATACCTCGCCGACGTCTCACGCCATGGCGAGTGGGGGAGCGCCGATGACAGGATGAAGATCTCGGCGGAAAAGCCAGGGCCGCCTGCGGTCGGCGCGCGCTATCAGGCTGACGCGCTGCTCAATGGCAAGCAGAACAAGTCGGTGGTGACGATCAATGCGCTCGAACCTCCGAAGCGCATTGCCTTCGATGCAGAGGACTCGAACTCGGTGTTTCACCACGAGTTCATCCTCACGCCTGAAGGCGACGGGACTCGGTTCGAGCGCCGGGTGACGATGACGAAGGGGCCCTTCTACTTTCCGCTGGTCTTGAGGATCTTCAAGAGCACTGTCGTGAAGAACTACGACGGGGCGATGCAGAACGCCAAGGCCAAGCTGGAGGCGTCTAGCTAGTCGACTAGCGGCCGGAATTCGTTCGGGCGATGCCGCTGCCGCCTGTCAGCCGCGCGGCGATGACCACCGGAATGATGGTCACCAGGATCACGAACGAGACGACGACGTTAACCTCAGGCAGCTGCTGCCCGAGGCGAATGGCGCCGAAGATCCAGATGGGAAGCGTGTTCTGAGCCCCGGCGGTGAACGTCGTCACGATCACCTCGTCGAAGGACAGAGCAAAAGCGAGCATCGCGCCCGCGACGACCGAGGTTGCAATCAGCGGCAGGGTGATGTCCCTGAACGTCTGGAAGCCGCCGGCGCCGAGGTCCATCGCCGCCTCGATCAATGAGCCCTGGGTCCGCCGCAGGCGGGCCAGCACGTTGTTGTAGACGACGACGATGCAAAACGTTGTGTGGCCGATGACGATCGTCATGAGCGAAAGGGTGATGCCGGTGAAGTGGAAGAACGAGTTCAGCGCCATCCCGGTCACGATCCCGGGCAGAGCGAGGGGGAGGATGAAGAGCAGGCTGATCACATCGCGCCCGAAGAAGCTCGAGCGGTGAATCGCGAACGCCGCCAGCGAGCCCAGCACCAGGGCCAGGGCGGTGGCTGCAAGGCCTGCCTGCAATGAGAGAACGAGGGCCGCTTGTATCTCGGGGTTTTCCCAAGTCGACGCGAGCCATTTGGTGCTCAGGCCGGGCAGAGGCCACGTCTCGATGTTGGAGCTGTTGAAGGCGTAGAGAAGGATGATGACGATCGGGATGAACAGGAAGAGCAGGATGAGCGCGGCCCAAACCCGCAGCGCCATCCGCGTCCAGAAGCTTTCCAACATCTAGAGCGCCTCGAATGCGCCCAGCCGCCGGGCTACGAGTAAATACACAGCCATGATCGCGACGGGAACCGTCGCGAGTGCCGCTGCAAAGGGGACGTTGTTGGCGATGCCGACGTTGCTGTAGACGACGTTGCCGATGAACGTCGAGCCCGCGCCGCCGACCAGGACCGGGGTGATGTAATCCCCGAGCGTCAGCGAGAAAGTGAAGATCGAACCGGCCACAACTCCAGGGAGCGCCAGCGGCAGCACCACGTCGCGCACCGCGCGCCAGCGCCGCGCTCCGAGGTCGGCGGCGGCCTCCATCAGCGACTCGGGCACGCGCTCCATCGCCGAGTAGGTCGGAATGATCATGAACGGAAGCCAGATGTACGAGAAAACGATCCACATCGCGACATTGGTGTAGCCGATGTTGGGCGCCGACAGGCCGATGGATTGCATGCTCCAGTTGAGCAGCCCGCTGTGGTTGAGGATGAGGATCCACGAGTAGACGCGCGCCAGGTAGCTCGCCCACAGGGGGAGCAGCACCGCGGCGAACAGCAACCGCTGGGTGCGGCGTGAGGCAACCCGCGCCATGAAGTAGGCGAATGGGAAGGCAATGACCGCGTCGGTCACCGTGACAGCTGCGGCCAGCGCGACTGTGCGGCCGATGATGAGCCGGTACGTCGGGTCGAGCAGGATGATGCGGAAGTTGTCGAGGTTCCACACCTGTTCGATTTGACTCGTGAAATCGTTGATCCGCCAGAAGGCGGTGACCAGAAGCAGCACAAGGGACGCCATATAGATGACGACGAACCAGCCAAGTGGCGGCAGCAGCAAGAGAAAAGCGCGCAGCCACGGCCGTCGCCACAACAGCGACCTTAATGCGACGGCCCCGCCCTTCGTGCGGGGCCGTCCTGTAGCGTCTATAGACACCGCTCGATCAGGAGATGATCGCGGTCCAGGCGTTCCGCCACTGCGAGTACGGGATGCAGCTCTTGCTCCCGTCAGGGCAAGTCGCGATCGGGGTCTTCCAGAACTTGATGGTGTCGAAGTAGCTGCCCGGCGCGTTGGCGTGGTACTGGGCGCAGGAGCCTGGCGAGAGTGCTTCCATCGCGGCGCAGGCCTTGGTGTTCACTGGCGTCTCTCCGAAAGTAAGGGCCTGCTCGGCCTGCACCTGGGGCGTGCTCACCCACTTGGTCCAAAGGTATGCGCAGTTGGGATGTGGCGCGTTGGTGGCGAGCATCCAGGAGTCGCCCCATCCGGTCGCTCCCTCGGTCGGGATGGTGTCGGTGACGGGCTTCTTGGCCGCCTTCAAGGTGTTCGTCTGGTAAGGCCACGCGGCGCCCACCATGGCGTCACCGCTGGAGAAGAGGTTGATCTCGTCACCGGCCGACGGCCAGTACTTCTTCACGAGAGGCCGCTGCTGCTTGAGCAACGCGACGGCCGCGTCGAACTGCTTCTGGGTGAGCTCGTAGGGGTCCGTGATTTTCAGGTCGGGCTTGGTGGCCATCAGGTAGAGCGCGGCGTCCGCGATCTGGATCGGGTTGTCGGGAACTGTGATCAAGCCCTTGTACTGCTGGTCGTACAGGACGCCCCAGCTGGTGGGCGCCACCGCGAACTTCGTGGTGTTGTACATGAGCACGTTCGGGCCCCACTGCAGCGAGATGCCGTAGTGGATGCCGTTGATCGTGTTGTAAGGAGGATTCTGGAAGTAGGTCTGGAAGTTTTGGAAGTCGGGGATCAGGGCGGGGTTCATCGGTCGGACGTCCCCGCTGTAGATGAGCCGAAGGTCGGCGTCACCGGAAGCGGAGACCATGTCGTACTGGCCGCTGCCCCCTTGCGCCATGAGGGTCACCATCTCGTCAGACGAGCCCGCGTACTTCGCCGTGACCTTGCAGCCGGTGTCCTTCTCGAATGACGCGATGGAAGGGGATTTCCACGACCGATCGACGTAGCCCTCCCAGGCAATCAGCTTGAGGGCGCCCTCCCCCGGTCCGATCGACGCTAGCGGCGCCAGGTTGGCGGTGGGCGGTGGGACCGCGGTTGACCCCTGCGGGCCACCGTTTGAACCGCAAGCGCTCAGCGTGATCACGGCGCCGACGGCCACTGTCGCGAGTCGGAATCGAAACCCCGACCCGACTTCTGTCGTATTCATTCCTTACCTCTCCTACGCGTCTTAGTCACCCGCTGCCGCATCGCCCCGGGCGCCGTGATGGTCGAGAACGTACGTATGGCCTGGCACCCATCCGAGCCGGACGCGCCGGCCCTCGTACCGCAGCGCCTGGCCGGGCGCGTCCATATTCTGTCGTACTGCGACAAGCTGCTCACCCCGGTCGAGGCGGACGATGTACCGGGTGGACATCCCGACGTAGACGACCTGCTCCACGGTTCCGGGCTCAACCGTCATCCCGCTGCGGGCATCCTGGCCCTCTTCGAGCATGTGCAGCTTCTCCGGCCGCACCACGAATCGAACCCCGTTCCGCTCCAGCACGTTCGAGATCCCGATGAAGCCTGCCACGAACTCAGTCGCGGGTCGTTCGTACACCTCGACGGGAGGGCCGACCTGCTCGATCTTGCCGTCCGCCATCACTGCCATCCGGTCGCTCATGGTGAGCGCCTCTTCCTGGTCGTGAGTCACATAAACGAAGGTGATCCCCACCTTCTTCTGGATCCGCTTGAGCTCGAGCTGCATCTGCTGGCGCAACTTCAGGTCGAGCGCTCCGAGAGGCTCGTCCAGCAGCAGGACCTCGGGCTCGTTGACCACAGCGCGGGCGAGCGCGACCCTCTGCCGCTGGCCGCCCGACAGCTGGTTCGGCTTCCGCTTGTCGAGACCGACCAGCCTGACCATGCTCAGCGCGCGATCAACGCGTTCGCGTCGCTCGGCCTTGGGGATACCCTTGATTTTCAGGCCGTATCCGATGTTTTCGGCAACGGTCATGTGAGGGAAGAGGGCATAGTCCTGAAACACAGTGTTCGTCTGCCGCAGATGAGGCGGCGTCGAGGTCACGTCGTGCCCCGCCAGCTCGATCGTTCCGGCATCCGGGCTTTCGAAGCCCGCGATGAGGCGAAGAAGCGTCGTCTTGCCCGAGCCCGATGGCCCGAGCAGTGTGAAGAACTCTCCGGCCTCGACGGTCAGGTCGATGCCTGCCACCGCGAGCACATGTCCGTAGCTCTTGCGGACGCCCACCAATCGCAAGGCAGGCGGCCGCAAGACACTCTTCGCGGAAGCCCCGTGCCTGGCTTCGCGCGAGTGGATCGCCACTAAGTCGTCAC
>DATCAV010000118.1:0-2514 GCA_036512415.1 Candidatus Dormiibacterota bacterium | reverse complement strand
CTCGCGATCGAACAGTGGCGGTGGCTCCGATCGTCGGCGGCGTCGCTCTCAAGGGCCCGACGGTGGCGATGATGCAAGCGTTGGGACTTGAAGCGTCTCCGGTTGCCGTGGCGAAGATGTATGCGGACGTTGCATGCGCTTTTGTGATCGACAGCCGCGATGCGGCGCTGGCACCGGCGGTCGAAGCGCTCGGCTACCGCGCGGTCATCACCGATACGGTCATGACGGACGGAGGTCAGAGATTGGCGGCGGCGATACTCGCCGCATCACCGGTGTAGCAGCGCTAAAGATTGACCTTACTGATCGCTGAGCTCGGTGACCGGCCCCGACGCTTAGCCGCCGTGCGAGTTGGCCACCGTCACGACGACTCCGATGAGCACCGTCACGAGGCCGACGACGAGCAATGCATATTGCGCGATCGCAATCACTGCGCTGGGTTTCTTCGGCCCTTCGTCGGCCTCGTCGCCCGCCGCCTCGCCTGAGGCGAGGGACCATGCTCCTGTCTGAGGATCCTTGGAGCCCTTCTTCTTGGGGGCGGGCTCGGGCTCGGCCAGACCCTTGCTTTCGCCGACGACCGACCACGAAGCGCCTGCACCGGCCGACGTCGATGCCGGTTCGGCTGCACGCGGCGCAGGCTCGGGCTCGGCCTGTGTCGCAGGCGCGGGAGTCCACTCTGGGCGAGCCTCCGGGGCCTCAAACGGTGGTGGCTCATACGCGGGGGCGGCGGCGGGGGGAGTTGGCTGAGCGGCGGGTGGGGTATATGCCGGCGTATCCACCGGGGTGCTGACGGGTCCCGAATCCCAAGCCGGTTGCGCGGGAGCCGAGTGCGATTTTGGAGGGGGTGGGGCGACCGGGGGGCTGGCGTAGGCCGTCGCCTCGTAGGTGAGCGTCGGGGCGGCGGCTGCGGTTTCCTCGAAGGCCTGGCCTTTGTCCGCCTTCTCGCCGCGCCTCCCGGGCCCGAGCGTGCGCTGGCGCGCCGCGCGTACTTTGTGCTCGATCTGCGAGCGTCGCGACGAGTACATCGAGCGCTTCTCCACGGATTTGTGACGCATGACAAACACGACGGCCACGATCCCGATCACGGCTACGGCCGGTCCTATGAGTAGGAGCATTGGGGCCGATTATCGGCGATTGGAGGTTCGGCAGGAGATGCCGACCGGATCTTTGGCCCCCATGCGGCCCATCTGAACCACCTGGAGCCCAAATCTCTCGGCCGGCCCTCCAGCCGAACCTCCGGACGGTTGCGTCCGACTGGGTGTGTGACAATCGCCGCCGTGGCGCTCTACGACCGAATTCAGTCCGATCTGGTGGAAGCACGGCGCCGCCGCGACGAGCTCGGCTTGAGCACCCTTTCGCTTCTCAAAAGCGAATTGGTGAAAGCGAGCAAGGAGACGGGGGCGGGTGCGCTTGACGACGAGCTCGTCAAGCGGGTCGCGCGCAAAGAGGTGAAGCGGCGGGAGGAGGCGATCGAGGTCTACCGGAAAGCGGGCCGCGAGGAGTCGGCTGTCCGCGAGGAGGCCGAGATGGCGGTGCTGCGCGGCTACCTGCCCGCTGCCATGAGCACCGAAGATGTCGAGGCGGAAGTGCAGGCGGTCATCGACGAGCTCAAACCGGAAGGCCCCAAGGCATTCGGCGCGGTGATGAAAGCAGCGACCGCACGCCTGGCGGGTAGAGCCGAGGGCAATCAGGTCGCCGCCGCTGCGCGCAAATTGCTTGGCTCCTAGGCGCAAGAAAGGACCGCCGCTTCCGAGGTTGCCGCCCGGCGCGCGGACTCGGGCGAAGCTGACGTATGAGCGCCTGAAGGAAGCCTATTCGGCGGTCACGGAGCTGGCCCACCAGGATCCGTTTCAGCTGTTGATCGCCACGATCCTGTCTGCCCAGACCACCGACCGCTCCGTGAACCTGGTCACGCCTGAGCTGTTCAGGCGCTATCCAACCGCTGCGGACCTCGCCGCGGCCGACCCCGCCCTGGTGGAGACGCTCATCAAGCCGACGGGGTTTTTCCGCGCCAAGACGCGCTCGATCATCGCCGCCAGCCGCAAGCTGGTCGACCTGTTCGACGGCAGGGTGCCTGACAACATCGACGACCTCGTCAAGCTGCCGGGCATCGGGCGCAAAACGGCAAATGTGATTCTCGGTGTCGGCTTCGGTGTCCCCGGCTTTGCCGTCGACACACACGTCAAGCGCCTCACCAACCTGCTCAAGCTCACCTCCTCGAAAGATCCGGTGAAGATCGAGCGGCAGATCTGCTCGATAGTGCCGAAAGAGGAGTGGACGGGGCTCTCGCTCCGCCTGATCCTCCATGGGCGCCGGATCTGCATCGCCCGCCGGCCACGCTGCGAGGAGTGCATCCTGAACGACTTCTGCCCGTCGTCAAGAACCCGCGCGCCTCAGCGCGCGCCGCGTGGCAAAACGGCGTAATTCGGGCACGAATGGTCGTATCCCTGCGAGTTGATTCAGCCAAAAGGGCACAGAAGGTCATGGTTCACCCTCCCGAGCCCGAGCAGCTGTCGC
>DATCAV010000117.1:0-7636 GCA_036512415.1 Candidatus Dormiibacterota bacterium | reverse complement strand
CACTTTCGATTCCCAGAACCACTCGTCGTAGTGGATGTTCAGGCGGGCGACGGTCGCGCTGATCATTTCGATGACCCTCTGGATCGCATACACCCGCAGCTTGGGCTCGGCCTCTTCCTCGGGAAGGTTCTCGACACCGGGAAGGTCACGACGCGCCGCTTCCGCGATCTCGATCACGTACTCGCCTGTGTAGCCACCTTCGGGCGGCTCGAGGCCATGCAGCCGCGCGTACACCGATGCACCGAAGCGTCGCGTCTGCGTGTTGTCAGAGTTCACGTAGTACTCGCGCTGCACGTTGTGGCCTGTGAACTCGAGCAGCCTGCAGATGGAATCGCCGAGGATCGTGCCGCGGCCGTGGCCGATGTGCAGCGGCCCAGTCGGGTTGATGCTCGCGAACTCCACCTGTAGCCGCTCGCCGCCCCCCATCTGAGAAGCGCCGTAGCCGGGTCCGGCCTCGCTCACCTCACCGACGAGCCGCTGCAGCCACTCGGGCGTGAGCCTGAAGTTCACGTAGCCCCCGACCGCTTGCACCGTGGCGGCGCCCTCGGGGATCGAGATGGTTTCGGCAAGCTTGGCGGCGATGGCCGGCGGCGCCTGTTTGAGCACCTTCGCCAGCTTGAGTCCGGCCGGGCTCGCATAGTCCCCGCGGTCAGGCCCCTTGGCGCGGCCGAGCTCGAGGTCGGGCAGCTCGCCCTCGATCCCCAGGGCGCGGACAGCTGATGTCAAAGCCCCGGCGATCACCTCGCGTATGGCCTTTTCGGAGGTGGTGCTCATGCGCACACCGGGTGCTGCGAGGCAAGGGTCAGCTGGACCTGGGTCGAGGCGCCGGCGCGCGAGTAGGTGACGGCGACACGCTGTTCGGGGCGGAAGCGCGAGCGGAGCAGCAGCCGGAGCGGGTGCGCAGCGTCGAGCCTGACGTCGTCGAGCTGCGTGATGACGTCGCCGGGCTGCAAGCCCGCCGCGGCTGCGGGACCTCCCTTGTCCACTGTGATCAGCTGGCTGCCCTCGGGCAGGCCGGCAAGGGCGGCCACCTGCTGGGTCAGGTCGGTGCTTGTGGCGCCCAGCGACGACACCACGACCTGACCGGTCGACTGGATCTGCTCCACGTCGTCGAGGATGTCGGCAACGTTGAGCGCAAATCCGCTTGGCGCGTTCGAGCCCTGGGACTGCATGGCGACGCCGACGACCTGGCCGCCGACGTTCAACAGCGGGCCGCCTGCAGTGGCGGCGCCGATCACCGCGCTGGTCTGGACGGTGTCGCTGATCTCCACGCTTCGCTGCGTCCCGGATTCGGTGACCACCGCCGGCCGGTGCAGCGAGCTGACGTAACCCGGCGTCACCGCGCTGCCGTCCAGCGGGCCGCCCACCGCGACGACGACCTGGCCTTGTGCCAGCGCTGTCGGGTCAGCGAACACCAACGTCGGCAGCCCATTGACCTGGTCGATCTTCAGCACCGCCACGCCGGTCTCGCAGTCGTAATCGACGAGGCGTGCGACGTGAAGGTTGGGGTCGCCAGTCACCAGAACCGTCATCTTGCTGGCGCCTGAGATCACGCTCACCGCGGTGACTATGAAGCCGTCGGAGGTGATCAGGAAGCCGGAGCCGCGGCTGATCGCCGGCTGCTCCTGCGTCACCACGGTGACGACTGCAGGCTTGGCTCTCGCCGCGACCTGGATGATCGCCGACTCCTCGGATATGGTGACACCCGACCGAAGGTTCACCTGCTGAGGGTTGGTCCGCGACTGAAGCCGTAGGATTCCGAGCGTGACGCCTGCCGCCACCAGCGCGGTCACCACCACGCTCGCGATGACCACCAGCAAGGGTCGCCAGTGGCGGTGGGGCGGAGTATCCGGGCGCGGCTCGCCCCGAGGTTGGATCACCGGCCCAAGTTTAGGGAGCGGCGGTTACTTGTCGTTTGGCTCGATCGGGTACCAGGTGAGGACGAGCTGCCGGTTCGGTTCAAAGCCTGCGGACGTGTACAACCGGACCGCGGCCTCGTTGTCTGTCCTCGTCCAGACGTAACCGAGCGTCACCCGCCGTTCCTTGAAAAGGCGTACGGCCTGCGCCATCAGCATCTCGCCGATCCCGTGGCCCCGGTGCTCGGACGCCACGTAAACCTCGGCGACCTCGCCTTCGAGGCCGGTCCCCGGGTCGAAGAGGACTATCCAGCAGAACCCGATGATCTGGCCGGCTTCGTCGCGGACCGCGTAGATGACGTTTTCGCCGGCGAAGGTCGACGGCACTGTACTGAGGTGGTCCTCGACTTCGCCCCGGGTCAGCTGGGGGTGATCCGAGTAGTGGGTCTGCTCCCCAAGGTGCAGGTCGACGAGCAGGGGCCGAACATGGGCGTAATCCCCCGCCGCCAGCCGCTCCACACCCAACGTCTTCATCGTCTCGATGGTACCCGAGAGGCCCGCGGATCGAGTTGCCTTATTCTCGGAAAGTGGCTGAGGGGGGAACTGAAGAAGCGCTTGCTTCAGACGCTTGCCGTCTCCGCGGAGCGTGAGGGCGAGCTGCACCGGCTCAGCGTGGACCCTCTTCCCGCCAATCCCAACGAATGGGGCGCGAGGGATCACGTGGCGCATCTCGCCCACTGGCGCAGGTACGCCGCCCAGGTCCTGACCGCGGTTCGGACCGGCGGCACCCCACCGAACGCGGCCGACATCGACGCGGTCAACGCGGCGGTTTACACAGCCAACCGGGGGCGATCGGCGGACGACGTCAAAGAGGACGCGCTGGTCTCGTATGCCGAGCTGGCTCGAGCCATCGATGATTGCTCTGACGACGACCTGCTGAAGCCCCGACCTGGAAGTGAAAGCCTTGTCTGGGAGGTGGTGCCGCCAAACGGCCACCTTCACCTCGGCGAGCACCTGGGTTTCTGGCACCTGGCGCAAGGCGACGAGGCGGCGGCGGAACAGGCTCAGAAGTGGATGCTGGAGGTCCATGAGGCTGCCTTCACGGACCCGCGAAACCGCGCCTTCGGCGAGTTGGGCGATCAAACGCCGGTCTCAAAATCCTCGCCCTCCGCGGGAATCACGCCTCGCGAAACCTGATCGACTCGAAAGAGTCGAGAGTCGTTTCCGATGAAGACCAGGAATGGCTCATCGAAGACTGGATGCCTCGAGCGGTGGCGGCTGGACGTCACTGGACGGCGATTGTCCTGCCCACGAGCCCGCTTGGACGGACGATTGCAGAGAACATCGACAAGCACCCGCGGTCGAAACTCACCGAGGTGGCGCACTTCGAAACCGTCGAGGACGCGGCCGCCTGGCTCTTGACCGTAAATTAAGCTTTCCGGACGCGCCCGCGGATCGGGTCCTCGCCGACGTAGCTCAGCTGGCAGAGCAGCCGCCTCGTAAGTGGCAGGTCGTGAGTTCGAATCTCACCGTCGGCTCCATCAAAATGCCCTTGTGGCTTACGACGAACCAGCCGACCTGATCGGCAGCTGTGAAGCGACGCTGGATACCCTCGGCCTCCTGATCGGCGACATGAGCGAGGAGGTGCAGGACCGGGGCAGGGCGTGGACCATCGCCCAGATCCTCAACCACCTGCTTGACACCGAGCGTCGCTATTACAGTCGCGTGCGCCGCATGCGCAAGGTGGCCAACCCGCAGATGCGGATGATGCCCGACCCGGACTACAAAAAGCTGACGGCGCTCCGGGCCTGGTCCCAGTTCTACGAGCTGCGGCAGCGCCACCTCAAGCTGCTGCGCTCGCTGAAGGCCGCGGAGTGGAACCGGGCGGGAACCCTCACGACGATCGGAGACATCACGATCGCCTCCCTGATCCGGCACATGGCCGCTCACGACTCAATGCACGCGGGCCAGATCGCGCGGCGGTTGAGCGGCCGGCCTGAGTAGAAGCGAGAGAAGCAAGAGGGCTTCGGCCAGCAGGATGGGCACCGCGAGGACCACGATCACGAACTGCAGAAGCGCGTAGCCCACCACGAGCAGCACCAGCTGCCAGGCGTTCGCCCCCGCGCGCACCACGAGCCACCCGGCGACCACGAGCATGACGAAGTCCTGGAAGCCCAGATAGGGCGTCGCGAGCAGCGAGCCAACGATGCCGGCTGCCATGGGAATCTCGGGTCCGTGATGCCGGTGGCGCCAGGCGGCGACGACGGCGGCCGCGACGACCCCCACCTGCGTAACGTTCAGCAACGGCCCAAGTCCGATCGGCCCGGAGATCGAATAACGCCGGGTGATATCCCAGGCTGGAGTCTGCGTTTGCGCCAGGACATCGCGGTAGCGGGCCACGCCCTCGGGACCGAGGAGCGCGAGCGCCACCAGGCCGATCACAAGCGAGGCCAACAACCATGCGCCGAACGTCCGCGCATGACCCGAAGCCAGCAAGCAGATCGGAACCAGGAACGCCATCTGCGGCTTGAGCACGACGAGGGCGAGGGCCAGGCCCGCCCAGACCGGATGCTGCCGCTTCATCAGCCACCAGGCGGTCGCTACCGCGGCCGCCACCAGTGCTCCGGGCTGTCCGACCATCACGCCGAAGGCGACTGGAAAGACGCCGAGCAGCAACGCCAGGTGAGCAGCTTTGGCCAGCCCGTCGGAGGGAGCGAGCAGGTACCAGGTCCAGCCCAGGGCGGCCAGCAGAAGCACCGTCCAGATGACCAGCGCCACCGAGAACGGAAGCAGCACAAGCGGCGTGACGAGCCATGCGAGCGGCGGTGGCGAGATGAATGGTTGAGGGTTGAAGCCGGCGCCGAGGCTTTCGATCGCAGACTTCTGAGCGGCCAGGTCATAGAGGTGGCTGTAGCCGTTCCTGATCCCGACCAGCGCGGCGCCATACGCAAGCCGGAAGTCGTTGCGCACCGCGTATTGGGAGATGTATGTGCCCGCCGCGGCCCACAGGTCCCAGGCAATGAGGATCAGCCCAACGAGGAGCCCGACGGCTGCCCAAAGCTGGCGCCGCGAGCGAAAGTACGCATCCACTGCCACAAAAGTAAAGGGCTCCGACCTAAGCCGGAGCCCTCTGGATTGTTTCTAGCGCGGTTAGTTGACTTCCCTGTAGTCGGCGTCGACGACGTCCTCGTCCTTCTTCTTCGGCTCGCTCTCGGCTGAGCTTCCGTCAGGGCCGCCTGATCCGCTGCCTGACTTGGCGCCCGCCTGAGCGTAGATGTGCTCGCCGATCTTCTGGAGAGACTCGTTGAACTCGTCCATCTCCCGCCGCAGAGCAGCGGTGTCGTTGCTCTTCGCCACCGTCTTCAAAGACTCGAGCTTTGTCGTGACCTCGGCCTTCACGTCGGCCGGGATCTTCTCCTCGTTGTCCTTGATGACCTTTTCGGCCTGGTGGATCATGTGATCCGCCTGGTTGCGCAGCTCGACCTCTTCGCGCTTCGCGCGGTCTTCGCCGGCGTGAGCCTCGGCCTCCTTGACCATGCGCTCGACTTCGTCCTTCGCCAGCGTCGAGGACGCCGTGATCGTGACGGACTGCTCGCGGCCGGTGCCCTTGTCCTGAGCCTTGACGTTCAGGATGCCGTTGGCGTCGAGGTCGAACGTGACCTCGACTTGAGGCATGCCGCGCGGCGCGGGTGGAATGCCATCGAGGTGGAAGCGGCCCAGCGTGCGGTTGTCACGCGCCATCTCCCGCTCGCCCTGGAGCACGTGGACCTCAACCGAGGTCTGGTTGTCGGCTGCGGTCGAGAAGACCTGCGAGCGTGAGGTTGGGATCGTCGTGTTGCGCTCGATGAGCTTGGTCATCACGCCACCGAGGGTCTCAACGCCCAGAGACAGCGGGGTCACATCCAGTAGAAGGATGTCCTTGACCTCGCCCTTCAGGACACCGGCCTGGATGGCTGCACCGATGGCGACCACCTCGTCGGGGTTGACCCCCTTGTGGGGCTCCTTCCCGCCCAGCAGGTCCTTCACCAGCTTCTGAATCACCGGCATTCGGGTGGACCCACCGACCAGCACGACCTCGTGGATCTGCTGCGGGGTGAGGCTGGCGTCCTTGAGCGCCGCCAGGAACGGTCCCCGGCATCGCTCGGTGAGGTCGGAAGTGAGCGACTCGAACTTCGCCCGGGTGAGCGTCATCTCGAGGTGCTTCGGCCCCGTCTGGTCGGCGGTGATGAAGGGCAGGTTGACCGAGGTCTCGAGACGGCTCGACAGCTCGATCTTGGCCCGCTCCGCCGCTTCGGTCAGGCGCTGCAGAGCCTGGCGGTCGGCCTTCAGGTCGATGCCGTTCGACTTCTTGAACTCCTCGGCGAGCCATTCCACGACCCTGCGGTCGTAGTCGTCGCCACCGAGGTGAGTGTCACCGTTGGTCGACTTGACCTCGAAGACGCCGTCGCCAACATCCAGGACGGACACGTCGAAGGTGCCGCCGCCAAGGTCGAAGACGAGGATCGTCTCGTTGGCTTTCTTGTCGAGGCCGTATGCAAGTGATGCAGCCGTGGGCTCGTTGATGATGCGGACGACGTTCAGCCCGGCGATCTGGCCGGCGTTCTTGGTCGCCTGCCGCTGCGAGTCGTTGAAGTAAGCGGGGACGGTGATGACCGCGTCGGTCACCTTCTCGCCAAGGTAGGCCTCGGCGTCGGTCTTCAGCTTCTGGAGGATCATCGCGGAGATCTCCTCCGGGGTGAACTCCTTGTCGGCGTTCGGGATCCTGACGACGACGCGGTCGTCCTTGCCCGACTTCACGTCGTAAGGCACGATCTTCCTCTCGGAGTCGACCTCGCTGGACTTCCGGCCCATGAACCGCTTGATCGACGAGATGGTGTTCTCCGGGTTGACGGCCGCCTGCCGGCGGGCAAGCTGCCCTACAAGTCGCTCACCGGACTTGGTGAATGCGACCACCGAGGGCGTGGTTCGAGAGCCTTCCGAGTTCGGGATGACGACGGGTTCGCCGCCCTCCATGACGGCGATGACTGAGTTGGTCGTCCCCAGATCAATTCCTACAGTTTTTGGCATTTATCAGTTAGTCCTCCAGGCCGCGGTTGTGACGGGCCTTTGAATATTTACTTTGATTTTCTTCCCCTCCGCAACCAGACCAAAACGCGGAACCGCCCTCGTTTTGATGGGGGCTTGGATTCCGCCCCCGCTCCCTCCCACCTTCTCGGGGAAGGCTGCCTTCCTCTGGGGTCCCCGCGCCGAAGGCGTGGGAGGGCCCTCCGCGAAGCGGGCCGGCCGAGAGAGGGGCCCAAGGTTGCAATCACCGTACTCTTTGAACCAATGGCCATCTTCGAGCTCGATCCGGTCGATGACATCGCAGTGGCTGCAGTCGGGGAACCCGGCCAGCGGCGCTTCTTCCTGCTCGCCAAGGGCAGGGGGCGCACCCTGACGCTCACCTGCGAGAAGGCGCAGATCCAGGCCTTGATAGTTCGCGTCCACCAGATGCTCGAGGCGCAGGGGATCGAGCTGCCGGAACGGTTGACAGGCAAGGCCGCGCTCGCGCCAGGGGAGCCGGAATGGCAGGTCGGCGAGATGGGTCTCGGCTTCCACGAAGCTCGGAAGATGTTCGTCCTGGTGGCAAGCGAGTCCGCTGCCATCGAGGACAGCCCCGCGGCCGGGGACGCTCCGAGCATCCGCTTCTGGCTGAGCCAGCAGCAGGTCGTCGCCTTCTCGAAGCAGGCGGAGACCGTGCTGACGGCTGGCCGGCCGCCATGCCCCCGCTGCGGGCTGCC
>DATCAV010000116.1:0-2655 GCA_036512415.1 Candidatus Dormiibacterota bacterium | reverse complement strand
CCATGGCCTCGGCGCAGGGGTCGGAGTGGCGACCCTTGCAGGCATCGTGGCTGGGCTGCTTGGCTCCGGCGTCGTATTCGGCGCCTTCAAGGTCCTCAAGCAGGCCGAGTCGTCGGACACCTTCAGGCTCGAGGAGATGATCGGCTCGACCGGGAGAGTCTCGGTCGGAATCCCCGCGAACCGGTTCGGCACGGTGCTGATCAGCTTCGCGGGCGGATCGCACAACCTGACTGCCACATCCGATTCCGAGATCCCATCCGGGCGCACGGTCAAGGTCGTTGCGGTCGCCGGCAGCAACATCGTCGTCGCCCCCGTCCCGTTAGTCACCACTGAAGGAGCACGTCCGGATGCCTAGTTTTGTGACCTCGACACCATTCCTCGCCGTCACCGGCGTGATCATCCTCATCCTGCTCATCGCCTTCGTCGCCAGCCGCTACAAGGTGGCCAGCGCGAACGAGGCCCTCATCGTCGCCGGCTCCCGCGGCGCCAAGGTGCGCGACGAGAAAGGGCAGGTGATGTCGAGCCCAGGAGACCGCGGCGTCAAGGTCGTGGTCGGCGGCGGCACGTTCATCCGCCCGCTCCTCGACCGCGTCGGCAAGCTCAAGCTCACCGCCCGCCAGATCAACGTGCAGCTCGCCGACGCCGTCACGAGCCAGGGCATCAAGGTCCAGGTCCAGGGCGTGGCCACCTTCAAGATCGGGCGCGATGTGGAGTCGCTGCGCAACGCGGCGGAGCGATTCCTTGATGCGAAGCCCGAGCAGGTGGACTCCATCGTGAAGAACGTGCTCGAAGGATCGCTCCGATCGATCGTCGGAACGCTGACCATCGAGGAGCTGATTCGGGACCGCCAGAAGTTGCTACAGCAGGTGCAGGACGCGGCCAAGGGCGACCTTGCCACCAGCGGTCTCCAGATCGACGCCTTCACGATCCAGAGCTTCTCTGACGAGTCGAACTACATCGAGCTGCTCGGTCAGCAGAGCGTGTCGACGGTCACCCGCGATGCCCGCATGGTGAAGGCCACGACCGACCAGGAAGCGGCGGTCCGAGAGGCGGAGTCGCAGCAGATCAAGATCAATGCCGCCCGAGACGTCGCATTGCGAGAGGCGGAGACGAAGACGCAGGTCGCGGCCGCCCAGGCGCGCGCCGACCAGGCAGGACCACTGGCACAGGCCGAAGCCCAGCAAGAGGTGGTGCGCAAGCAGACAGAGCTCGCCCAGCTCGAGGCTGACCGCAAAGAGAAGGAGCTGCTTTCTTCGACGGTCAAGCCTGCTGCCGCCCTGGCCCAGGCAGTCATCGCAAAGGCCGAAGGCGACAAGCGCGCGAAGATCGCGTCCGCCGAAGCTGACGCGGAGACGACACGACTGGAAGGAGGCGCGGAAGCCCAGATCGTTCTGACCAAGGGTGAAGCCGAGGCGAAAGCGCTGGCGATGCGCGCGGACGCTTACAAGCAGTTCAACGAGGCGGCCATCATCCAAACAGTGCTGGCTGCTCTGCCTGAAATCGTCAGGGCGGCGGCGGAGCCTATGGGCCATATCAACTCGCTGACCGTGATGAGCGCGGACGGCGCGTCTGACCTCGTCAAGAACGCGACGCGCGCCATGATCGAATCGACGACCGCGATCAAGGGCCTCACGGGGCTCGACGTCCCCAGTCTGATCGGCGGAGCGATGGGGCGGGGTTTTGGCGAGCGCCTGCGCACTGGCGACGGCGACGCGAGCAGCGCCTCCGGCAGCGCGGCAGACCGGATCAGCGAGATCGCTGGAGAGGGTCTTTCCACCCTCAAGGCGGCGCGGGCCGAAGCGGCAGCCAAGGCCGCCGAGGCGGCAGAGGAGGCCAAGGCTGCAGCGCACGAGGCCGAGGCCAAGGCAGCTGCCGGCATGCAGAAGGCGGAGGAGGAGGCAGCCAAGGCTCAAGCGGTCGCGGGTGCGCTGAAGACGGCCGGGGCCGCCAAGGTGGCGGCAGCTGTTGACAAGGTGACCGCGGCGCCGCAGGCATGGGGCACGGTCCCCAAGTCAAAGCCCGATGGGGTGCAGGGCGTGGGCCCGAGCGCAGGCAACGTCGAGCAGTGGGCTCAGTGGGTCGCCGCCCAGCTGGCGCAGGTGCCGCAGATCCAGGTTTACGGAGCCCTGCGCCTGTCGGACCTGGCCGAGAAGGGACCGGCCCCGGCGCGTGCTGTCTGGCAGACCGCGCAGGCGGTGCTCGGGAAGGACTACAGCAACGTCACCGTGAGCGACCTGCTCAACCGGTTCCGTCCCAAATAAGGGGACGCTCGGTTGCGCGAGCTAGCTTTTAAAAGCGGGAAGCTCCGCTTGAGCGAGCTTGCCCTTAAAAGCGGGAAGCCCGCTTGCGCGAGCTTCCCAAGGCTGGGGTGGGGGCGTGGAGTCGAAATTGGTGGCCGGGGTACCGGCGGACGATATGGTAGCACAGGCGTCCGCTGTCCACAAGATATAGACACCTGGGGACAAATCGGTTGAAAACCCCGATCCCAATCGACATGGAGCCGATGCTCTCAGCCCCATCCGAGACCGGAATTCCCAAGGGCGATCGCTGGGAGTACGAGCCCAAATGGGACGGTTTTCGCACGCTCGTGTACCGCGACGGTGACGAGGTGGCCCTGATCAGCCGAGGTTCGCGGCCGATGACCCGCTACTTTCC
>DATCAV010000115.1:0-2476 GCA_036512415.1 Candidatus Dormiibacterota bacterium | reverse complement strand
ACCGCGGTGATCAGCGTCAAGGTGCTGGACCCGCAGTTCGAAGGACAGACGAAAGGCAAGCTGGGCAACGCCGAGGTCCAGGGCCACGTCTCCATCGCCCTGACCGAAGGCATGACGCAGTACCTGGAGGAAAACCCCAGTGACGGGCGTCGCATCGTCGAGAAGTCGCTGACCGCGGCCCGGGCACGCGAGGCGGCGCGCAAGGCGCGCGACCTGGTGCAGAGGAAGAGCCTTCTCGAGTCGAGCACGCTTCCAGGCAAGCTCGCGGACTGCTCGGAGCGCGACCCCGCACACTGCGAGCTCTACATCGTCGAGGGTGATTCGGCCGGCGGCACCGCCAAGGGCGGACGCGACCGCCGGACGCAGGCGATCCTGCCGCTGCGCGGAAAGATTCTCAATGTCGAGAAGGCGCGTCTCGACAAGGTGCTCACCTCAGATGAGATCCGCAACCTGATCACGGCGATGGGCGCGGGCGTCGGCGACAACTTCAATATCGAGAAGATGCGCTACCACCGCGTCATCACGATGACCGACGCGGACGTGGACGGCAGCCACATCCGCACGCTCCTGCTCACCTTTTTCTATCGATACTTCCCCGCGATAATCGAGAAGGGCTACCTGTACATGGCCCAGCCGCCGCTCTTCAAAGTGTTCAAGGGCAAGCAGATCATCTGGTGCCATTCCGAAGGCGATCGCGACAAGGCGCTCCGGCAGCTCGGCAAGAACGCCGAGTCCGCGCGAATGAAGGGTCTTGGCGAAATGAATGCCGAGGAGCTTTGGCAAACGACGATGAACCCGGCCACGCGCGTTCTGCTGCAGGTCAACGTGGAAGACGTCGCTGCGGTCAACGACACGTTCGAGAAGCTGATGGGACCCGACGTCGAACCGCGCAAGAAGTTCATCCAGGCGCATGCCAAGAGCGTCCGGAACCTCGATATCTGAGTCCGGTTTCCAGACATGCAAATAGCAGTCGACGCCATGGGCGGCGATCACGCGCCGGCGCAGGTGCTACAGGGCGCGTCGCAAGCCGCCGCGGAATACAAAATCGAAGTGTTGGTGGTCGGACTACCGTCCGCTGTCCAACCCCTGCTGGACCAGCATCCGCTGCTGCGGCTGGTGCCATGCACGCAGGTGGTCACGATGGAGGACCATCCCGCGCAGGCGGTGCGTTCGAAGCCCGACTCCTCGATGAATGTCTGCGCTCGCATGTGCAAGGAGGGCAGGGCGGACGGCTGGGTGTCAGCCGGCAACTCCGGAGCGGTCATGGCGACCGCCCTGTTCATTCAAGGACGGATTCGTGGCGTCGACAGGCCGGCTCTCGGCTCTATCGTCCCCACGCAAACAGGGTTTGCCTACTTTCTCGACGTCGGCGCGAACGTCGACTCGAGGCCCGAGTACCTGGTGCAGTTCGCGGCCATGGGCGCCGTCTATGCGCGTGAGATGCTCGGCCGCACCAACCCTCGTGTCGGCCTTCTCAGCAACGGCGAGGAAGAGGGCAAAGGCAACGAGCTGGTCAAGGAAACTGCCCGCCGGCTGAAGGGCTCCATGCGCTGGTTCGTCGGCAACATCGAGCCGAAGGACCTCTACGCGTCAAAAGCCGACGTCGTGGTCGCCGACGGCTTCGTCGGCAACATCGCGATCAAGATGGCCGAGGCGACGGCTGACTTCCTGTTCCGCAACCTGCGTGAGGAGATACCGAAAACCACGCGTGGCAAGATCGGCGGCCTGCTGATCAGGGGAGGCGTACGCAAGCTCCGCGACCGCATCGACTGGCGCGAGTTTGGAGGTGCGCCGCTGCTTGGAATCGACGGCGTGGCGGTGGTCGCTCATGGCCGTTCCGACGCCCGCGCCATCAAGAACGCGATCAGGGTGGCGAAGGAAGCGGTGGAGAATCAGCTCGTCGGTAAGATTCGGGCAGAGGTGGGCAAGTGAAAACGAATGGTCGGACGCGTGTCGTGGTGACCGGCATGGGGACTGTGAACCCGCTCGGCAAAAACGTCGAGGAGTACTGGGACGGCCTGATCGAGGGTCGCAGCGGCGCGCGCACGGTCGAAGGCAGCTACGCGACCGAAAAGCTGGCGACCAAGTTCGCTTGCGAGGTGCATGGCTTCGATCCCCAGCAATACATGGACCGCAAGGCGGCGCAGCGGATGGCGCGGTTTTCCCAGCTGGCTGTCGCCGCGTCCGGAATGGCCCTCACCGACTCCGGGTTGGACCTCGCGAAAGAGGACAGCTTCCGGGTCGGCGTTGACATGGGCACCGGGATCGGCGGCTTCATCGAGATGACGACGGGGGCCATTTCCTACGCAACGAAGGGGCGCCTCAACCCGCTTTACGCGCCGATGATCATCCCCAACATGGCAGCGGCTTCGGTGGCCATGAACTTCCACCTTCGTGGTCCAAACACGACCGTGACCACTGCCTGCGCCGCCTCCACCCACACGTTGGGCGACGCGGCTCGCATCATCCAGCACGG